>DXVZ01000001.1:0-12228 GCA_019417125.1 Phascolarctobacterium sp.
CTACAATACATCTAAAGCACAGCTTAATACTTCCATGGGCGTAGGCGTACCGGTACCGGAACCGAGAACTTTCCCCGAACCTACGGAAACCCCGGCAGAAGGCGAAGCAGCAGCTGACAGCACGGAAGCTCCGGCAGCTGACGCCAGTGAAACTGCGGCGGCAGAACAGCCCGCGCCTGAAAACGCAGCAGCAGCCGCTGACGCTAATGCTAATGCTGAAACGGCAGCAGAAAGCACAGCCGAATAAAAATATATAGATTTGCATTAAAAGCATTACATCTTGTAAAATTTAGGGTGTAATGCTTTTTCTGTTTTGAAACGGCAGGAAGATTATTTTTGACGTAGAATAAATAAACTGTTAAATTATAATTTTTCTGCGGAGGCAGATATGAGTAAGTTATGGAAAATGTTTTTGCTGGTTTTTGCGGTAATGGCGGCTATGTACGCAGCGGCGGTAAAATTTGTTGCGCCGCAGTATTTGGCGCAGGTGCCGCAGCTGGTAAAAACAATGTCACAAAACTATATAAACGGCACAGTTACCGTGGAGCGTTTTGACTGGAACGGCAGGCTGGAATTTACCGCCTACGGCTTAAAAGTCAGCGGTACGGACGGAGAAAGCATTGCCGAGGTGCCTGAAGCAAGGTTCGGCATTTCGCCATTGCAGGCGCTTGCGGCACCGGCGCGTGCCTTATCGGAAATTACGTTAATAAACCCGCAGCTGTATTTAAAGATGAATACGCAGGATGAATGGAACCTGCGTAATTTTTTAAAACCGTCGGATTCTTCGGAAACGCCGTTTTATGGCTATTTATCCGTTGAGGACGCCACGGTGAACATTGAAACGCCGTACGGCAGCTGGGCTGTGGGCGTTAACGCTTCGGCAGACGGCAGCGGCAATCCTAATTTTGCGGTGGATGGCACCGTAACTTACGGCGGCGAAACTTTAAAACTTACCGGCGTGGTAGACAGCAATGCCAAGGGGCGTTTAAACCTTAAAAGCGATAAATTTATGCTGACGGATTTTGGCAGCTTTGCGGCAGCGTATGCGCCAATACAGAATTTTGCCGGCGAAGTGGACGGCTTGAACCTGATTTGGGAAGATGACGGTGAAACCGTTAAACTAAACGGCAAGGCAAAAGTGCTGCTGGCGGCGGACGCGCTTGTTGGCGGCGAGCCGCTGCCGCTGAAGCTTGAAGGCGGCGTTGAGGCTTCCGAATACGAACTGATACTGGACGCTTTGCGGCTTTCTGTTGACGGAAATACCGCGCAGATAGACTGCGATATAGATTTTGCCGATATGGACAACATTCAGGGCAAAGGTGAAGTAACGGCTGATAAACTGGAAATTGCCGGGCAGCAGCTTACCGCGCTGAACCTGCCGTTTACCATTGTAGACAGCCGCATAACGATGGACGAGGCCGGTGTAGACGCGGCGCAGGGGCATTTGCGCCTGGACGGTGAATATAACATTAAAACCGGCGAGGTTTTTGCCGTGCTGAACGCGGCAGGCATTACCGACTTTGCGCTGAAAGAGCGCAGCGAAGACACGATTGATTTGGACGGCCTGCTTGCAGTGCACGGGCAGACCGGCGCCAAGGGCGATATAGCGCTGACGGTGGCGGGCAATATGGACCGCCTGGGCTGGCGCGATTTGTTGATGAAGGACGTCGATTTTGAAGCGCTGGTTACGCCTGATGGCTGCCAGATTGAAAAATTTGCCGCTTTTGCAGGTAGCAGCGGCGCGCTGAACATGACTGGCAGCGTGGCGTTTGACGGTTCGTTTAACGGACGCGGCAGAATGGTGGATTTTCCGCTGGACAGTTTCTTTACGGCTGCCGGGTATAACGGCAGCGGCACGGCGACGGCGGGCTTCCGCTTTGGCGGCGATTTGGGCAACATTGATTTTTACGCCAACACGCAGGTTAAAAATATTCACATTGCGGGGCTGGTGTTCCCCGAAGCGCACGGCGAAATTGACATGGCCGGCAGCGTGCTGAGCCTGACTGATTACCGCGTCGCCATGGAACAGGGCTATAACCTTATCAACGGCACGGTGGATATTGGCGGCAGCGAACCGGTGGTAAGCCTTACGGTCAGCACCAAGGGCATCCGCGCCGAGCCTTTAGTGGCAGTGGCTGCGCCGGATATTAAACTGACCGGCAACGTCGATAACGAAATCAGCGTAATGGGTCCGCTTTCCGCACCGGAAATTGAAGGCAGCCTGCTTTTGACGGATGGCAGCGCGGAGGGCTTTTTGATAGATAAAATCAGCGGACGCTATTATTATGCGCCCGACGGCAGCCTGCGCCTTACCGACGGCTATATTAAAGCGCTTTCGACAGAAGCGCTGCTGAGCGGCACGATGGATGCGGCGCAGAATTTGAACTTTACCCTTGATATTACCGATATGGATTTAAGCAAACTGCCAGTAGATGATGCGTCCGTGGAACTGAAAGGCTATGTTAACGCGCAGGGCAGCCTGACGGGTACGTTATTGCAGCCTAAATTCGACGGCAGCATCAGCAGCGATTCGGTGCTGATTAACGGCGAGGAACTGAAGAATATTCTCGGCACGCTGACGGCGGACGGCAGGCACAACAACCGCGTTGAAGCTTCGTTCGAGCAGTCGCCGGACGGGCGTTTTGCGGCGGAGCTGAGCCTTGACACCGTGGAACGCACGCTGAACGGCAATATTGATTTTATCTACGGCAACCTGCGTTCCATTTTAAAAATGGCGAAAGTGAATATGGATATCGACGGTTTGGCGGACGGCCATTTGGTAATTAACCCTAAAGGAAAGGGCAGCGGCACGTTTGCCGATATGCGCGTGTACGAAATTAAGATTAAAGATTTAAGCTATGATTCCATGCGCTTTAAAGGGCGTTTGCAGAACGGCATTTTGAATTTTGACGAAATGAAGCTGACCGAAAGCACCGTTGAAGCTGAAAACGGCGGCACTGCGGCAGAGGCGGAAGCCCCAGGCAGCGTCAGCGCGGGCGGCTGGATAAACCTGCATACGCATGAACTGGATTTACAGGCTTCGGCGCAGCACGCCAACCCGGCAATTATTACTGCGCTTTTGGACGCGCCGGTAAAACTGAACGGCAAAGTTGATATGACGCTTGATTTAAAAGGCAGCCTGGAAAATCCGGAGGGCAAAGCCAGGGTTGACCTTACCGACGGCGACGTTGAAGGCATCGGCTTCGATTTGCTGACTGCCGATTTAAGCCTTGCCCACGACACTTTGCATCTTGACAGCGCGCAGCTGAGCAAGGATATTTACAAAGTAAGCGCCAGCGGCACTATGCCGCTTGACCTGCTGCGCAGCAGTGAAGAAAGGCGCAATCCGGCGGCAGCCATGAATATTAAAGTTAACCTTGACAATGCGCGCCTGGGCTTGCTGCACCTGCTGACGCCGATGGTTGAATGGGGCGTCGGCGAAACGCTGGGGCAGATAACCCTTGCCGGCACGCTGGAAGAACCGCTGGTTTACGGCGAAGTAACTTTGCAGGGCGGCTCGCTGAAAATGCGCGACGCATATACAATTTTTGACAACATTAACCTGGACGTTGATTTTACCGGCAACGACGTACAGCTGAACCAATTTTCCATGCAGATGGGCAAAGGAACGGTAACTGCTTCCGGCAACTATGCCCTGCGCGCGGAAGAAGATAAAACCTACATCATTAACGCTGTATTTAAGGACGCCGAGCTGGCTTCCGAAATTTTGAACTGCCGCATTAACGGCACGGCTGGCATTATTCCGCAGCGCTACTTTATCCGCACCAATACGGAAGACGGCAGCCGCCGCGGCGGCATCGGCTACCGCCCGCACGTTCAGGCTGATATCCGCCTGGACGATGTGCTGGTTAACATGCCGACGATACCGGAACTTGGCGAAGGCAGCAGCAACTTCGGGCTGGACGTAAAGGTTACGCTGGGGCCTGATATCCACCTTTACAACAAATATTTGTATGATTTGTGGCTTTCCGGAGGATTGCATGTTACGGGCAGTACAGTGTATACTAATATAGACGGCAACATCAAGGTTGACAGGGGTACGATTACCTATCTGCGCCAGCCGTTTGAAATTCAAAATGCTTCCGTTGCGTGGCCGGTGCCCGGCAATGTTTTGCCGACGGTTAACCTTGACGCTACTACGCGGTTCAGGCGCTATGACATCTTCCTGCGCGTCAGCGGGCCTTTGGAACAGATGGAACTCATTTTACGCAGCGACCCGGCGCTGACGAAGGACCAGATTATTAAAATGCTGACCTTGCAGCGTGAAGTTACGGGTACCAACCAGGATGTATCGCCGGACGATTTCCAGAACCTGATGACGGTTGGCCTGGAAATGACCGTGCTGGGCGACGTGGAAGAAATCTTTAAGGAAACGCTGGGCTTAAACGAGTTTATGATTTACTCCGGGCGCTTGCGTACAGGCCATAGCCTGAACAGCAACAACGGCGAGCTGACCGAAGATGAAAAAGACCAGTACAACCTGCTGGTAAGCAAGTACCTTACCGACAGCCTGCTGGTAGGCTATACGGTAAGTTCTGATAACGAGCACGAAAGCATTTTCGCGCAGTATGACCTGTCGCGCCATATGAGCATTAACTACGAGCGCAACAAGGACTACGACACTACCGAAAACTGGTACGGCGTAGAATATAAAATAACTTTTTAATGCAAATTTAAGAAAGTTTCACTAAAATTTAAGGAAGGTATGCCCATGCTGAAAGAATATCTGGCAGAGCTGCAAAAAACGCCGCTGCTTACCCGCCAGGAAGAAGCGGAACTGTGGCAGCGCTATGCCGGGGGCGACAAAGAGGCTTATAACAAATTAATGACGTCATATCAGCCGCTGGTGTTTAAAATTGCGGCGGGCTTTAAACTGCCCGAACCGCAGCTGATGGAGCTGGTGCAGGAGGGCACGCTGGGCCTTTTAGAGGCCGCCGAGCGTTACGATTATACGCGCGGCATTGCCTTCAGCGTTTTTGCCATGCACCGCATCCGCGGCAGGATGCTGGATTTTCTGCATGTGGATGACGATGCGAAGAACTTTTCGCTGGACGGCACCAACGCGGCTGGCGTTGCCTGGGCGGAGGTGCTGGCTGCTTCCGGCAGGACGCCGTTTGAAGAAGCCGAGCTGCACATGCTTACCGACAGGGTGGCAAAAGCCTTGCAGCGCCTGCCCGTTAAGGAACAGCAGGTGCTGACCGGTATTTACCTGGAGGACCGCAGCGCCGCCGATATGGCGGACAGCATCCACGTCAGCCTGGGGCATATTTACCGCCTGCAAAAGCGCGGTGTTAAACGCATCCGCGGTATGCTTTCGCAGTTTATTGCCGATTTAAAGAGAAGCTAATTGAAGAAAAAAGGTATTTTTATGCTTTTTTTGCGTTATTATTGATTTTTACGGCAGAATATGGGAAAATATAATAAATTTTGCCAAGATAAAATATCCTGAAAAAACAGATTATATATTTATCAGTCTGTGCAGAGAGGAGTTTTAGCGGTGGCAAAAGATATTTACGATAATATAGACGATGTAAAATGCAGCCTGGATAATGCCCAGCGCAGCTTCCGTAAAAACAACGGGCTGCGCGGCGAGCTTGATTTGATGCTGGCTGAGGCGTCTATACGTTATCTGCGCGAAAAGCGCGGGCTGGTTTCCGTATGGAACAGGCAGAAGCTTGCGGCGGCGCTGGCAGTGCTTTTGGCACTGGCTGGCTACGGCGGCTGGTGGTATGCCGGCGTTGCGCACGAAGAACAGGGTGCGCCTGCCGTACAAAGCGCGCCGGTGCAGCAGCCAAAACAGGCTGAACAAAGACAAACACAAACGGTTACAGCCGGACAGGAAACTGCGTCTATTAAGCAGGCGCCTGCCGGAAACAATATACAACAAACACAGCAAAGCAGAGGCAGTACAAATTATTTAGCTGAAACAGATATGCAGCAGCTTGTCAGAACAGGCAGGCAGGTTCTGCAGGATGCTGATTAGTTAGGGAGGATTTGAATGAACAAGAGAAAATATGCACAGTTGTCGTTGAGTCTTGCAGCCATGCTGATGGCGGCGCCTGTCTGGGCTGCGGAACAGAATAACGCGGCGGCGGATGTAGTTGCCAACCAGACCATGACTATCGGCGGCAAGGAACAGATTGTCAGCCAGAAAGCTCTCGAGCAGGCAAGAAAAGCACAGGAAGAATCAGGCAAATCCCTTCCTAAAAAGGGCAAAGACGGTAAATACACTTATTATATGCACAATAATCCCTCCGAAGATATTTCGGACCCGAATTATAAAAGCGACGGCACCAAAAAATCTGGCGGCAGGATTGTGGAAATCGTGCCGGGCAAAGGCGTTGTGCGTGAAGGCGGTACCGGCGTAGAGCCGCAGGAAGCCGCTTCTTCCGAAGCTTCCGGAAACGCGCAGGAAGGGACTGCTGCGCCCGAACCGAGCAGAAGCGGTGAGCAGGCAGTCGGCGATGAAACCGTTGCTGACGACGGCAGCAGCGAGGGTGAGATAATTTCGGGCGGAGAGCAGCAGCAGCCGGCAGAAGTTAAAGAACCGATGGTGCGCGAAGAAGACGGTACTCTGCGCCCGATGACGATGGAAGAGCGCCAGAAATGGCAGGCTGAGCAGGAACAGCAGCGCACGGCACAGGAAGCGGTAGCGGCAGCGCCGCAGACTAACGTTATGTCGCAGGAGCCTGTACTGAACATGCCAATCGCGCAGCAAAGGCGTGCCAGCGAACCGGCAGCGCCTTATATCGGGCAGCTGGTTACCAAAATTTCCGTAAAAGGCAATAAAATTACCAAAGCGGAGGACATTGAAGCCGTTGTTACTACTAAACCGGGCATGCAGCTGACGCAGGAAGGCCTTGCCAAAGACCTGCACGCTATTTACGGCCTGGGCTGGTATTATGATTTGCAGCCGGAGTTTACCAAAGTGCCGGAAGGCGTGCAGCTGACCTATCATGTACTGGAAAACCCGGTGTATAAAAAATTGGAAGTAGAGGGCAATACCAAAATCTCCACTTCTGACATTGAAAAACTTTTGGACTTGCCGAAAGATAAAATTATCAACATTAAAGACGTTAACGTAAAAGTACAGCGCCTGGAAGCCGAATACAACAAACAAGGCTATATCCTCGCCCGCGTAGCTGATATCCGTATGCTGCCGGACGGTACGCTGCTTTTGCTGGTTAACGAAGGTATTGTTGAAGACTTTAAAGTTAAAGGCAATGTAAAAACTAAAGATTACGTTATTACCCGCGAAATGAAGCTGAAAAAGGGCGAGCCGTTTAATGCCAAAGACGCACGCCGCAGCATGCAGCGCATTTATAACCTCGGTTATTTTGAGGACGTAAACATTAAACTGAATCCGGGGCAGGAACCGAACGCTGTTGAAATTGAAATTACCGTTGTTGAAATGAACACCGGTACGTTCGGCATCGGCGCAGGCTACAGCAACGCTGACGGCTTTATCGGCATGGTTTCCGTCGGCGACAGAAACTTCCGCGGCACCGGCGACAGCGTTAACGTGCGTTGGGAGTTTGGCGGCGTAGATAACAAGAACTACGAATTTACCTATGTTAAACCTTGGATTGACGATAAAGAAACCAAGGCCAGCATCGTATTGTACGACGTAACTAACGAATATGCCGATTACGATATCGACGCGAACGAAATTGCGCGTTACGATAAAAAACGCCGCGGCCAGGAACTGACTTTCAGCCGCAGGACGGACAACGAATTTATCAGCAACTATATAACCTTAAAGAACCGCGACGATATCTATGAAGGCACTGCCGACGGTTACGAACATGACCGCGACCAGTACTATGAAGACTGGTTTAACAGCAGCGGCCATATGAAAGATTATTATCCTCAAACCGCTCAGGAACGCCGCGACGAAAACTTCGGCTTAACCCGCAGTATCACGCTGGGCCGCGTATTCGATTCGCGCGATAACATTTACGACCCGCACGAAGGCAAACGCATTGGTTACAGCGTTGAATGGGCAGGCCTTGGCGGCGACTTTGACTTTACCAAATTTACTGCCGACTGGCGTTATTATTACCGTGCAGGCGGCGAAAACGTGTGGGCGCTGAACCTTGGCGCAGGCTGGGCTGACGGCGATATGCCTTTAAGCCAGCGCTTTACGATGGGCGGCAACGACGGTTTGCGCGGCTACGAAGATGACCAGTTCCGCGGCAACAGTATGTTAAAGGCTACGCTGGAATACCGCTTCCCGATTATCAAAAGGGTACAGGGCGTACTCTTTACCGATAACGGCTACGCTTGGGACAAACGCTTCCAGGATGACTTCGACCTTGGGCTGATTAAGAACAGTATCGGTCTCGGCATGCGCATTAATTCCCCGCTGGGCCCGGTTAAACTGGACTATGGCTGGGGCGACGACGGCGGCAGGTTCCACTTCAGCTTCGGCGGCCAGTTCTAATTAATAAGTTATGTGGTTAATAAGGCTTTTGGTGTGCTGCCTGTGCATGGCGGCACTGCCTGCCTGGGCTGCGCCGGTAGAGCGCGTTGAGGTGCGTATTGCCGATAACGGCTCAACCAGCGGCGTGCTGTTAAGCCGTATGGGCAAAAGCATGCAGGTAGTGGCGGAACAGCTTTTTATTGACAAAGACAGCGTGAACATTGAAGCCGCGCGCGGTGATTACGAGCGCCTGCTGGCAGAGGTAGGCGACAGGGTGCTGACCGGTTACCAGATGGAAAGCGTCAGCGTTACGCCGGGCGCGGTAACTTATATTGATATGTACGTTGCGCCGTGGAGCGCGGCAGTGGAAAACGTATACGTCGATATGGAGTTTTCTGGCGTGGAGCCGGGAACGGCGCGTCTTTTGGAAAAACGCCTGCCGCAGCTTAAAAGCAGGATTGAAAATATTTTAAAGGGTTCGTCGGTAGACGCATCCGACTGGGCGGGCGGCATTTTGCGCCGCATGGTGCGCAGCGAGGTAGAAACGCAGCTGCCGGAATTTAAGGCGGCGGTGGACGTGGTCGGCGAAGAAAACCGCACGGTGGTGCAGGTGGTAATTTACCCAGTGGGCCAGCTTGTGCAGAGCGTGGATTATTCCATGGCGTCCGAATCGATACCGAATCTTTTGCTGCTGGATTTAAAGCAGCGCTACGCGCAAAAAGCAGACGCCCTACGCGGGCTGCCGGTAGAATTTGTTAAACGCCATCAGCAAGAGCTGGAGGACGTGCTGCTGACGGATTTAAAAAACGAAAAATCCGTTAAAATGCACAATCTCGCGCCTTCGGTAAAATTAGTGCCGGGCAGTACGCTGGGCGTAGAAATCGGCATGGGCTCGGACAAATATAAAATCTGGTTTGAAGGTTACGGCGATATCGGCCGCGACGAAGATAATATTTCGGGACGCGCGCATATCGGCAAGTTCATCTCTAAACGCGACGAAATTTTCGGCGAAGTTGGACTGACGATGGACGAAGTGGACTGGGATTTTTCGGCAGGCTGGGCACGGCATTGGGGCAAAGCAACGCTTAGCTACATGCGGCGCGGGCCTGACGGGCAGAACGTTTACCGCGGCGAGTACGATTTTACCAATAAATGGCGCCTGCGCACGGAGTATTTTTCAGGCACGGACACGACGGAAATCGCAGTCCGTTACAGAATACACGAATTTTTAAGCGCCGAATACGTTTATTCCAACGATAAACCTTATTTCCGCATTGTGGGAAATTTGTAGGCATTAGTTGAAAGATAAACGCAGGGCTGATATAATTAACAATATAATTTAATTTTGAAAGCAGGGATATTTATTATGATGCAGCAATTACGCAATCCGAAAAACGTAAAAATGATTTCTTTGTTTGTTGCCGCAATCTTTGTGCTGAGCTGCTTTGCCATTACTTTGCAGCAGGGCGCGTTTACCAGCATTGCTTCGGCGGCGGCTTCCGAATCCGCCATCGGCGTTGTTAATTACCAGATGCTTTTGGCCCAGTCCCCGGACATTGCCGGTGTGCAGGACGCTATGAAGCAGGAAGTTGCAACCCAGCAGAAAAATTTTGACGAAAAAAGCAAAGATATGAACGATACCGAAAAACAGCGTTATTACCAGCAGCTGCAGGAAGTAATCGCCAATAGGGAAAAAGAACTGATGGAACCTGTATTCCAGAAGATTGAAGCGGCGATTAAAAAAGTAGCCGATAAAAAAGGCCTGGCAGTTGTTGTAGAAAAAAATACCGTAGTTTATGGCGGTCTCGATATTACTGACGAAGTGGCAAAAACCTTGCAAAGCGGAAAATAATCTGACGGGACCCGGGAGGGTCCTGTTTGCTGTGGGGCTATGAAAGGAAGATAGTATTATGCGCAAGCTGCAAACTGCATTACTGATATTCATAGCCGTATTTTGCCTGTGCGCCTGCGGCAAACTGACGGGGCACGGCGAAAAAATCGCTTACATCAACTGGGAAGAAGCCGTTAAAAGCCATCCGCGCTACGAGGCGCTGAAACAGGGTCAGGCTGAGTATGATAAGCTGCTTGCCTACCGTGACCAGCAGGCTGATATTGCCCACAAACAGATTGCGGGGCTGGCGCTTTTGCAGAAGATTAAGCAGAACAGCAAAAGCAGCTATTACGAAGCGGATTACCGCACTTCGTTATATGCTAAGCAGGCGGAAGAACAGCATGCGTTTTTGCCGGTGCTGCAAAAAGCAGCCGATGAGGCTGACGAAATTTTAGCCGCCGAGCGTGAGAGCGTGGAGAATGATTACCAGCTGCGGCTGTTTAACCTGCGCCTGCGTTTGGATACCGTGCGCATGAAGCCGGAAGAGCGCAGGCAGCTGGAAGAAGAACTGAAAAGCGTCCGCAGCGAAATGCTGGATAAGCTGGAAGAAGTAAACCGCAAGCGCAATGAAATAATTAACGCCAAGACAGCGGATGAGCGCGAGGCGATGCAGCAGCGCATAGCGGCTTATGCCGGTGAACTGCGCGGCAGCCTGCACGGCAAAATGCAGGACGATATCGCCAAGGACAACAAGGATTTGCAGCAGGGGCCGGAAGCTTTCAGCAAGGTGCTGGAGGTTATTGATAACCGGCTGGATAAAATTAAAGAGGGCAACGATAAGATTGCCTCGGAAATTAGGCACGATATTGAAAGCAGGGTGGCGCTGCTTGCCAAAGAGCGCGGTTATACCATTGTTTTTAATAAGATAAAGGTAAATATAAAAGCAGACGATATTACCGCAGAGGTAATAAAAGAACTGAAAAAATCAAAATAACAGGAGCGGATAAAGATGAAAAAACAGATTATTGCCGGGCTTTTGGCAGCAACAGCTTTATTGTCTTTTGGCTGCAGCGGCCGCAATGCCGAATTTGGCGTTGTTGATATGCGTGCCGTGGAAAGCAAGGCAGAAGTTGTAAAAACCGTACAGGAAGAAGTTACCACCAAAGGCAAAGCCTTGCAGGAGGAAATGAACACCGCGCTGGAAGGCAAAACCGGCGAAGAACGCCAAAAGGTAATGGAGGACTATGCTTCCAGAATGAACGTTGTCCGTTCCGAAGCGCAGAATAAATTAAAAGCCAGCCTTGACACCGCTTTAAACGAAGTTGCCAAGGAAAAAGGCCTGGGCGCAGTGCTGATTAAAGACGCTGTGCCGCAGGGCGGCGTTGACGTTACGGAAGATGTAATTGCCAAAATGAAATAAACAGGCTTAACAGGGCGGGCGGCACTGCCGCCCGCTTTTTAAATAAGCTGCTTGTACAGGAGGCTTTATGATGGAAAAAACTGTCCGTGAATTAGCAGAATTTTTGCATGGTGAACTTGAAAACGACGCGCCGGAATTAAAGGTTACGGGCGTTAACGGCCTGATGGAAGCCGGCCCGAACGATATTTCCTTTGCGGTGCCGCCGTATGTGGAGCACTGCCATTTAAGCAAGGCTGGCGTTATCGTTTTAAGCGTGGGCGACCCTTCGCTGCCGGATAAACGCCCGGTAATCCGCGTAGAAAACCCGCGCGCTTCCTTTGCCGCGCTGCTGGAGCTGTTCCGCCACAGGGCGGACGTTAAGCGCACCGTCAGTGATAAGGCATACATTGCACCGGGGGCGAAACTGGGCGGCAATGTTGCCGTAATGCCTTTTGCTTATGTTGAAGAAGGTGCGGAAATCGGCGACGGCACGGTGCTGTACCCGCATGTTTATGTTGGCAAAAACGTAAAAATCGGCAGCGATTGCGTATTATA
>DXVZ01000001.1:12238-35162 GCA_019417125.1 Phascolarctobacterium sp.
ATTATACCCTAACGCTGTGGTACGCGAAGGCTGCGTGCTGGGCAATAAAGTAATTTTGCAGTCCGGCGCTGTTATCGGCGGCGACGGCTTTGGCTATATTACCGATAAAACCACCGGCAAACACAGCTTTGTTTTGCAGGCGGGCAACGTGGTGCTGGAAGACGAAGTGGAAATTGGCAGCAATACCTGTATCGACAGGGCTACCGCAGGCAGTACCGTCGTCGGTGCAGGCACTAAAATTGATAACCTTGTGCATTTGGGCCATAACGACGTTTTGGGCAAAAACTGCCTCGTTGTTGCGCATGTCGGCATCAGCGGCAGCGTAACCGCCGGCGATAACTGCGTTTTTGGCGGGCAGGTTGGTACGGTCGGTCATATTACCATTGGCAATAACTGCACCTTCGCCGGCAGAACCGGCATTACCCACAACATTCCGGATAATTCCATCTGCGCGGGCTTTCCGGAGCAGCCGTACAAGGATTGGGTTAAACATGAAGTTAATCTCCGCAAAGTTGGCGATTTGCTGAAACGTGTAAAAGAGCTGGAAAAAGCCCTGGCGGAGTTAAAGAAATAAGTTTTTGCAGGACGTGTTGAAAGTTGATTCTTTATTATATTGTTAAATTTTTCAGCTGGATGATGTGCGTATCTCCGAAGTTTATCCGTAACGGCACGGCGCATTTTTTGGGCAGCGTGGCAGTGCTGGCAACGCCTAAGTGGCGCCTTAAAATGGCGGCTGCCAATATTCAGGAATGCCTGGGCGTGGACGAAGCGCGTGCCAAACAAATTGCCGCCGACAGCCTGCACCGCTTTGGCAGGATGATTGTTGAAGTAATGCGGTTCCCGCTGTTAAAACCGGAGAACATTAATGAGCTGGTAACGGTGGAAGGGTTGGAATACCTTGAAGCCGCCTATAAAGAAAATAAAGGCGTTATTATGGCGACCGGGCATTTCGGCAACTGGGAGCTCTTAGGCGCGACGGTAGCTTTGCACGGCTACCCGATGCTTTCCATTACGCGCAAGCAGAACAACGGGCAAATGGACCGTTTTATTAACGAATACCGCGAAATGGTGGGGCAAAAGGTTGCTTACAACCGCGGCAAAAGCGGGCTTTTGGCAATCAGCCGCATGCTTAAGGAAAAGCATTTGCTGGGCGTGCTGTTTGACCAGGACACCAATGACGACGGCGTGGAAATAGAGATTTTCGGCAAAAAGTGCATTACGCCTTACGGGCCGGCGGTGCTTTCGCGCCTGTATGGTTCGCCGATACTGCCGATTTTTATGCATAACAATCCGGACGGTACGCTGCGCGCGAAGATTTATCCGCCGCTGTATACGCCCAAAACCAAAGATAAAGAAAAAGATTATTACGATGTTACCAAAGAACTGATTACGGTGCTGGAGCACGAAATTATCGAAAACCCGCCGATGTGGTTCTGGGTACATGACCGCTGGAAAGACGGCCGGCAGCGTTTTGCCGGCAAAAAATAAACAGCAGACAGGAGGAGAAGTATGCCGAACCAACAATATCAGCAGACTTTGGCGCAAAAAGTATCTTACACGGGCGTGGGCCTGCATTCCGGCAAGGAAGTGCTGATGACGCTCTGCCCGGCTGAAGCTGATACGGGCATTGTTTTCGTCAGGACGGATTTACCTGGCATGCCGGAAATACAAGCGAAGCCGGAGAATGTAACATCGACGCTGCGTGCCACAACTTTAAGCGCAAACGGTGCGGAGGTATTTACGGTGGAACATTTAATGGCGGCGCTGTCTGCCATGCAGGTTGATAACTGCCGCGTGGAAATGTCATCGCCGGAACCGCCGGTAACGGACGGCAGCGCGGCTGTGTTCTGCGATTTGATTTTGCAGGCAGGGCGCGTAACGCAGGACGCGGAACGCAGGGTTTACGCCGTGCCGCAGTCTTTCGCCGTTTACGAAGGCGATAAATATATAACTGTTCAGCCGTATGACGGCTACCGTATTTCTTTCGTTTCCATCAATCCGCATCCCAAACTGGGCACGCAGTATTTTGACGTGGAGATTACGGAAGAAAACTTTTTAAAGGATATCGCCCGTGCGCGTACCGTCGGCTTTATGAGCGAAATTAAACAGCTGCAGGCAATGGGCCTCGGCCTTGGCGGCAGCATCGAAAACGTAGTTATTTTTGACGATGACAAGGTTTTAACGCCGATGCGTTTTGAGGACGAGTTAATCCGCCATAAAATACTTGACGTTGTCGGCGACTTATATTTGCTGGGGCCTATCAAAGGGCACGTAATTGCAGTAAAATCGGGGCACGCCTTTAATTCGGCGCTTGCCAAGCAGATTAAAGCATATCAGTTGAAGGAGGAGCAGAAATGACTGTTTTAGAAGCAAGTGAAATCCAGAAAGTTATTCCCCACCGTTACCCGATGCTGTTGGTTGACCGCATCATTGAATTAGAGCCTTTAAAACGCGCGGTAGGCATTAAAAATATTACCATGAACGAAATGCAGTTTCTGGGGCATTTCCCCGGCGACCCGATTATGCCCGGCGTTTTGATGATTGAAGCCATGGCGCAGGTCGGCGGCGTAGCTCTGCTTTATCCTGAAGAAAACCGCGGCAAAATCGCCGTATTCGGCAAAATCGACAAGGTGCGTTTCCGCAAACAAATTATCCCCGGCGACCAGGTAATTACCGAAGCAGTTATTACCAAAATCCGCGGCAACATGGGCCTGTGCGTCTGCAAGGGCAGGGTTGACGGCAAGGTTGCCTGCGAATGTGAATGCACCTTTGCCATTATGGACCCCAAAAAATAATTTTACAAAATACGTTGTATTTGCTTAAAAAACAAAGAAAAACGGCGTATTTTATAGTTAACCGCTTCTAACGGCTGATTTTGGAAAGAGAAAATGGGATTTGATTTGCGAATATAATTATTAAGTTGCAAATCATTTAAGGGAATTTGCAGATTAAAATGAGCGGTTAATTTTGAGGAGTGAATATGATGAATTCGGTAATAATGCCTGTGCATAAAATCCACCCGACGGCAATTGTACACCCCAATGCGGTAATTGGCAAAAATGTAGAAATCGGCGCTTACGCCGTTGTAGGCGACGACGTAGTTATCGGCGATGGCTGCAAGCTGTACCCGCATGCCGTTATCCACGAACATACCTTTATCGGTAAAAACTGCACCTTTTTCCCTGGCTGCTCCATCGGCGCAGTGCCGCAGGATTTAAAGTTTGCCGGTGAAAACACGTCTACCATTATCGGCGACGGCTGCATTTTCCGTGAATGCACCACGGTAAACCGCGCTACAGGCGAGGGGAACAAAACTATTATCGGCAATAACCTGCTGATGATGGCATATACCCACGTAGCGCACAACTGCATCGTCGGCAACAATGTTATTATGTCCAACGTGGCAACGCTGGCTGGGCATGTCACCGTTGAAGACCGTGCCGTTATCGGCGGCCTGGCGGCTGTACACCAGTTCTGCAAAATCGGGCGCAGCGCCATGATTGGCGGACAGGCGCACGTGAACCAGGACGTACCGCCGTTTATGATTGTGTCCGGGCAGCCTGCCTATGTATTCGGACTGAACAGCGTTGGGCTTGCGCGTGCTGGTATTCCCCAGTCCGAGCGCAGCCAGCTGAAAAAAGCTTTCCGTATTCTGTACCGCAGCGGACTTTCCTTGCAGGAGGCTATTGCTACCATGGAGCAGGAACTGGACAGCAGCGAGCCGGTTGAACATTTAATGCGTTTCCTGCGTACGGCGGAACGCGGCATTTTAAGAACCCCGAAAAACTGAGGTGTTAATTTGATGGAAACTGAAACTTTGGGGCTGCTTTCCGGTATCGGGCATTTGCCTGTCGATGTCGCCAAATCCGCAAAGGAGCGCGGCTGCCGCATTGTCGCTATCGGCGTTGTGCCGGATATTGACCCCGGGCTTCCTGAGGTTGCCGACGTTTATTACGATATCCATATCGGTAAAATCGGCAAAATTATTTCGACATTAAAAAAGAATAACGTAAAAATAGTAACCATGATTGGCAAGGTTACAAAAGAAATTTTATATAAAAAGGGCGCAATTATCCCCGATATGCGCGCTATCAAAATTTTATCATCCCTGCCGGACCGTAAGGACGATACCGTGATGAACGCCATTGTTAAAGAACTGGAAAGCGAAGACATTTTCGTTATGGACCAGACTTACCTTATTAAGCCGCTGATGCCGGGGCCGGGCGTGCTGACCAAGCGCCAGCCAACGCCGGAGGAATTGGCGGATATGGATTTTGGCTATAAAATGGCAAAAGAAATCGGGCGGCTGGATATCGGCCAAACGGTTGTCGTTAAAAACATGGCGGTGATGGCGGTTGAGGCCATCGAAGGTACGGACGCCTGCATTTTACGCGGCGGCAAACTCGGCAAGGGCGCTGTTGTTGCTAAAACCGCCAAACCGGCGCAGGATGACCGTTTTGACGTGCCGGGCGTAGGCACAAAAACCATTCAGTCGATGATTGAATCGGGCTGCAAGGCATTGGTTATTGAAGCCGGGCACACGCTTTTAACCGAGCGCGAAGCGGTGGTTAAGCTTGCCGATGAGCACGGAATTACGATTGTGGCAAAATAAATTGAAAAATTATTGAGAAAAACGCAAGGCTGGACTTAAAGTCCGGCCTTTTTGTGTTATAATATATAATGAATTGGTATGCAATAAACTAAAAGTAATGTAAGAAAGGAACCGTTATGGCCAAAATACTTATTTCTGCCGGCGAGGCTTCCGGCGATGTACACGCTGCCGCCGTAACGCGGGCGCTGAAAAAATTAGACCCCGCGGGCGAAGTGTTCGGCATGGGCGGCGACTGCCTGCGCGAAGCCGGCGGCGAAGTTTTATTCGACATTAAAGAACATGGCGTAATGGGTTTTATAGAGGTTATTAAAAAGCTGCCGTCGCTGTTTAAGCTGCGCAGCGATTTTGGCAGGGTGATGGACGAGCGTAAGCCGGATTGCTTCGTTACCGTCGATTACCCCGGTTTTAATATGAAACTGGCAAAGCTTGCCAAGGACAAGGGCATCCCTGTGGTATCGTACATACCGCCTTCCGCCTGGGCGTGGCACAAAAGCCGCGCGCCGAAGGTGGCAAAGCTTGTAACCAAGATAGCTTCTATTTTTCCGTTTGAATACGACGTTTACAAAGAAGCGGGCGCCGATGTAGAATTTGTCGGCCATCCGCTGATTGATATAGTAAAAACCTCCATGGAACGGGCACAGGCGGAAGCCTTTGCCGGTAAGCGGGCTGGGCGCAGGCTGATTTTGCTTTTGCCGGGCAGCCGCCTGATGGAGATACAAAAAATGCTGCCAACGCTGCTTGAAGCAGCAAAACTTATCGCACAGCAGGAGCCTGACACTGATTTTGCCATGCCAAGGGCGGCGACTATACCGCGCGAAATGCTGGAGGGCATGATTAAACAAAGCGGTTTAAACGTAAAAATTGTGGAAGGGCATATTTACGATGTGATGAGCGTGGCGGACCTGGCGCTTGCCACCAGCGGCACGGTAACGCTGGAAGCGGCGCTGTGCGGTTTAGGCTGCGTTATCGTTTACAAAACGTCGCCGGTATCGGCTTTTATTGCCCGCCGCGTAATTAATATCCCCGATATTGGCCTGCCGAACATTGTGGCGGGCAGGCATATTCTGCCGGAGCTTTTGCAGGAGGACTTTACGCCCCAAAAAACGGCGCAGGAAGCCCTGCACCTGCTGGAGCCTGAGCGCAATGCGCAGATGAAAGCGGATTTGGAATATGTTAAAGAAAGATTAGGCGCCCCCGGTGCGGTAAACCGAGTTGCGGAACTGATACTCCGCGTAGCCAAGGAGAAAAAATGAGTTTGTATTTAAGGCTTTTAAAATATATACGCCCCTATATGCACAGGCTGATACTGGCAATTTTGTGTACATGTATGGCTTCGGCTTGCAATTTGTACCTGCCGTGGATTATTAAGGACGTTGTCGATAAGGTACTGGTGCAGAAAGATACCTTTATGCTGTACGTAATCGCGGTCAGCATTGTGGTAATTTTTATTATCCGCGGCCTGTTCTTTTACGGGCAAAGCTACCTGATGAGCTGGGTAGGGCAAAAGGTCGTTATCGACATCCGCGGCGAGGTATTCCGCAAATTACAGCGTTTAAGCCTTGCTTTTTACGATAAAAACAAAACCGGCACAATTATGAGCTACGTTACCAACGACGTTGCCGCATTGCAGACGGCAATGGTAGAAAAAGCGGTAGAACTGGTAACGGAAGGCCTGGTTTTGGTCGGCAGTATCGCGGCTATGCTGTGGCTGGATTGGAAGCTGACGCTGTTTACATTCTGTACTTTCCCGGTTGTTTTGTGGTTCATGGATTACTTTGGTAAAAAAATCCGTAAAAACGGCGGCGAAATTCAAGCATGCACGGCGGAACTGACTTCCGTTTTGCAGGAAACAGTTTCTTCGGCGCGTGTCATTAAATCTTTTGTGCGCGAAGATTACGAGATTAACAGGTTTGATAATCAGAATAAAGAAAACTTTTATGCCAATATGAAAAACATCAAGCTGAACGCGCTGCTGACGCCGACGGTTGAGTTTGTGGCTGCTGTTGGCGTAACCGTAGTTATGTGGTACGGCGGGCGCAGCGTTATTAACGGCGATATTACTGCCGGTGCGCTGGTTGCGTTTTTGGTTTACGCAGTTAACATTGCCAACCCCATTAAGCGTTTAACCAAAGTAGCGGCAAGCATTCAAAAAGCTCTGGCTGCCGGCGACCGTGTTTTTGGCATTTTGGATTTGCCGGAAGCAATTAAGGAAGCGCCCAACGCCAAGGTTTTGCCGCCCGTTAACGGCAAGGTTGAGTTTGACAACGTAAAATTTGCTTATAATCCCGAAGAAGAAGTTCTGGGCGGGCTTTCGTTCACTGTTAACCCCGGCGAGGTAGTCGCTATCGTCGGCCCGTCGGGCGCAGGCAAATCTACCATTGCCAGCCTGCTGCCGCGTTTTTATGACGTCTGCGGCGGCGATATCCGCATCGACGGGTACAGCATTAAGGACATTACGCTGGATTCGCTGCGCGGGCAAGTTGGCATTGTGCCGCAGGAAACGATGCTTTTTAACGGCAGCGTTTATGATAATATTTTGTATGGCCGCCTTGACGCGACGCCGGAGGAGGTTAGGGAGGCTGCTAAAGCCGCTAACGCCGACGAGTTTATCAGCCAGCTGCCGCAGGGCTATGATACCATGCTGGGCGACCGCGGCGTGAATATTTCCGGCGGACAGCGCCAGCGCATTTCTATTGCCCGGGCAATACTTAAGAACCCGCGCATTTTGATTTTGGACGAAGCCACCTCGGCGCTTGATACTGAAAGCGAGCGCGTGGTGCAGGAAGCGCTTGACCGCCTGATGATTGGCAGGACTTCCTTTGTTATTGCGCACCGCTTATCGACGATTAAGAACGCCGATAAGATTTTGGTGCTTGAACACGGCGCGTTGGTAGAATCCGGCACGCACGATGAACTGATTGCTAAAAACGGTCTGTACGCCCATCTTTATCAAATCCAGTACCGCAGCAAGGAAACGAAATGAGGGTAGCCGATGTATATAATTTATAATTTGTTGATGATTGGCGCGTTTTTCCTGGTAATGCCGTATTTCATCTACCGTTCTATATGTGAAAAAGGCTTTACCCGCAGGATGCGCCAGAGCCTTGGCGGTATCCGCGATGAGGAGATAAAGGCGGTTGCTTTAAAGGGCTGTATTTGGATTCACGGCGCGTCCGTCGGCGAGATAGTAGCTACCAGCCCGCTTGTAAAAGAAATACGCAAAGCAATGCCGGAAATACCGATTTTGGTTTCCGCCGTTACGGTAGGCGGCTATGACATGGCACACCAGATTATACCGGAAGCCGATGCGATTATCTATTTTCCGCTGGATTTGCCGTTTGTTTCGGAATCCTTTGTTAAACGTATCCGCCCGCGCATTTTTATGCCGGTAGAAACCGAATTGTGGCCTAATTTGCTGCGCTCACTGCGCGAACGCAATATTCCGGTAATGATGGTAAATGGGCGTATTTCCGAAAAATCAGTTAAAACTTACCGCTATTTGTACGGTATTTGGGACGATATGCTGAATACGGTCAGCCGTTTCTGCATGCAGTCCAGTATTGACGCCGATTATATCCGGCATTTGGGTGCGGACCCCAGCAAAATTTATGTAACCGGCAACACCAAGTTTGACCAGACCTATGCAGAAGTTACGCAGAAGGATTTGGACGGCTACAAAAAAGAGCTTGGTATAGAAGGCGCGTACCCGGTTATCGTTGCCGGTTCTACCCACCCAAGCGAAGAAAAGGCAATGCTGGAAGCCTTTAAAACCATTAAGGAAACTTACCCCGAAGCGCGTTTGGTTATTGCCCCGCGCAAACCGGAACGCACCAACGAGATTGTGCGCCTTGCCGGGAATTTTAATTACGAAGTGGGGCTGCGCTCTAAACTTTTGCAGATGGACGGCGCGCGCCCGCGTTACCCGGTACTTTTGATTGATACCATCGGCGAACTGGGCCGTATTTATTCCGTTGGCGACGTTGTTTTTGTAGGCGGCTCGCTGATTAACCATGGCGGCCACAACGTGCTGGAGCCTGCGGCGCATGCCAAACCGATTTTGGTCGGGCCAAGTATGCAGAACTTTAAAGATTCGTATTCCCTTTTAAGCAAGGTTGGCGCCTGCAAAATGATTAGCGGCGTACCGGAGCTGACGAAAGAATTGCTTGATATTATCGGCAACGATGAACGCCGTGCCAAAATGGGTGCCGCGTCTTTGCAGGTTATTAAAGAAAACCGCGGCGCCGCCGTGCGCAGTATTGAATACCTGGAAGATTTACTGCGCATTACCACGGTGCCGGCAACAATTATGTCGCGTTACCCTACCAATATCCGCAATCTCAACGACGAGGGCGGCATCAGCATGAGCCATGCCGATTATATTATTCAGTATGTTTACCAGATGGCGCACGGCACGGAAACGCCGTTTATGGGCAGCGTGCTGCTGGTAGTGCTGCGCGTGTTCTCGTATTTGTATGAATTTGGCGTTTGCAGCAAGCTGTGGTTGTATAACGTAGGATTTTTTAAACAGACGAAGCTTGACTGCTGCGTAATTTCTATCGGCAACATTACCGTAGGCGGTACGGGCAAAACTCCTACCGCGCAGAAAGTTGCCGCCATGATTAAAAGCATGGGCTACAACGTAGTTATCCTTAACCGCGGCTACCGTTCGCACTGGGATAAGGAACTGGGCGTTGTCAGCGACGGCAAGAAGATTTTTATGACGGCTTACGAAGCAGGCGACGAAGCCTACCTGATGGCGAAAACGCTGCCAGGCATTCCCGTTATTATCGGCAAAAACCGCGCCGTTACCGGCCAGTTTGCCGTTGATAAAATGAAAGCAGAAGTAATTATTATGGATGACGGCTACCAGCACTGGCATTTGTACCGTGATTTAGACGTGGTGCTGGTAGATACTTACAACATGTTTGGCAACGGCTGCCTGCTGCCGCGCGGCACCCTGCGCGAGCCGCTGAAGCATTTGGACAGGGCGGGGCTGTTTCTGCTGACGAAAACGGACCAAAGCTCGCAGTTCAGCCGCATTAACCTGCGCAAAAACCTTGCCAAATACAATAACCGCGCCCCTGTTATCGAAAGTATCCACCACCCCAAAAACTTTGTGGAGATTGCTGACTGGTACAAGGGCATTCATGAAAATACACTGGAGCTTTCTATGCTGGAAGGCAAAAAAGTTATGGTCTTTTCCGCTATCGGCAACCCGTCCTCGTTTGAGCAGACCCTTGCCGGTATCGGCCTGGAAATTTTGGAAGCTATCCGTTACCCCGACCATCACGATTACGGTATGCTGGAAATGCAGTATATCAGCGAGCGCGCTGCCAGCAAAGAGGCCGTGGCGCTTATTACCACCGGTAAAGACGCGGTAAAAATTCCGACCGAGTTTATTTACTTTAACAGGGATTTGCCGCTGTACATATTAAACATGGATATTATGATTACCGAAGGGCAGGAGATGTTTGAACAAGCAATTCTCGACGCCATTCAGAAGGAGACGAAGAAGCAATGAAGGTTTTATGTGTAATTCCGGCGCGTTATGCTTCTACCAGGCTGCCGGGCAAGCCGCTGGCGCTGATTGCCGGTAAGCCGATGATTCAGCACACCTATATGCGCGCCTGCGAGGCGGAAGAACCGGACGATGTAATTGTGGCGACCGATAACGAAAAGGTTTATGACACCGTTGTTGCTTTTGGCGGCAAAGCGGTAATGACTTCGCCCGACCACCCGAGCGGCACTGACCGTTTGGCAGAGGTTGCCATGCAGTACCCGGACGTTGACGTTATTATTAACGTGCAGGGCGACGAACCAATGATCGACCCCGACATTATCGACCGTTTGGCAAAAGCCTTTGAGGGTAATGACGGGCTGAAAATGGCGACGATGAAAGTGCCGATGAAAGAAAGCGAATACAATGACCCAGCCGCTGTTAAAGTGGTAACGGACGACAACGGCTATGCGCTGTATTTTTCGCGCAGTTTAATTCCGTACCCGCGTAACCAGGTGGAAGGCATGAAAGTGTATAAACACGTTGGCGTTTACGCTTACCGCCGCGACTTTTTACTGCAATACGCCGCTTTAGAACCGACGATGCTGGAGCGGATAGAAGGTTTAGAGCAGCTGCGCGCGCTGGAAAACGGCTACAAAATTAAAGTGCTGGAAAGCGATTTTCAGGGAATTGGCATTGATACGCCGGAGGACCTGGAAGCCATCAATAAGCTTTTTGCAGCTAAAAAACAATAACTTAACAGCTTAAACATAAAATTACCATGCAATAAAGGAGGCAGACATGAATATAGTAACAGTTGGTGATTATAAAGTAGGCCAGGGGCACCCGATGCTGCTTTTGGCAGGGCCGTGCGTGCTGGAAGGCTACGAGCGCAGCCTGATGATTGGCAAACGCGCTAAAGCTATTGCCGATAAGCTGGGTATGCCCTATGTTTTTAAAGCGTCCTTCGATAAGGCTAACCGTTCTTCGTACAGCTCGTTCCGCGGTCCTGGAATGAAAGAGGGACTGGCTATTCTGTCGCAGATTAAAAAGGATTTGGGCGTGCCCATTGTAACCGATATCCACGAATCCTACCAGGCAGAGCCGGTGGCGGAGGTTGCCGACATTTTGCAGATTCCGGCATTTTTGTGCCGCCAGACCGACCTTGTATACCAGGCGGGCAAAACCGGCAGGACCGTTAACGTAAAAAAAGGGCAGTTCCTTGCGCCTTGGGATATGAAAAATGTTATTAAAAAAATTGAGGAAGCCGGCAACCACAACATTATGCTGACCGAGCGCGGCGTAAGTTTTGGCTACAACACGCTGGTAACGGATATGCGCGGGCTGGCGATTATGCGCGAGCTGGGCTACCCGGTAGTGATGGATGCTACGCACAGCGTGCAGATTCCGGGCGGGCAGGGCACTTCGTCCGGCGGGCAGAGCCAGTATGTGCCGCACATGGCAAGGGCTGCCGCTGCAGTAGGCATCGACGCGCTGTTCCTTGAAGTACACGATAACCCTGCCGAAGCGCTTTCGGACGGGCCGAACATGGTTAAACTTGATAACCTTGAAGCGCTGCTGAAAGACGTTTTGGCAATAGATAAAATTGTACGCGGCTGATTGGGCTGCCTGCATTTAAAGGAGTGATTCCCTGATGGAAGATGTTATGCTGGAACAGGCACGGCAGGTTTTGCGCATGGAAGCGGAAGCCGTGCTGGAACAGGTGGAACGCATAGACGAACATTTTGAAGCGGCAGTGGAGATGATTTTGGCGTGCCCCGGGCGCACCGTTATTACCGGCATGGGCAAATCCGGCATTATCGGGCGCAAAATGGCGGCTACGCTTGCCAGCACCGGTACGCCGTCCTTTTATCTGCACCCGGCAGAGGGCATTCACGGCGATTTGGGCATGGTAACGGAAGGCGACGTCGTTATCGCGCTGTCCAACAGCGGCGAAACCGGCGAGGTGCTGCACATTCTGCCTTCGCTGCGCAGAATCGGCGCAAAGCTTATTGCTATGGTAGGCAAACCGGAATCTACGCTTGCCAAAAATTCCGACATTGTTTTAAACGTCGGCGTTACGCGGGAAGCGTGCCCGCTGGGCCTTGCGCCAACTTCGAGCACTACGGCGGCGCTGGCTTACGGCGACGCGCTGGCACTGGCGCTGCTTTCAAAACGCAAATTTACCGCCAACCAGTTTGCGGTTTTCCATCCGGGCGGCTCTTTGGGGCGCAAATTACTCCTTACCGTCGAAAGCATTATGCACAGCGGCAAGGAAAACCCGCTTGTTGAAGCGCACATCAGCGTGCAGGACGCGCTGTTTGTTATGACAGACAAAGGCTTGGGCGCTGTTTCCGTTGTCGATAAAGACAACAAAATGCTGGGCGTGCTTACTGACGGCGATATCCGCCGCGGGCTGAGCAAAGGCGTGGACTTTTTAAAACGCCCGGTAACGGAACTGATGACCGCCAGCCCAAAAACCATTACTAAGGATAAATTGGCGGCACAGGCGCTGCATATCATGGAAAGCAACCACCCCAAACCGATTACTGTTCTGCCGGTTGTCGATGCGGAAAACCATGTTATCGGCATGCTGCACATGACTGACCTTGTGCGCCAGGGCGTGGTATAATGAAACAGGATATTAAAAACGCGGCTTCGGTAAAACTGCTGGCGCTGGACGTGGATGGCGTGCTGACTGACGGCAGCATTAATATCGGCGCGGAAGGCGAGCTGTTTAAGGCTTTTAACGCGCGTGACGGGCTTGGCTTAAGCTGCCTTTTGCGCAGCGGCGTGCGCGTTGCCATCATCACAGGTCGCAAAAGCGCCATTATTCACCGCAGGGCGGAAGAACTTGGCATTACCGAACTTTACGAAGGCGTTAAAGATAAAAGGAAAATACTGGCACAGCTGGCTGAAAGCGCCGGGCTGAAGCAGGAAGAAATTGCCTACATGGGCGACGATTTAAACGACCTGCCGGCGCTGGCGTTTGCCGGTTTGCCGTGCGCACCCGCCGACGCTGCGCCGGAAGTTACGGGCGCAAGCGTGTTTACCGCCAACAGCTGCGGCGGGCGCGGAGCCGTGCGCGAAGCGGCAGAACTTATTTTAAAAGCGCAGGGCAAATGGAACGAAATTGTAAACGCTTATCTTAAGCAGGGACAGGGTGATTTGCAATAATGTGGCTTTATTATTTGTTAAAGAGCATGAGCTGGCTGATAAGCCGCCTGCCTTACAAGCTGGTTGTTAAAATCGGCATGGGGCTGGGCAGGGTGTATTACGTTATCGCCCAAAAGCAGCGCATTAGGGCGGAAGAAACGATTAAAGAACGCCTGGGCTATACTGACGAACAGGCGAAGAAAACCATCCGCAGCCTGTTTAACAAGCTGGGCGCTACTTTTATGGAAATAATGTACATGCCGGCATTAAATAAAAACAATATCCGCGGGCTGGTAACTTTTGACCGCCCCGACGTTTTGTGGGAAGCACTCGGCGAGGGCAAAGGCGTTGTAATGCTTGCCTGCCACATGGATAACTGGGAATGGCTGGGCGCGGCGCTGGCACTGTCCGGCTTTCCGCTGAGCGCGGTGGAAAAACCGCAGCCGAACCATGTTTACAGCGATTTTATGAACGAGCTGCGCAGGGGCGTAGGGCAAGAAATTTTCTCGCGCGGTACGAGCGAAATACTGGGCTGCGCACGCGCGATGAAGAAAAAACGCATGTTGGGGCTGATTGCCGACCAGGACGGCGGTTATGACGGCATTTTCGTGCCGTTCCTGGGCAAAATGGCTTCCACGCCGACGGGCCCGGCTTATTTTGCCCGTAAGTTTAACGCGCCGATTGTGCCGATATTTATTGTGCGCAAGGAAGGCAATTACGGGCACCAGGCTATTGTTAAAGACCCCATTTATTACGAAGATACCGGCGACCGCAAAGCCGATGATTATAATGTAACTTTAAAGATGACGCAGATTGTCGAAGAAGTTATTAAAGAGTACCCGGATAACTGGCTGTGGTTCCAGCACCGTTGGAATACCCCGTACACGCCGCCGGAGGAAAAGGAGCTGAAGCAAGTTGAAAAATAAAGGGCTTTTGCTGATAGCGGGCGGCATTGCCATTGCAGCCATAATTATTGCCTGGCTGATGCTGGGCGGCGAAGCGCCGAAGAACCCGGATAACCTTGGCGACGACGGCGTAAGCGCGGTAGTAAAACATACCAGTATCAGCCGCGAACAGGACGGCAGGAAGCTGTGGGAGTTTTCAGTTGAGGAGCTGGAAAGCATTTCCGGCAGCGGCGAAGCCGTTATGAAAGGCGTTAAAGGCAAAATTTACCGCGAGGACGGTTCTGTGGTTGACGTTGTGGCTGGCGGCGGCAGAATTAACAACGATAATAAGGATTTCGCGCTGGACCGCGGCGTTAAGGCAACGCTTTCTACCGGCGGCGAGATAACCGCGCAGGAAGTGCGCTGGCAGCAGAAGGACGACGTTATTACCGCGTCCGGCAAGGTAAAGGTTGTAAAGGACGAACACACGGCTCTGGCTGATAAAATTGTAACCAGCAGCAAGTTTGACCATTTTAAATTAAGCGGCCATGCCGAAGTACAGAAAGGGGAACTGTAACAATGAAAATAAAGACAGTTGCGGCGCTGGCAGCAGTAGTAATGCTGTTAGGGTCATCTGTTATGAACATGCCGGTATTTGCGGCGCAGGGCGGCGGATTTAACGTTAAAGCCGATGAAATTGAATACGATATGAACAGCGGCGACGGCACCGCCAAAGGCAACGTGGTAATTCTGCACGACGGCGGCAAAGCTACGGCAGCCGCAGCCGAGTTTAACAGCAAAAGCATGAGCGGCAGGCTTACCGGCGGCGTTGTTGCCGATAAAGAAGACGCGCATATTACCTGCGCTACCTTTGTAATGCACAATGAAGACTATGTTTCGGCAGTGGGCGAAGCCGCCGTTACCAAACAGGACAAAACCTTAACCGCCGACCAGATTGACTACCATACCGACAGCGAATACGCTGAAACCATCGGTTCGTGGGGACGCCTTACTTCTACCGACGGCAGCGTTTTAACTGCGGCGAAGATTACTTATAACGGCAAAACCGGCATCGCCGAAGCTGACGGCAGCGTCGATATTGTCAGCCCGCCGCGTAATTTAACAGCTAAGGCTGATAAAGCGGTTTACGATACTAACAACGACGGCACGGTGGAACTTATCGGCAACGCAACCGCAACGCAGGACGGCAACACCGTATCCGGCAACCGCCTGATTATGAACAACGCAGGCAACGCCGCGGCCGGGCAGCGTGCCGAAGCTTTCGGCAACATTAAGATTGTGTATGTGCCCGAACAGCAGCCAGCACAGGCTGACGGCGCAGAAGCAGAAACTACGGCAGAAGACGGAGCCGCAGCAGAAGAAACGGCAGATGAAGCAGAAAACCAGGCAGCAGACGGACAGGTGGAGGCAGCATAAGTGGTAATTGAAACAGCTAATCTTGTAAAAGAATATGCGGACAGGCGCGTTGTCAACAACGTCAGCATCCGTGTGGAACAGGGCAGCATCGTGGGCCTGCTCGGGCCTAACGGCGCGGGCAAAACTACCACGTTTTACATGATTGTCGGCATTATTAAGCCGGATTCCGGCACGGTAATGCTGGACGGCGAGGATATTTCTTCGCTGCCCATGTACCTGCGCGCGCGTGCCGGTATCGGCTACCTGCCGCAGGAAGCGTCCATCTTCCGCAAAATGACGGTGGAAGAAAATATTTTGGCGATATTGGAAGCCAACAATATACCGGAAAAAGAGCGTTACGAAAAAATGAACGCGCTGGTGGAAGAATTCCATATCGGCCATATCCGCAAAAACAAAGGCACGGAGCTTTCGGGCGGTGAACGCCGCCGTGTAGAAATTGCCCGCGCGCTGGCGACGGACCCGGCGTTCATTCTTTTGGACGAGCCTTTTGCCGGTATCGACCCGATTGCCGTTAATGATATTCAAAACATGATTGCGCACCTCGCGCAGCGCGGTATCGGCATTTTAATTACCGACCATAACGTGCGCGAAACCTTAAGCATCGTTGATAAGGCGTATATTCTTGCCAACGGCGAAATACTGCTGCACGGCGACAGCAAAACCATTGCCAACGACCCGGTAGCGCGCAAATACTATCTTGGCGAAAACTTCAGCATGTAGGGGGGAAGAGGATGCGTTTACGTTTGTTAGACAAATATGTACTAAGTGAATTGCTGTATCCGTTCATTTTCGGCATTGCCTCTTTCTCCAGCATTTTTATCGCCAGTTCCATGCTGTACCGCCTTACGCAGTACATGACCAAATACGGCGCCACGCTGGACAGCATTGCCTGGCTGTTCTTTTACAGCCTGCCGGAAGTTATTAACTATACTTTCCCGATGTCGATGCTTTTAGCGGCGCTGATGGCGTTTGGCAAACTGTCCGGCAGCAGCGAGATTATCGCTATGAAATCCGGCGGCGTCAGCTATTACCGCATCGTCGCGCCGGTTTTGATTGTGGCGTTCATCGTCAGCATGTTTTCCGTAATCTGGGCGGAAAAAGTTGTGCCTGCCTCTAAGGTGCAGTACACCCGCGTGCTGGAATATCAGATTAAAGGCAATACCAAGCCGAAAACCCAAGACAACGTCATCATTAAAACGATGAGCGGCGAAACGCAGCGTTTAACTTATGCCCGCCGTTTTGAAGAAGAAAGCGGCAGAATGATGGACATTACCATCGAAGAATTTGATAACCATAAACTGGCGCGTATCCAGACGGCTAAAGAAGGCCGCTGGGAAAACGGCACTTGGCGTTTGATTGACGGCACGGTTTACTCCGTCCACGACGAGCAGGGGCTGCAAAGCACCGGTACTTTCGACGAGCAGATAATTCCGCTGGACCTGACGCCGAAACAGGTGTCGTGGGAACAGAAAGAGCCGGAAGAAATGACTATCCGTGAACTGCGCGAATATATTCATATGCTGGAGCTTGATAACCAGCCTACCGCACGCCACTGGTGCGAAATTTACATGCGCATTTTCATCCCGATGGCAAGCTTCTTCTTCGCGATGATTGGCGCTCCGCTGGGAACGCAGAAGCAGCGCACCAGCTCGTCCATCGGTCTGGGGCTGAGCATTATCGTTATCTTTATTTATTACGCAATTATGACCTTTACTACGGGCCTTGGCAAAGGCGGCGCCATGAATCCGCTTTTGGCGTGCGCCCTGCCGAATATTATTTGCCTGATAGCAGGTATTTACCTTTTACGCCAAAAGAATGCGTAAAAGCAATGGGGTGAGTTTATGTTTGGGTTACGCCTGATAATTATTCTGGCTGTTGTCGGCGGGCTGATTGCCTTTATAGGCGATAAGCTGGGCAGCAAAATAGGCAAAAAGAAATTGTCTGTTTTTGGGCTGAGGCCGTACTATACCTCGGTGCTGATGACGGTAATCACCGGCGTTTTAATTGCGGCGACGACGATTATCGTGATGGCTATCTCGTCCGACAGCGCAAGGACCGCTATGTTCGGCATGGAGCGCCTGCAGGAAGAACTTAGCAGCCTGAATAAGGAAAGAGCGGCGGCAGCGGACGAGCTGGATAAAACCCGCGCCGCCTTAAGCGACCGCAACAACGAAATAAAAGAACTGGACGGCGAAATTGAAGCTATCAACGCCGAAAAAGCGCATTTGCAGAACGAGGTTGACCGCAGCCGTGCGGAACTTGGGCGTGCCCGGGCAGAAGTAGACAGCTTGTCGGAATCGAAAGCGACGCTGGAAAAGGAAGTGAGCTCGCTTGAGGAAACCACCGACCGTTTGCGCCGCGGCATTGTGGCAATGCGTGAGGGCGACGTTGTTTACCGCAGCGGCGAAGTAATTTACGCCGGTGTTTTAAGCAGCAAGCTGACCGACGAGGAAAACGCCAAGCAGCTGGAGATGTTTTTAAGCGCTGCCAACGAAGCGGCAATGCAGCGTATGGGCATCCGCAGTGAGGAACCGGTAGGCGTGCTGTGGCTGCCGGGCGAGGTGGCACAGGCGGCGCTGAAAGAAATTCAGGCGGCGGACGGCAATGTTTTTGTAAGGCTGCGCGCCGTTGCCAACATTATTGCCGGTGAACCGGCAATTTGCACGGTTGAGCTGGTACATAACGAATGCGTTTATAAAAACAATGAGCTGATTTACAGCAAGGTTATCGACGTAAGCGGCATTAAATACGGGCTGGACCGTGAGATTTTGATGTTCCTCAACTCCGTTAACCATACGGCAGTCAGCGCAGGCGTAATGCCCGACCCGCTGACCGGCAAGGTAGGCAACCTTGACGCTGGCACGATGGTGCAGACCGGCGAAAAAATGGCGGCGCTGGGCGGCAAGGTAATGCTTCAAGCCTATGCGCGCGGCGATATTTATACTTCCGGGCCGGTGCTGCTGCGTTTAGAGGTTGAAGATGCAGAAGAATGACTTTTTGCTGGGCATCGACCCCGGCAGTTTTAAAACGGGCGTGGCTCAGGTTAAGCCTGACGGCGGCGTTATCAGCGCCGTGTGGGTAGAAACTAAAACGCTGGCAGTACATTTGCAGCGCTTGTGCAGTGAGCGCGGTTTGCCGCAGAAAGTAATTATCGGCAATGGCACCAATACGCACCCGGTGCATAAGGTGCTGGAGCAGATTTTTACCACCGTGCCCGTAATAGAAATTGACGAAAAGCACAGCACGGAACAGGCGCGCACGCTGTACTGGCAGCTGAACAAGCCGCAGGGCTGGCGCAAGCTGCTGCCGGAGGGGCTGCGCGTACCTCCGGAACCGCTGGACGGCTATGCGGCGGCGGTGCTGGTGCTGCGCTATTTAAAGCAAAATGCAGGCAGGGATTAAAGTCCCTGCTTTTTTTGCAGGTATTTTGCCTTTTGGCAGCGAATATTGCAGGCAGACTGTTATTGGCGGTGATGTTATGAAGAAATTATGGGCTTTATTTTTAACATTAATTTTGTGCTGCGCCATGGCGCTGGCACAGGCAAAAGAGCCGGTGCAGCTTGATATTTACAGCATTAACGATTTGCACGGGCATTTGCGCGCCAGTGAGTTTGAACCCGGTGCGGCGCGTTTGGCAGGCGTGCTTAACCGGCTTATGGGGGCGAATGCGCTGCTGGTGGGCGGCGGTGATATGCTTTCGGGCAGTATAGACGCCGACAGCTTTGAGGGCGTAAACGCCGTGCTGACGATGAACCGGATGGGTTTTGCGGCAAACTGCGCCGGCAACCACGCTTTTGATTACGATATGGAAGTTATTAAACGCCAGGCAAAAGCGGCAATGTTCCCGGTATTGGCGGCAAATATTACGGACGCAGGCGGCAAAATACCTGCGCCCTTTGTGCCGTATGCCCTTACTGACCGCGGCGGCGTACAGATTGGCATTATCGGCGTTTTGGATGAGCGCGCGTTTGATAAGGTTAAGCCGGACCGGGTGGCTGGGCTGCAATTAACTGCACCGGCAGCAGCGGCGAACTGTTACGCGGCGGAGCTGCGCAGCAAGGGCGCTCAAATAGTAGTGCTGCTGGCGCATATCGGCGGCATGGCGGAAAACGGCAGCCTGACGGGCGCAATAGTGCCGGTGCTTGATGATTTGCAGGGCATTGACGCCGTTGTTACCGGCGACAGCCACACGGTGTTTGCGTGCCTGTATAACGGTATGCCGGTGGTGCAGGCAGGCGAATATGGGAAATACATTGGGCATATCCATCTGCTGTACGATGGCGAAACAGGCAAAGTGACGCAGGCAGCGGCGCAGGTACACCAAACAAGCAATATGCCGCAAGGCGGCGATAACGGCGTGGCAGAGTATTTGCAGCCATATTTTGACAGCGTCAACGCCAAATACAGCCGCGTGCTGGCGTATAACCCGCGGTTTTTGCCTAACGAAAAATACGGCGCCTCGCCGCTGGCAGACTATTTTATGGATTTAATTAATGCGGAACTGCAAACGGATGTAACGCTGTACAACGGCGGCGCAGTCCGCACCAGCATGCCTGTGGGCGATGTTACGCTGCGCGATTTAAAGCAGGTCTTTCCGTTTGACAATACTTTATATGTTGTGCGCCTGCGCGGCAGCGATATTTTAGCGGCGCTGGAGCACGGGCTTGGCAGCAAAGAAATTGGCAGGCTGCGCTATGCGGGGCTTACCGTAACGGCAGATTTATCAGCGCCGGAAGGCAGCAGGATTGTTGAGGTACGCCTGGCAGGCGGCAAGACGCTGAAACCGCACAAATATTACAGCGTTGCCGTCAATGATTTTCTGCTGGCGGGCGGCGACGGTTACGCTTCCCTTAAAGGAGCGCAAATTGTCCGCAAAAGCGGCAAGGACCTTAGCGTGATGGCAGCGGCGCTTGCCAAAGTGCAGACTATAAATTTTGACTACAATGATAAACGTTTGGTTTTAAAGTGACAGGAGGCTACTATGGAAAATTTAAGTACGGCAACTTGCGGAACATTTTTGGAAGAACTGGCGTCTAAACAGTCGGCTCCGGGCGGCGGCGCGGCTTCGGCACTGTGCGGCGCGGTGGCAGCGGCGCTTACAAGTATGCTGGCTAATTTAACAGTTGGCAAGGCCGGCAGCGGGGAACAGGAGGAGCAGGCAGCGGAAATTATTGCCAAGGCTTACCGCCTGCGGCTGAAGCTTGCCGTGCTGGCGGACGACGACGCGACGGTGTTTAAGGCTTTTATGGCGGCGTACAAGCTGCCCAAAACCACCGATGACGAAAAAACAGTGCGCGCAACGGCGATTCAGCAGGCAGCGAAAAATGCGGCGGAAGTGCCCATGCAGATTGCGGACAACGCGCTGGAGGTGTTAAAACTTACGCGCCAGCTGATTACTTTTGGCAACCCCAACGCCATCAGCGACGGCACTGTTGCGGCGATTGTGGCGCGTGCGGCGCTGCGCAGCGCGCTGTATAACGTAAAAATCAACCTGGGGCTGATTAAGGACAGGGCTTATGTAACGGCGGCGCGCGATAAAATGCAGCAGCTGGAAGCCCGCGCCATGGAGATAGAAGCATTTGTGCTGGCACGCACCGACGAAATTTTAAAATAATGCCGCTTGACGCATAGGCATATTTATCATATAATAAAAAATTAGCAGGGAGAGGTGGTCGAGTGGTTTAAGGCTCTGGTCTTGAAAACCAGCGAGGTGCAAGCCTCCGTGGGTTCGAATCCCACCCTCTCCGCCACGATTACACCGCGCCTTTACCGGCGCGTTTTTTTATTACAGGTGCAGCATGGTTTATTTTGCTTACGGAGAAAAAGAACTTAATTATTTGAAGAAGAAAGATAAGCGCCTGGCGGCAGTAATAGAAAAGGCTGGCTTTATCGAAAGGGAACTGTACCCGGATATTTTTGTGTCGCTGGTCAATTCCATTGCCGGGCAGCAAATATCGCGCAAGGCGAAAGCAAGCGTATGGAAGCGTTTTACGGATTTGCTGGGCGGTACGGTTACGCCGCAGGCTATTAAAGCCGTAACGGAAGAACAGCTGCGCGGCTGCGGCTTATCCGGCCGCAAGGCGGCATATATTAAACGGCTGGCGCAAAAAGTGCTGGACGGCGAACTAGACTTTGCCGCTTTTGCCGATATGAGCGACGAAGAAGTGATTGCTGAACTGGTGAAGCTGGACGGCATCGGCAAATGGACGGCGGAAATGCAGCTGTTGTTTTCGCTGGGGCGCGCCAATATTTTAAGCGGCGGCGACGTTGCCATTCAAAACGGGCTGAAATTACTGTACGGGCACAAAAAAATAACGCCGGCGCTGGTAGAAAAATACCATAAGCGTTACAGCCCGTATGCTTCGGTAGCAAGCTTTTATTTGTGGGCGCTGGCTAACGGCGATGTGGAATACGAACGCCCGCGCCGCCAAACAAAAACAGAAAAATTTTAAAATTATTGTTTCAAATGCTTGCCAAAAACCAAAACATAGTGTATAATAATTAAGTAAGTCAATTGGAGTGGTACTCAAGTGGCTGAAGAGGACGGTTTGCTAAATCGTTAGGGGGGGCAACTCCCGCCAGGGTTCAAATCCCTGCCACTCCGCCAAATTCAAAGGTTCAGAGCCTTCGAGAGAAAATCTCGAAGGCTCTTTTTTGTTTAGGGGGGCAATAAGGGGGGCAATTGCATCTAATTTTTAAATTATTGATTCACTTCTGTTCCTAAAAGTAAAAACAAATAGAAGCAAAATAAAAGTAAAATTTTATTTTTCTTAAAAGACATGGTAAAAATTTATATTTTGAACAAAATCCGATATTCCAATATTCCGATAAATTTAATTCAACTTAAGCATTTATTGCTGTAAAAAATAGTAATTTTTAAAATAAAACAATATCGGAATACCGGAATATCAGAATCGTGATAGAAAATTGGCAAGTATAATGTAAGGTTAATTTTCAGTGATGATTTAATCAACGCGATAATAACTATATGGCGTAATAGTGACTTTTGCAGATGAAGGTAGCTTTATATTTTTGAGGATAGCTAAATATATTATAGATATTATATGCGTACCCCTGTTATTTTTATTTGCATGGCAGTTTAAAAGCTGAATAGATTGTTTGAGTATGTTTTTATTTATTACTTATAATTGGACTATACAACTTTAATCATATTGGTTAAATAACTGTTGTAGATTTAATAATAAATAACAATTAAAAACGGCATAACATAAATCTAAAAAATTTTTAAAGGAAGATGAATACAATGATAGATACGATTGAAATGGAATGCCAGTTTTTAAAAGAAGATTTTAAAGTTGTAGTTGAAGCTATTAACAC
>DXVZ01000010.1 GCA_019417125.1 Phascolarctobacterium sp.
TATAAGAGACAGATATTATATAATATATTATACGGATACTTTAGCAGAAATATAAAGGAGGAGTGATGATGAAGCCTGTTACAGTAAGGCATTTGCAAACAATTAAATGGTTTAATGAAAGAGCAACGCTTGTAAATAAAAATGCTGATCTCGATAAAATTGTTCAGCACGTAACAATTCAGGAAGCGCCTGATTTATGGGAATGGTGTAAAGGCGGAGAGTTTGTACTTACCACATGGTATGCTTTCAGTCATAATCCGGAAATTCAAGACAGAAATTTTGAAAAATTGGCACAGCGTATCTCGGCAATAGGCATTAAGACGAAACGGTTTATTGATAAAATTCCTCAAAGTATTTTAGATATTGCCGATAAATACCGTGTCCCTGTATTTGAAATTAAACGCGATGTATATTTCCGTGAAATGAATACAGTTATTAATAACGAAATACAAAATTATACAATAAATATGCTTATAGAGTTAAACAGTATTTTTCAGGATTTCATGCATAAATCACTAAATGAAAACCATGCAGCGGCAATATTAGGTGTTTTGGCAAATTATATTAATAATCCGCTGTTTTTGTTTAACAGGCGTTTTGAACTTTTAGCAAAGCATAATTATATTTCTGTGGATAATAAAATGCTTGATACATATATTGAAAAAATAAAGCAAAGTAATTTCAGCAATGATATATTTTATAAAGGCTATGAACAGCCTGATATGGGGTTGTTTTTCTGTTATGTACGTGAAACTATAGTAGGTTATCTGTTGGTTTTGCCGATAGGCGGAGAAAGCGGCAGAAACAAAAATACTTTTTTATCTCATAAAAAAAGCCTGCTTTGTCAGCAGACGGCGGCATTTCTTTCTATCAAATTATGGGAAAATTACGATGATGAAAATAAAATTATTTTAAAATTATGGAATGAATTAAAAGCCGGAGACCTTAGCCACCAAAAGATTTTAATGGAAAAAGTTAAAGAATATGGCTTTGAAAAGAAAGATAAGTATAACATTGTTTTATTTTCTAAATCTATTCCTATCCGTAAAATAAAATTTTATTGCGAACAATATGCGCGGCGTTATTTAATTTTAGAAGAAGATTACTGGAATGTTATAGTTTTTCCTAATAAATATATGGATAGTTTTAAGAAAAACTTAGAAAGTAACTTTAAAAAAGGCATAATTGTTATTACGCCGTATTTTGAAAAACTTTCAGAAATTCCGGGACAGTATGATTTAGCGCAGCAGGCAGCAAAAATTGTTACCGAAAATAATATAAGCGGTGTAATTGACGCCGTGAAATGGATTCCGAGATTACTTTCTTTAAGATATAAAGATGCACCGGAATCGTTGTGGATTTATAAAAATATACTTACTCCTTTGAAAGAATATGACTGCAAATATCATTATGATTTGCTGGGAACGCTGGAAGCAATTTTTAATACCCAAACGCTTGACGAAGCTGCTAAAAGGCTATTTATACATATTAATACCGTCTATTACAGAATTAAGAAAATTGAGGAAATTACAGGAAAAAGCCTTAATGTATATACAGACCGTTATCTTTTGATGCAGGCAGTATTTATGAATACGGCTGATAAAAATAATTAAAATCAGATATTTTGTATATTAAAAGTAAATAGTGATAAGGAGTGTTATTATGCAGCAAATGCCAGGTAAGTTATCAAGCAGACATTTTAAACGCATGAGGCTCCTTATTTTTTTTATTCTTTCACTAAGTTATATGTACGCGCCGTTTTCGCGGATGGCGCCGGGAATTATGGGGCCGGAACTTATGCAAAGTTTTGCGCTGGATTCCGTGCAGTTTGGCCTTTTAGGATTGTGCTTTATGTGGCCTTATGCAATTGGGCAAATACCTGCCGGTTTATTTATCGACAGTTATGGCAGCAGTAAGGCTTTGGTGGTAATGCTGCTTTTAACAGCAGGCGGTAATTTTTTATTCGGGGCAGCTCAGAATTTTTTTGTATTGAGTATCAGCAGAATAATTATCGGCTTATCGGTAGCAGGATATTTTTTAGTAGGGACAAAAATTATTTCAGCCTGGTACGAAAAAGATGAGTTTACTAAAATATATGGATTATTTATGGGGCTTGGTGCGCTGGGCGGAGTAATATCAACTATGCCTTTGCAAATAATGATGGAGATTTTTGGCTGGCGTAATGCCATGCTTGTTTTAGGGTGTTTTAGTTTATGTTTAGCAGTGCTGGTGTTTTTAAAAGTAAGCGACAGACCGCAACATTATAAAGCGGTTGAGCAGACAATAGTTCCCAAAGTGCCTGCTCTTTCAATTAGCCAGCAGCTTGGTGAAGTTATAAAAATACCGCTGATTTTTAATTGCGCTTTTATTTGTCTTAGCATTTCATCTAGTGGGCATAGTTTGCAGTCGTTATGGAATGGCGTTTATTTAGCAGATGTTTATAACTATGGCCAAGGCACTATCGGCGCTATTTTATTGTGTGCGGCAATCGGATTGGTAGTTGGCGGTACAAGTACAGGATTTTTTATGAAATACTGCGCAAAACTAAAAATAATAACAATAGGTGAGGGCATATTTTTGTTAACCTGGCTTTACATGGTTAAAAGTGCAGCTTGCCTTAGTACTGCGGAATTAATGGTTATAAATTTTATTTTTGGTTTTATGCAGATGTTAGTAATTACAACTTGTTATACGTTCGTAAAAGAAATTGCACCGGGGAACCTTTTGGCAACTTCAATGGGATTGGTTAATACATTTATTTGGGTATTAGGAGTAGGCTGCTGCCAGCAAATATGGGGAGTTATTATTGCTTTCGTGTCAGATGGAATTAAACCGTATGGGGCGGAAGCATTTGCTGCCGCCATGTGGTTTCAATTTTGCGTGCTTGTTTTTGGTTTTGCAAATGCTTGTTATGTATATAAAAAAGCCAGCTAGAAATATTAAAAAAGCTTCTGCTGCAAAATTAAGATTCTGCGATTAAGATTCTGCGGCGGAAGCTTTTTATTATATTCTTTACACTTAACGGCAAAGTTTGCAAAAGTTCACAAAATTTTATAAATTTTGTTGACAGAATATAGAATTGGTGATAAATTTCAAGCTATATAATTATTTTATTTTAAGGGAAAGAGGTAAGAAAAAATGACAGGATTAATGTTGTTAGGCATCGCATTAGTCGTGTGTGCGTGCGGCTACTTTATTTACGGCCGCTGGCTTGTAAGATTGTGGGGCGTAGACCCCAATGCAAGAACACCGGCTTATGTGCATGAGGACGGCAATGACTATGTGCCGTCGTCCAAGTTTACGGTTTTTGCGCATCAGTTTTCGTCCATTACGGGCGCAGGCCCTGTAACCGGTCCGATTATCGCCGCTATGTTCGGCTGGGCGCCGGTAATGCTGTGGCTGATGATTGGCGGTATCTTCTTCGGCGCTGTGCAGGATTTCACTGCGCTGTACGCTTCCGTTAAAAACGAAGGCAAATCCATGGGCATGCTCATTGAGCAGTATATCGGCAAAACCGGCAAAAAAATGTTTTTATTATTCTCTTGGCTGTTTACCCTTTTGGTAACTGCCGCTTTTGCAGATATTGTTGCCAGCACGTTTAACGGCTTTAAGGCGGATGGCGCGCTTGCAACGCCTAATGCCGCAGCGGCTTCCATTTCGATGCTGTATATTGTTGTAGCTATTGCTTTTGGCTACTTTTTAAAGAAATGCCCGCTTGCTGAAGGCCCCAAACTGGTTGTAGCCGTTGTTTTAATGGTTGCTATGCTGTGGGCAGGCATTGAATATCCGCTGTATTATGATAAAACTACCTGGCTTTATGTAGTTTTTGCTTATATGTTTATGGCTGCGGTAATGCCGATGTGGCTTTTGATGGAGCCGCGCGATTATTTAAGCGTTTTCCTGCTGCTGGGCATGATTGCCAGCGGCGTTTTGGGCGTAATTTTTACCAACCCGGCTATCGAATTGCCTGCGTTTAACGGCTTTGTTGTTAATGGGCAGCCGCTGTTCCCAATTTTGTTTATCACTATCGCGTGCGGCGCGGTATCTGGCTTCCACAGCCTGGTATCTTCCGGCACTTCTTCCAAAACCGTATCTAACGAAAAAGATATGCTCTTTATTGGTTACGGCTCGATGCTGATTGAATCCATCCTCGCCGTTGTTTCGCTGATTGTTGTAGGCGCTGCGGCAACCGGCGGCGTAATGCCTAAAGGTACTCCGTTCCAGATTTTTGCGGGCGCTGTCGGCGGGTTTATGGGCATGTTCGGCCTTTCTACCCACGTTGCAACCTGCGTTATCACTATGTGCGTATCCGCGCTGGCGCTGACCACGCTGGACTCCGTAGGGCGTATCGGCCGTATGTGCTTCCAGGAGCTGTTTACCTCCGGCAAACCGGAAGAAATGAGCAGCTTCCAAAAACTGATGACCAACAAATATTTTGCAACCGTTATTACCCTGTTCTTTGGCTATTTGCTGTGCCTGGGCGGCTACATGAACGTTTGGCCGCTGTTCGGTGCAGCCAACCAGCTGTGCGCGGCATTGGTATTCATCTCGCTGTCGGTATTCCTTAAAGTTACCGGCCGCCAGGGCTGGATGCTGTATGTGCCGATGGCGTTTATGTTCCTTGCTACCATGAGCGCTTTGGCAATGAGCATTTACGGCATTGTCAACAAACTTGTTACCGGCGCGCCGTTTGGTATGCTTACCGATGGTTTGCAGCTTATAGTTGCTATTGCGCTGATTACGCTTGCGCTTTTGATTGCTACCAACGGGCTTAAAACCTTAACCAGCAGTGAAGCAGGCTCGCATAACCAGTCTGTTAAAGCTTAAAATGTGAATTTTTTGTGCACAGCCCCGTTTATGGCGCGGGCTGTGCTTTTTATGCGATTATTTTTTTGCGGCAGGCTGTTTTTTTTATCTGAATTGTGTTAAAATTACTTCGTAGCCATTTTATCTTGGGAGGTAAAGAGAATGAAAAAATTTTTTAATCTGTTAATGGTAGCCTTAATGGCTGTATGTTTTGCTGTTCCCGCTATGGGCAAAGCCGAAGCTGCTAAAGTAGTAGTGCTTCCTCTTGTTAACAACTCCGGCTCTGAAACCGCAGGCCAGATTTACATCAGCGGCGCTATCCAGCTGTTCAACTATCCTAACTATGAACTGCTTGAAAACGATGCTACCAACGATGCAATCGCTGCAGAAAACATCGGCGCTAAAGGCGCAACTAAAGACGCTATGGTACGCATTGCCAAAGCTTCCGGCGCTGACCTTGTTGTAGGCATGGTTCTGGATACCTGCGAAGACAACCCGGTATTCCCGAGCGCAGAACGCATTTTGAAACTTGACATTACCGGTAAAACCTATGCTTACAGCGCTGTTAACGGTAAATTTTACGAACACCGCATTTATGAGGACAAAGAAATCGACGAAACTCTGACCAGCCGTTGGGATTGGGTAAGCGAAGAATTTGGCCGCTGCGTAACCCGCGAAATGAAACGTGTTGACAAAGCTTTTATGGAAAACGATTTTTAATAGCTGACGCTTAATTAAAGGCCCTTGCCTGGTGCAGGGGTCTTTTTATTTTGCAAGGTGGAAAAATTTTGTGCTATATGGTAAAATGTAGCTGTGATTTTTATACTGCACGGTGCAGAATTACGATATAGTCAGGAGATTTTATATTGAACGATAGTATTCATATTGTTTTGGACAGCATTGCGTCTGCGTCGGAAACCCCGCTGGCGCAGGATAAGCGCTGCCATATTTTGCCGCTGATTGTACGCCAGGGCGTTATTGAATGGCGCGACGGCGAAAAGCAGACGGCGGAAATGTTTAAAATGGTTAAGGAAAGCGGCGAACTGCCGAAGACCTCGCAGCCGCCTATCGGCGATTTTTTGGAGATGTTTGAAAGCCTTGCGCGCGATGGTAAAAAGGTTATCGGCATTTTTGTGGACGGAGTTTTAAGCGGCACCTGCCAGACGGCGCGCATGGCGGCACGCCAGGTTATGCAGGAGGTGCCGGGTGCTGATATCCGCGTGTTTGACAGTTTAACGGCGGCGACGCCCATCAGCTCGCTGGCGCTGGACGTTTTAAAAAAGGCGGACGAGGGCGCGGACATGGACGAACTGGAAGCCTTTATTAACGGCGCCATTTACAGGACGGAAACCTTCTTTTCGGTAAGCACGCTGGAATATTTGCAGAAGGGTGGGCGCATCGGCGCAGTCGGCGCTCTTTTGGGTAATCTTTTGGGCATCCGCCCGGTGGTGGCGCTGGATAAGGAGGGCAGGCTGGTGGTAGCGGCTAAATGCCGCACGCGCACTAAATTGCTGAACACAATGGTGGAGCTTGCCGCAGCCAAGGGCGAGCCGGAGCGCATTTGCATTGCTAACGAAGAAGCGGAAGCGGACGCGCAGTATCTGTATGACGAAATGACTAAACGCTATCCCGGCGTGCCGGTGCTGATGACCGGTATAGGCACTGTGCTGGCGTCGCATTTGGGCCCGGGCTGCATAGGGTTGTTTGTGCGCACCAAGCAGTAAGCCGTAAAAAATACACAGGCAGGCTTATATCCTGCCGGAGCAGGAGCAAAGATGAATACACAGACGGCTGTTATTAACGGCTATGATATAAAAAATATGCTGCTGGGCGCGTATGCGGCGTTTGCCGCCAATTACCAGCATATTGACGAGCTGAATGTGTTCCCTGTGCCGGACGGCGACACGGGTACGAATATGATGCGCACGATGGAAGCGGTGCAACGCACGCTGTCGCTGCTGGATACGGACTCTGCCGCCGAGGTAGGGGCAGCGGCTGCTAAAAGCGCCATTATGGGTGCGCGCGGCAACAGCGGTGTAATACTTTCACAGCTTTTGCGCGGCATTGGGCGCGGGCTGGCAGGCAAGGGGAATGTTACCGGCAACGAGCTGGGCAAGGCGTTTCAGTTTGGCATTTTGTACGCCTACCGCAGCGTGGCAAAACCTGTAGAGGGTACTATTTTAACGGTGGCGCGCGGCATAGCCAAGGAGGCGTACCACGCTGTGCGCCGCGGCGAGGATTTTGCTGAAATTTTAACGGAAGCCATTGACGGCGGCAATAAAGAGCTGGCGCGCACGCCGGAGCTTTTGCCTGCTTTAAAAGCGGCTGGCGTGGTAGATGCTGGCGGCAAGGGGTTGATTGTATTTTTGCAGGGCTGCTTAAACGGCCTTTTGGGCAAAAACCTGCCTGCGCCAGAACCAGCGGCGGTCGGCGCTAAAATTACCGCACTGCCTGCGGAAGAAGTGGATTTAACTAACCCGTACTGCACGGAGTTTATTGTAAAAAATGCGGATATTGATGATAAAACGGCACGCGCGGCATTGCAGCCTTTGGGCAATTCGCTGATTGTGGCGGCGATGGAGGATGTAGTAAAGGTGCACATCCACACCGCCAACCCAGGCACGGTGCTGCAAAAAGCGCTTGAGTGGGGCACGCTGCACGATATTAAAATCGACAATATGGCGGAACAGCACGAGCACCGTGTATTCAGTATGGCGGCACAGACAGCGCCTAAAAAAGAAGGCGTTGGGCTTGTAAGCGTGGCTGCCGGCAGCGGCATTGCCGAAATTATGCTGGCGCAGGGCGTAAACGCTGTTATCAGCGGCGGGCAAAGCATGAACCCGCCGGTTGAAGATTTTGTAAACGCCGTTGAAAACGGCGAATACGATAAGTACATTATTTTGCCTAACAATAAAAACATCGTGCTGGCGGCACAGCAGGCGCAAAAGCTGCTGGGCGCAGAGCGCGTAAGCTATGTGCCGACAATTAATCTGGCACAGGCGATAGCCGCAATTTTGGCGTTTGATGGCAGCCGCAGCATGGAAGAAAATGTTGCCGCCATGACGGCAGCGGCGCAAACAGCGCATTGCGCGGCGGTAAGTGTTGCCGTGCGCGACAGTGTTGCCGGCGGCATTGAAGTGCACAAGGGCGACTGCCTGGGGCTTTTGGAAACCAAAATAGTTTGCACTGGCGCAGATTTAAATGCCGCCGCCGTGGGAGCTGTGCAAAAAGCCGGTACGGATTGGGAACTGTTAACGCTGTATTACGGCAGCGATATTACAGAAGAACAGGCGCAGGACGCGGCGCAAAAATTGCAGGCGCTGTGCCCGGACGCGGAAGTACAAGTGCTTAACGGCGCGCAGCCGCTGTACCCGCTGATTATAACATTGGAATAAAATTAAGGCATGCACGCCGCATGCCTTTTATTTTGGAGGGGACTTATGCAGGAAATTATGCTGGCTATTGCCCTTGGCATTGCCGTGGGGCTCGCTAATTTGCTGAGTTATAAAGTAAAATTTTATTTAAGCAAGCTTTCTACGCTGTGCCTGTGCACGATGCTGTTTTGCCTGGGGGCAAAAATTGGCTGCGACGATGCGCTTTTAGCAAAACTTGGCACGCTTGGCGTACAGGCTGGCGCGGTTGCCTTCGGAGCAGTTGCGGGCAGTATCATCTGCCTGGGGGCGGTAATAAAATTTTTGGCGCGCCCGGCAGATACGGAGGAGGACACGCCATGCTGAGTGTTTTTGCCTCGCTTGCTTTAGGGCTTATTTGCGGCTATTTATTTATGGACACCGGCGTAAAGGACACGCTGGATTTTATTTTAATGACAGCGCTGGACATTATGATTTTTATTGCCGGCATCGAAATTGGCAGCAACCGCGGTATTTTAAAGCGCATCTGCAACCTGCACAGCGCGGTTTTGGCGCTGGCAATACCTGCGGCGGTGGCGGCGGGCAGCATTATTGGCGCGGTGCTTTTGGGGCACATTGCCGGGCTCAGCTTGTACGATTCTCTGCTGGTTGGCGGCGGCTTTGGCTGGTACAGTTTTTCATCGGTAGTCATCAGTGCCATGTACAGTACGGAAATTGGCACGGTGGCGTTTTTGGCAAATATGATGCGGGAGGTTTCCGGCTTTTTGCTGATACCATTTTTGGCAAAAGTGCATAAATTTTTGGCGCTTGCCCCCAGCGGCGCAGCTACAATGGACAGCAGCCTGCCGGTGGTGATAAAATACACCAACCTGCACGTCGGCATGTATTCTTTTATTAACGGTTTAGTGCTGACCTTAATAGTGCCGGTGCTGATATCGTGGCTGTTGAGTTTGAGGTAAAACAAAACCTGCCTTGCGTTAATACGTTTGGCAGTTTTTTATGTTTGCAACTGATTATGCAGTTAAAAATTTTACTTTTGTTTTATATCCGCAAAGGTTTGCACTGACTTGTATTTTGTATAATGTTAAGTTAGTAACGCTAAAGGATGGGTTACGTCAGGCGCGACATTCAAAAAATAGGCAAACCATAATTAAGGCACTTGCAGCATTTGCCGAGGACTGTTTGAGTTTGCGTAGCAAACGAGTTCCGCAGGCGCAGCAAGTGCCAGCTTATTTGATACATTTGCCGTTTATTTTTTTGCTGGAGCGAAGGCTTTTTGGTTACTTTTTAGCCCATAAAAAGTAACAGATATAAAAAAGTAATTTAATAAATAATAAACTGAATTATAATAAAAACGTAAATATAATCATATAAAATAACCTGCATTATATTTTATACAGGGCAGGTTATTTTAAGTTAATGCTGCTTGCGTGCTGCCGCGCGCTTAATGCTTAAGCCTATTCTATTGCGTGCTTCGTCGATACTGATAATTTCCGCTTCTACAATATCGCCGACTGCGACAACGTCCAGCGGATGGCGGAAGCGTTTATCCGTTAATTCGCTGCGGTGTGCAAAACCGCTGGTTTTTAAACCGATGTCGATAAATGCGCCAAAGTCTACCACATTTTGCACGCGCCCTTTAACAATGCTGCCGATGGCAAGGTCGCTTAATTTGGCAACGTGTTTGCGTGTTAAGGGCGGCGGCGTGTCCTCGCGAGGGTCGCGGCCGGGGCGTGCCAGTGCTGCCAAAATGTCCGTTACGGTAGGCAGCCCTGCGTCAAGCTTTTGCGCTATCTGGGCGGCGTCGGCGTTGGCAGCGGCGTGCTGCAATTCCGCCGTTGCGCAGTCCTTCAGGCTAAAGCCCAAAAGTTTAACAATTTCTTCCGTCAGTTTGTAGCTTTCGGGGTGGACGCTGGTATTATCCAGTGGGTTTTTGGCACCGGCAATGCGCAAAAAGCCTGAGCACTGGGTAAAGGCGGCAGGGCCAAGGCGGCTTACTTTTAAAAGTTCTTTGCGGGCGGTAAAACTGCCGTGCTCGTCGCGGTAAGCAATAATGTTTTTGGCGACGGCGGGCGATACGCCAGCCACATAGCCTAAAAGCGCAGGCGAGGCGGTGTTAAGTTCCACGCCGACGTGGTTAACGCAGCTTTCTACAACGCCGGTCAGCGTCTGTGCCAGTTCTTTTTGGTTAACGTCATGTTGGTACTGCCCTACGCCGATGGCTTTCGGTTCTATTTTAACAAGTTCTGCCAGGGGGTCCTGCACGCGCCGGGCGATGGAGACAGCGCCGCGCAGCGAAACGTCAAGCTCCGGCAGTTCTTCGCGCGCCAGTTTGGAGGCGGAGTATACGGACGCACCCGCCTCGCTGACGATGGTGTAGGCAAGGTTAAGCTGGTGTTTTTCAATCATCTGCGACGTAAATTCTTCTGTTTCGTAAGAGGCGGTGCCGTTGCCGATAGCAACCAGCGTAACACCATAAGTGCGGACGAGGTTTAAAAAAACAGCTTCTGCCGCTGCTTTTTGGCGCTCGCTGCCGGTAAGGTACAGCGTGTCCGTAGCAAGCATTTTGCCATGTGGGCTGATAACCGCCGCCTTGCAGCCGGTGCGGTAGCCGGGGTCCAGCCCCAGTACGGTGTGCCCGGCGACAGGCTGCTGCAAGAGCAACTGGCGCAGGTTGGCGCCAAATACGCTGATGGCCTGCTTTTCGGCTTTTTCGGTTAGTTCGTTGCGTATTTCGCGTTCCAGCGAGGGAAATATCAGGCGTTTGTAGCCGTCTGCCAGTGCGGCGGTGTACATCTCCGTCCAAACAGTATGCTGCTGTATTTTTAATTTGCGCGCCAGTTTTTCCGTCATGGCATCGGCGGGGTATTTTAGGCTTACTTTTAATAAGCCCTTATTTTCGCCGCGGTTCAGCGCTAAAATGCGGTGCGGCGGCAGGCGGTGCACTGGTTCGGCATAATCTGCGTACATTAAAAAGTCTTTGGCTGCGGTTTCGTCCGTATTAAGTGCTGATGCCAGTTCGGCGTTCTTCCACAGTTCGCGGCGGATAAAATCGCGCACGGCAGCGTTGTCGGAGATGTTTTCGGCAACGATATCCATCGCGCCCTGCCAGGCATCTTCTATGCTGTTGACGCCTTTTTCAGCGTCGATGTGCAGCATTGCCAGTTTTTCCAGCGGCATCGGCGGCTGCGTCTGCTGCATAATCAGTTCTGCCAGCGGCTCCAGCCCTTTTTCACGGGCAATCTGCGCACGGGTGCGCTTTTTGGGGCGGTATGGCAGGTATAAATCTTCCAGTTCCTGCATTTTTACGGCGGCGTTAATCTGCGCTGATAGTTCCGGCGTTAGTTTTTGCTGCGCTTCAATGGCGGCAAGTATTTCCGTGCGGCGTTCTTCCAGCTGGCGCAGGTATTTGGCGCGTTCTTCAATGGTTCGCAGGGCTTCCTCGTCCAGCGTGCCGGTGGCTTCCTTGCGGTAGCGGGCAATAAAAGGTATCGTGTTGCCGCCGTCCAAAAGCTCCAGTGCGGCGTGTACCTGCTGGGGCTTTATTTTCAGTTTGGCGGCGATAATCTGTTCAAGCGTCATGTTTTACCTCGGTTATAAAAATAATATTAATATATTCGCCGCAGGGCGGAAAATCCTTGTGGCTTTTTAGTGAAATATTTTTGTCAACGGATAATAAATATTGACAGCGAAAATTTTATTTAATATAATATTTTAAAGATAAAAAAGATGCATTACTGCGAGTAATGCCGGAAGGAGGAGCTTATGTTAACTAACAGCGAACTTACCGCGATTCTGCGCGAAAACGGCTATAAAGTTACGCCGCAGCGCCTGGCTGTGTACGAAACGCTTGCCGCTACGCACGAACACCCCAGCGCCGAAATGCTGTACAAAACGCTGCGCCCCAAATATCCTTCCATGAGTTTTGCTACCGTATATAAAACCGTGGAAATTTTAAACAGGCTGCATGTCATTCAAATCATCAACACCGGCGAAGACAGCTTCCGTTATGATGCCGACATCAGCGACCACCACCATGTGCAGTGCACCTGCTGCGGCAAGGTAGAGGATTTGTATAACGTTGATTACAGCGGTATTATGGCGCAGGCCGAAAAAGAAAGCGGCTACAAATTAAGCGGGCACCAGTTTTATTTTTACGGCGTCTGTGAGAATTGCCGCAAAAAACACTAAATTGTAAAATAGTAAACACTTTTTAGCAGCAAGCTTGAAAGTGTTTATTTTTTTGTGCCTTTTATATATAAATTTACAAAATTTAGGTAAAATGATATGTAAATAATAACAAACGTGCCATACAAAAGTGCCGGCAGGCAGAAGGAGGGTAGTTTTGCGTTATAATAACTAAATTTTTTTGGAGGAGATACTTGTGTTTGGATTAATTATTGCAACTATTGTTACGGTAATTACCGGGTATTTGATTATTAAAAAATATAAAGCGCAGACTGTGCTGATGGTAGCTGGCATTATACTGATGGCATGTTCCATTTTTATTGTTGGCAAGCCGCTTTTGGCAGAAAAGGCTGCGACGGGACTTGCCGGGTTTGATATCTTTAAGTATATGACGACGATTTTCCAGTCGCGTACCGCTAACCTTGGCATGATTATTATGGCGGTAGCGGGATTTACCAGATACATGGATAAAATCGGCGCCAGCAAAGCGCTGGTAAAAATTTGCATTAAACCGCTGCAAATGTTTCATGCGCCGTACATTGTGCTGGGGCTGGGCTATATCGTCGGGCAGATTTTAAATATTTTTATCCCCAGCGCTTCGGGGCTTGGGCTTCTTTTAATGCTGACGATGTACCCGATTTTGGTAAGCCTTGGCGTAAGCAAGGAAGCTGCAACGGCGATGATTGCAACGGCATCCTGCCTTGATTTGGGGCCTGGCAGCGGCAATGCGACACTGGCGGCTAAAAACGCCGGGCTTGATGTGGCAATTTATTTTGCGGAATACCAGATTCCTGTTGCTGTGTTTGTTATGGCAGTGGTGGCAATTTCGCATATGTTTGTGCAGAAATATTTTGATAATAAACAGGGACACGTGGTTGAAAAGAAAGCTATTGAAAGCAATGACAGCGATGAAAATGAACCGGGCAAAATCTACGCAATTTTGCCGGTATTGCCGCTTATCTTAATTTTAGCGTTCAGCAAGCTGTTTATTGCCAGTATAAAAATGGACGTTATCACAGCTATGATTATCAGCGTCTTTGTTAGTATGGTGTTTGAGCTGGCAAGAAACGGTAATTTAAAAGAGGTTATGAAAAGCATTCAAACCTTTTTTGACGGTATGGGCACGCAGTTTGCGACGGTTGTCACCCTTATCGTTGCCGGTGAGGTTTTCGCCAAAGGCTTAACATCTATCGGCGCTATTGACACGATTATAGGCTATGCCGAAAACTCGGGTTTTGGCGGTTTTGGCATGACGGTTGTAATGACGATGGTAATTGTGGTATCGGCAATAGTTATGGGCAGCGGCAACGCACCGTTCTTCGCCTTTTCGGCGCTGGCTCCTGCTGTATCCGAAATGCTTGGCATGGCGGCTGTTTTAATGCTTTTACCGATGCAGTTTGCGGCAGGCATTGCCCGCAACGTATCGCCGATTACGGCGGTTGTTGTCGCTGTTTCCGGCATTTCGCAAATCAGCCCGGTTGAAGTGGCAAAACGCAGCGCGGTGCCGATGGCGCTGGCTATCTTTACGACTCTTGCCTGCACCTTTATCTTTTGGCATTGATAAGGAGGTAAACGGTTATGGAACTGAACGAACAGGAATATTTGAAAGAACTGGAAAATCTTGTGAATATTGAATCGCACAGCAAAATGCCGCAGGGCACTGCCAGGGTTGCCGCTTATTTGCAGGATAAACTGCAAAAGGCAGGCTGGATTACGGAGCTTATTGACATAGGCCAGGCAGTTGGGCCGTGCCTGAAAGCCGTTAACAAACCGTGCGAAAAATATGACGTTTTGCTCATCGGGCATATGGATACAGTGTTTCCGGAAGGAACCGTCGCCGCAAGGCCGTTTACGGTAAAAGACGGGCGTTTTATGGGCCCCGGCGCTGCGGATATGAAAGGCGGCGTGCTTTATATGTACTATCTTGCCGAATATGTAAGCCAAACACAGCTTGACGGCAATATTTGCCTGCTGTTTAATCCAGACGAGGAAATAAGTTCTACGGCTTCACGTCCGGTTATTGAAAAAGAAGCGGCAAAAGCTGCCAATGTGCTGATTTTGGAGCCGGCAAGGGCAAGCGGCGCGCTGGTTAATAAACGCAAAGGCATTGCCAAGTACGAACTGACTTTTAATGGTATTGCCGCACATGCTGGTGTTGACCCTGATAAGGGAGCCAGCGCTGTTAACGAATTTATCCGCTGGGGAGCGGAGATAATTAAACTGGGCGCGCCGGAAAAAGGCACAACAGTAAATATTGGCGTTGTGCACGGCGGCACCGGCGCTAACGTGGTTGCCGAAAAAACGGTATGCGAGATTGACGTGCGCGTTACCGAAGTTGCCGAGGCAGAACGCATCGACGCTAAATTGAAGGAATTGCAGGCAGCGCCGTTTGACAGCTGCGTAACAGTTAAAATCAGCGGCGGCTTAAAACGTCCTCCGTTTAATACAACCGAGGCATCTAAGAAGCTGTGCGGGGTTGTTAACGAGGCTGGTCGTGAGCTTGGCATCGATGTTGAATGGGTTGCAACTGGCGGCGGCAGCGACGGAAATTTTACTTCTGCCCTTGGCATACCGACGGTTGACGGTATGGGGCCGATTGGCGGCGGCGCGCATTCCGAAAAGGAATATGGCGAGGTAGCAAGCATTGTGCCGCGTTTTAAGCTTTTAACTGCCGTTGTTGAAAAACTGGTAAAAAAATAAGATAAGTTTGTGGACGCCGGAAAGCGCAGGTTTTCCGGCGTTAATTGTTTATATTACAATTTTGTTACAACAAATTTAAAAAATTGACTCTTTTTCCGGCACATAAATTGTAAACTTTTGGTATAATATATAGGTA
>DXVZ01000100.1 GCA_019417125.1 Phascolarctobacterium sp.
GCGCAACGCCTACACCATGGCGCTGAAAATATTACAGCGCAAAACAGGGCAGTAAGGTTAGGCAGAAGCCGTATAACAAAATATAAAAGATTAAAATTAACAATAACAAATAACAGCAGGCAAGAACCTGCTGCAAGTTGCAAAACATATCAATGGATACGAGGTGATATGGTGGAAATAAAGGAGATACCTTTTAACCAAACGATGCTGAAAAAAGCCGCTGGTGAAAGCGAAGTAGAGTTTTACAACATTAACCAGCGCGACGAAAACGGCGGCAGAACGTTAGAGTTAAAACTAACCGACGCCGATGGCAGGCGCAAAGTAGTGGTGCTGGCAGACCGCGGCTATTGCATAGAAGAACGGCAAGTAGAGCTAAAACCTTTTGCCGGACGGGAAGAACGCAACCGCGAGATTTGGCGCTTGTACAACGAAGAACACTTAACGCAGGTGTTTTTGGCAAACCTGTTTAACATTACGCAGCCGTCAGTATCGCTGATTGTGAAGCAGGGACGGCACAACAAATTATAAAATAAGCAAAAATAAAACCGGTTTCAGTTTTTAGGCTGAAGCCGGTTTTTGCATATTTGTTATTTTAAATATTTATCAAAGAAGTTTTCAATTTTATCGAACGGAATGGCATTTTTGCCTCCGCCGTCATACAGGTCGGTGTGGACGGCATCCGGAATGATGAGCAGTTCTTTGTTATCGGTGTAGGGGTTGCCGTTAAGCATATTTTTGTAAGCGTCCTTGCTGAAGTAAACAGAATGCGCTTTTTCGCCGTGAATCATCAGTACGGCGCTGCGGATTTCGTTGCTGTATGCTAAAATGGGCTGGTTTAAAAAGCTCATGGTGCCGGTTACGTTCCAGCCGCCATTAGAGTTTAAAGAGCGGGGATGGTAGCCGCGTTGTGTTTTGTAATAATCGTAATAATCTTTTACAAAAAACGGCGCGTCCGCCGGAAGCGGGTCTACCACGCCGCCGCCCAGTTTATAGGTACCGCTGGCATAATCGGCGGTGCGCTGCGCATTAAGCGCCTGGCGTTTGGCGTAGCGGGCGTCGCTGCTGTTTTCGGCGTCAAAATAGCCGTTGGCGTTTACGCGCGACATATCGTACATGGTGCTGGTTACGGTGGCTTTAACGCGGGTATCCAGCGCGGCGGTGTTCAGCGCCATGCCGCCCCAGCCGCAAATGCCGATAATGCCGATTTTATCGGGGTCAGCCAGTTCATTGGTGGCAAGAAAATCAACCGCAGCCTGGAAGTCCTCAGTGTTGATATCCGGCGAAGCCATATAGCGCGGTGTGCCGCCGCTTTCACCTGTAAAGGAGGGGTCGAAAGCAATGGTTAAAAAGCCGCGTTCTGCCATTTGCTGGGCGTACAGGCCGGCTGCCTGTTCCTTAACTGCGCCAAACGGGCCGCAGACGGCAATGGCGGGCAGCTTGCCCTGCGCGTTTTTGGGTACGTACATATCAGCCGCCAGCGTAATGCCGTAGCGGTTGTGGAAGGTTACTTTGCTGTGGGTTACTTTATCGCTTTTGGGAAAGGTTTTAGCCCATTCCTGCGTTAAGTTTAATTGTTGGTTTACTGCCATGTTTACATCATTCCTTTCTGCGGTGCCTGCCGCCATGGACGGTGCGGCGTAAGCTGCGCCTGCGCCCGTGCAAAGCAGCAGCGACAGGGTAAGTGCGGTAAAAAGTTTCATAGTGAGTCATCCTTTCTTGCGCTGTGGGGTTCTGCGTTTTTTAGCCGGTACAGCAAAAAGTCCAGCAGGTCTACTTTTCGCTCGGCGGTGTGAAGCTGCGACAGCAGCAGCGGTTTGCAGCGGCGCAGCAGCAGGGCGGCATTTTGCGTGTTGCCGTTTTGCACCAGCTGCATAATTTCGCCGGCAAGTTCTGCGCTGCACCCCAGTTCGTGCAGGCTGTTTTTTAAATCTGCTGTTTTTATCGGCTGCATGGTCTGCACCTCTTTTCTGTTTTTATTATAGTAAAACGGCGGCGTTTTCGCTAATGGTAAAAATTCATATCGCGATATGAAATAAATTCAATTCATGGTATAATTAAAATATGGAGGTTTTACTATGGAAATAAGGACCCTGCGCTATTTTTTAGAGGCGGCGCGTGAAGAAAATATGTCCAAGGCGGCGGAGCGGATGCATATTTCGCAGTCGGCGCTTTCTAAACAGCTGAAAGGGCTGGAGGAGGAGCTGGGCAAAAAGCTGTTTGTGCGTCACAGTTTTTCTATTGAGCTGACGGAAGAAGGCATGCTTTTGCGCAAGCGCGCGGAGGATTTGCTTTCGATGGCTGATAAAATAACGGCAGAGTTTGCTTCGATGGACGATATTATCGGCGGCAATATTTATTTTGGCTGTGCGGAGTCGTATCAGATACGCCACCTGGCGGGCGTGATAAAAAAATTTAAAAAGCATTACCCGGTGTTTCATTACCACATTACCAGCGGCGATACGGAGCAGGTGACGGAAAAGCTGGATAAGGGCCTGCTGGATTTTGCCGTGATTGTGGAGCAGCCCGATTACGCCAAGTATAACGTGCTGAAGATGCCGGAATCGGACCGTTGGGGGTTGGTAATGCCAGCCGGGTGCGCGCTGGCGCAGAAAGAGCGCATTACTTTTAAAGATTTACGCGGTCTGCCGCTGTTTTGTTCCGGGCAGGGCTGGCACGCCGATTTGCCGCTGTGGTGCGGCGAGCGTATTAATGAACTGACGCTGGAAGGCTCGTTCCGCCTGGCGTACAACGCTTCTGTTTTTACGCGCGAGGGGTTGGGTTATTTGCTGACGTTTGAACATTTGGTAGATACCAGCAGCGAAAGCGGCTTGGCGTTCCGCCCGCTGTACCCGGAACTGACTACGGATATGTTCATTATTTGGAAAAAGCGGCAGGTGTTTACGCCTATTGCCGAGCGTTTCATTGCCGAATTGCAGGCAGAATTTAACAAAAACGCCTAAAGTTTTTAGGCTACCACTCTAAAAACTGCAAAAATCAAAAAAGTTTTTCGACTGGCAGTCGAAAAACTTCGAAAAATAGAAACTTTTTCGATTTGTAATCGAAAAAGTTGTTGCCGCAAATTGTAAACAGCATTATAA
>DXVZ01000101.1:0-4441 GCA_019417125.1 Phascolarctobacterium sp.
GATAAGTCCATCCCGTATTATGACGGCGGCGTTTTGGGCGTTGATACCGATTTGGAAAACGCTATTACCTGCACCCGCCCGGATGTTGTTGTTGATTTTACCCGTCCCGACGTTGTAATGGACAATTTGCGTAAAATTATCAGTATGGGCGTAAATGCCGTTGTTGGCACAACCGGCTTTACTAAAGAAAATTTGGAAGAGATTGATAAACTGGCAGCGGAAAAAGGGGTCGGCGTTTTAATTGCGCCTAATTTTGCGCTGGGTGCTGTTGTAATGATTAAGCTGGCGTGCGAAGCGGCAAAATATTTTCCTAATGTGGAAATTATCGAAAAGCACCACGATAAAAAGCTGGACGCACCTTCCGGCACTGCTATTTTAACGGCGCAGAAAATTGCTGAAGTGCGCACAGCCATGAAGCAGGGCAACCCTGACGAAAAAGAAACCATGCTTGGTGCGCGCGGCGCCGATTACGAGGGTATGAAAATCCACAGCCTGCGTTTGCCTGGCTATGTTGCCTCGCAGGAGGTTGTATTTGGCAGCCAGGGCGAAACCTTAAAAATTATTAGCGACCCTGTAAGCCGTGAATGCTATATGCCGGGCGTAATGCTGGGCTGCCGCAAAATTTTAGGTGTAAAAGGCCTTGTGTACGGGCTGGATAAATTATTATAATTTGGTGATGGGGGATGTTTATGAAAAAGTATAACGTAGCAATTTTGGGTGCGACCGGCGCTGTCGGCGCAGAATTTTTGAAACTTATCGAGGAAAGAAACTTTCCGTTTAACGAGCTGCGCCTTTTGGCTTCCAAACGCAGTGCAGGCAAAGTTATAAACTTTATGGGCAAGGATTACACCGTGCAGGAAGCAGCGGCAGATTCTTTTGAAGGCATTGATATTGCGTTGTTTGCCGGCGGTTCCATTTCTAAGGAGTTTGCTCCGTGCGCGGTTAAAGCAGGCGCCGTTGTAATTGATAATTCCAGCGCTTTCCGTATGGACCCGGAGGTGCCGCTGGTAGTGCCGGAAGTTAACCCGGAAGCAATTTTAAAACATAAAGGCATCATTGCTAACCCTAACTGCTCTACCATTATTATGTTAATGGCGTTAAAACCGATTTACGACCTTGCGAAAATCAAACGTATTATAGTTTCTACTTATCAAGCAGTCAGCGGCGCTGGCAAAGAAGGAATCGACGAGTTGGCAAACCAGGCTGGCGATTACCTTGCCGGTAAAGAGATGTCGGCTAACATTCTGCCTTATGCAAGTGCAGAAAAGCATTACCCGATTGCCTTTAACCTTATTCCGCAGATTGACGTTTTCTGCGATAATTTGTACACCAAAGAAGAAATGAAAATGGTGAACGAAACCAGAAAAATTCTTGACGATTACGATATGCGCATTACGGCGACTACTATCCGCGTGCCGGTATTCCGCAGCCATTCGGAATCCGTTAATATCGAGCTGGAAAAAGATTTGAGCCTTGACGAAATTAAACAGGCGCTGGCAGCATTCCCCGGCGTTATTGTGCAGGACGACCCGGCAGCGCAGCTTTATCCGATGCCGCTGTATACTTCCGATACCGACGAGGTTTATGTAGGGCGCCTGCGCCGCGATGAATCTGCGCCAAATTCTTTTAATCTGTGGGTAGTTGGCGACCAAATCCGCAAGGGCGCTGCGCTTAACACTTTACAAATCGCCGAAACGATGATTAAAAACGGCTGGATTTAACGGAGATACATAGTTGATGAAGATACTGGTTCAAAAATTCGGCGGCACGTCCGTAGTGGATGAAAAAGCCCGTACCGCCGTTAAAGATAAGGTGCAGCAGGCTATCCGCAGCGGTTATGCGCCGGTTGTAGTGGTATCCGCCATTGGGCGCAAGGGTGCTCCTTATGCCACGGATACTTTGATTGAGTTTTTAAAAAGCGTTAATCTTTCGGTGAATGTGCGCGAGCAGGATATGCTGATGTGCTGCGGTGAAATTATTTCGGCGTGCATAATGGCGGCAACCTTGCAGAAATTTGGTTTTAACGCCATGGCGCTAACCGGCGGGCAGGCGGGCATTATTACCGATTCGCAGTTTGGCGCGGCGCGCATTAAAAACATTAAAACCGATGATTTAAAGCATTTGCTGGAATCGGGTGTGATTCCCGTTATCTGCGGTTTTCAGGGCATGACGGAAAACCACGGCAAGTTTACTACGCTGGGGCGCGGCGGCAGTGATGTTACCGCGGCGGCGCTGGGCGTGGCGTTAAACGCCGAAAAAATTGAAATTTACACCGACGTGGAAGGCGTGATGACCGCCGACCCGCAGATTGTAAAGGACGCTACCATTCTGCACAAAATTTCTTATGCCGAAGTGGCGCAGATGGCGCAGCAAGGGGCAAAGGTAATTCATCCGCGCGCGGTAGAAATTGCTATGCGCAGGAATATTCCGGTCGTTGTAAAATCTACGTTCAGCGACGCGCCGGGCACTTTAATTACCAGCGATATCTCTGGCATTGATATTGACAATTCAGTTACAGAACGCAGAATCAGCGGCGTAACATATCTTAGGGATTTGGTGCAGTTCCGTATTAAGCTTGACAGCAAGGACGCTAGCAGCGGCCGTATTTTGTTTGAGGATTTGGCGGCTGCGGGCATCAGCGTAAGCTGTTTGAACCTTTCCGAAAGCAGTTCGATGTTCGCCGTTTTCAGCGCCGATGCCGACAGGGCTGCCGCAGTGCTGGACGACGCAGGCTTTGACTATACTGTAAATAAAAACTGTGCCAAGGTTTCGGTTATTTTCGCCGCTGTGCGCGGTTTTCCGGGGCTGATGGCAAAATTCGTCAGCGCTTTGGCGGATAATAAAATAAATATTTTGCAGACGGTCGATTCCGATACGACTATCTCTGCAATTATTAAAGAAGAACATATCTGCGAAGCTGTGACGGCGCTTCATAAAGCGTTTAAGTTATAAAAGAGGGGTGTTTGGATATGAAAAATCCGTATTTTGGCAGGCTGCTTACCGCGATGGTAACGCCTTTTAATGCAGACGGCAGCGTTAACTACGCCAATGCCGCTGATTTGGCAGACTGGCTGATTGCCCATGGCAGCGACGGTTTGGTTGTGTGCGGTTCTACCGGTGAAGCGGCAACCATGACTGCCGACGAAAGGCTGGAATTGTTCCGCGTTATTTTGGAGCGCGTTAATAAACGTGTGCCGGTTGTTGCCGGTGCAGGCAGCAACTGCACTGCCGATACCGTTAAAATGGTAAAGCTGGCGGAAGAAGTCGGCGTGGACGGCGTTTTAATCGTCGGCCCATATTACAACAAACCTACCCAGGAAGGTTTTTACCAGCATTTTGCAGCTGTTGCTCAGGCAACCAAGCTGCCGGTAATTGTTTATAACGTGCCGGGGCGTACAGGTTCCAACATTGCGCCTGCTACCGTTGCACGCCTTGCCAAAGATTTTGCCAACATTGTGGCGATTAAAGAAGCCGCAGGCAATGTAGCGCAGGTTAACGAGCTGTTTACCTTGCTGCCGGAGGACTTTACTATTTACAGCGGCGACGATATTGAAATTCTGCCGTTTATGTCCGTTGGCGCAACGGGGCTGATTTCCGTACTGAGCAACTGCGGCGGCGAGCTTTTGCAAAGCATTATGCAGGCTTACCAGGATGGCCGTGTAAAGGAAGCAGCGCGCCTTAATACCAAAATGGTACCTTTGGCTCAGGCCATGTTTATGGAAACCAACCCGATTCCTATTAAAGCCGCTGCCACTATGGTAACGGGCATTGAATGCGGCAATCCGCGCCTGCCGTTAACTCCGCTGGCAGCAGAACATAAAGAAAAATTGGCGGCAATACTGAAAGCTTACGGGATGGTGAAATAATGGCGAAAACAGCGTTAGTTATTCAGTGCGATATTGTTGCCAAAAAATGCGTAGGTTATGCCTGCATGAAAAGCTTTGAAAACCGCGCAGGCAAGTTTGCAGGCTTGGAAGACGGAGTAAATTATTTTTGCACTACCTGCGGCGGCTGCTGCGGCATGGGCGTTGCCGCTAAACTGGAAGATTTAAACCGCAAGCTTAAACGCTGGGGTGACAGCAAAGATGACGTTACCGTGTACCTTGCCAGCTGCATCGTGTCCGATAATTACCACAACCCGCCCTGCCCGCATAAGGATTATATTAAACAAATAGTAGAGCGCAAGGGTTACAAGCTTGTGCTTGGCACCTATATCTCGCAGGCGGCGCAGAAAAAACGCGAAGCCGGTGTTTATAAACCGATTGAATAATTTTAAAGACCGTTTAAAGCGGTCTTTTTCTTTTGCGCCGGCAGGAATTTAGCGGAAAAAATAGAAAATAATATGGGTAAAGGAGTGAGTAAAATGCGTTTAAGGGATTTTATTGCCTGTTTAACATTTTGTGCCTGTTTAATTTTACCCAGCTTTATTGCTGACGCTGCC
>DXVZ01000101.1:4451-9437 GCA_019417125.1 Phascolarctobacterium sp.
GTGTAACTAATTACAGCAGTTTTATCAGCGCTGATTTTTGGGTGAAAAATAACCCAACCGGCGACCAGGTGATACTTGATGCGGCTGGTATTGCCGCTTACAATAAACGGATTGCCGATAAGGCGCCGACGGTTTATGATTTAGCTGCTTATCCGCAGACTGTTGCCGGCAGTACCGTAAAAAGCTATGTTGCAGCTTATGATGTGCTGAACGACCCGTTATTCCGCCTTGGCAAAGAGGTAAGCCAAAACTATAAAAATATTTTGATTAAAGAAACCAATACAGATAAAATACCGGCAGAGGTGAAGGTGCGTTACGGCGTTGCCGTAAGGCGCGCTAACCTGCGCCTTTTGCCTACCAACGAAGGGCTTTTTTATTACGCTACCGATAATAATTTTGACGCTTTGCAGGAAACAGCTATTGCAGTGTGCGAACCGCTGGTAATTCTGCACCAAAGCGCCAACGGCTTTTTTTACTATGTGCAGAGCTACAACTACCGCGGGTGGATTTCGCGCTTTGACGTAGCGCTTTGCAGCCGCGACGCCTGGCTTAAATATGTTAACCCGCAGAATTTTTTGGTAGTAACAGGGCAAAGCTTTAATGTTAAAGTACCTGGTGAAAGCGTTTACTGCGACGAGGGTACGCGCCTGCAATTAGTAACGGAGGGCGCCAGCATTTACACTGTGCAAATGCCAATCCGCGCGCAAAACGGCACCTTGCAGGAAGTTAACAGCAACGTGGTAAAAAACGCGGCTTTACACAAAGGTTACTTGCCGTATACCGCTAACAATATTTTAAGGGGCGCGTTTAAATATTACGGCACGCCTTACGGCTGGGGCGGCTCGCACAAGGGCGTGGACTGCTCAAGCTTGATTGCCAATGTTTACCGCACCGTCGGCATCTTTTTGCCGCGCAACGCCGATGAGCAGGAAGCAGCCGCAGGCACGGCAGTTAACCTCAGCGGCATGGCATCAGCCCAAAGGCTGGAGGCAATTAAAAAATTAACGCCCGGCGCCTGCCTTTATATGGACGGGCATGCCGGAATGTACATCGGTACTGCCAGCGGTGTGCCGTATATTATCCATGCGCTGGCAACGCACTATACCGGCGGCGTACGCAACACGGAAATGCGCGTTGTAGTAAGCGATTTGAACTTGCAGCGTGCCAACGGCAACAGCTTTGTGGACGAGTTTAATACAGCGATGACTTTTAAATAAACGAGAGGTAACAAATAATGAGAGATTATGAAAAATTAATTGCGGTAAGGGAAAATAATCTTACTGCGCAGGAAATAAGCAGTGCGGAAACACTGGTGCTGTTTTTGTGCAAAGGGTGCATACCGGCGCTGCCGAAAATGAACGCGCCGGAATACCTTATTAAAGCAGTTGACGGGCTGCTGCAAAAAAACGATAAGCTGGCTGATGCCGGTACGGTAACGCAGTTTGCCATGCTGGGCGAAAACGGTTTGCAGCAGGTTGTTATCAGCGGTTTTGGCGGCGAAAACGCCTGCAAACCGAACGATTTACGTAAAGCCGCAGGCGAAACGGCGCGCCTTTTAAAACAGCTTAAAACAAACAAGGCGCTGGTTATTGCGCCGATACTTTTAAACGCGGCGCGCCCGCATTACCTTTCGGCGATGGTTGAAGGGCTGCTTTTGGGCGGCTATACTTTTACGGAATGTAAAGGCAAGCCCGAAGAAGAAAAAGTTATTAGCTACACTATTGTGACGAATGTTACAGACGCCGCAAAAGTTGCTGCCGACAGCTGTTTGGTAAGCGAGGCAGTATGCTATGCGCGCGATTTGGCGAACCGACCTGGCAACATTGTAACGCCTGCCGTCATGGCAGAGCAGGCGCAGCTTACGGCTGAAGAATGCGGCATGGAATGCGAGGTGCTTGACGCTGTGGCAATGCAGGCAAAAGGCATGGGCGCTATCCTTGCCGTGGGGCAGGGTTCTGTAAACCCGCCTTATATGGTTACGCTTAAATATAACGGTGCAGGCGACGCTCCTTACACAGCTTTTGTAGGTAAGGGCATTACTTTCGACAGCGGCGGCATTTCCATTAAACCGGAAGCCAATATGGGTGAAATGAAAGACGATATGACCGGCGCTGCGGTAGTGCTTGGCACAATGAAAGCTATTGCGAAGCTGAAACTGCCCTGCAACGTTATCGGCGTTATGGCATGTGCGGAAAATATGCCTTCTGGCAGTGCGCAGCGCCCCGGCGATGTTGTTAAAGCAGCTTCCGGCAAAACGATCGAAGTAGTTTCCACTGACGCAGAAGGGCGTATGGTGCTGGCAGACGCTGTTTGGTATGCCTGCCGCCAGGGTGCCGCCAAAGTAGTAGATATTGCCACGCTGACGGGCGGCGTAATTGTTGCGCTTGGCAACGAAACCGCAGGCGTTGTAGGCAACGACGATGAGCTTATTAAACAGGTTACCGGCTGCGGCAAAAAAGCGGGTGAAATGTACTGGCAGCTGCCTTCGCTGCCGGAATGCCAAGAAGCAATTAAAAGCGGCATTGCCGATTTAACCAACAGCGCCGGGCGTGCGGCAAGCACCATTACCGGTGGGCTGTTCATCGGAGAATTTGTTGATAAGGGCACGCCGTGGGTACATATTGATATCGGCGGCACATCCACCGCGTCCAAAAGCGCTGGCTTTAAACCAAAAGGCTGCACGGCTTTTGGCGTAAGAACTTTGGTAAACATTGCAAAGGAATTATAAAATGCTTGTAGATTTACATACCCACAGTACATTTTCGGACGGCCGTTATACGCCTGCGCAGCTTGTAAAAATGGCTGCCGCTGCCGGTATTGGGCTTTTGGCTATAACCGACCACGATTCCGTTAACGGCATGGAAGAAGCGTTTGCCGCAGCGGCTGCCGTGCCTAATGCGCCGCAGGTAGTGCCGGGGGTAGAGCTTGGCACACAAGTTGGCGAAAACAGCGTACATATTTTGGGTTACAACATAGATATAAATAACAGCGTGCTGCTCGATAAAATTGAAGAAATGCGCCATGCGCGCGAAAAACGCCTTTATAGAATGCTTGATAAAATCGCCGCGCTCGGTTACCATATAACGGTAGAGCAGTGCGACACTAAAAACCGTGCCGTCGGGCGGCCTCATGTTGCCAAGGCGCTGGTAAAAAAAGGCTATTTCGCTTCGGTAGAAGAAGCCTTTGACGTGCTTTTAAAACGCGGTAAGCCTGGCTATGAGCCGCAGCCTAAATTGTCACCGGAAGAATCAGTGCAGCTGCTGCATCAGGCAGGCGGCATCGCCGTATTGGCGCATCCTGCCGAAATAGAAAACATTGCGCTGGTAAACACGCTGCTTACAAACATTCCGTTTGACGGTATTGAAATTTACCACCCCAGCGCCGATGAAAAAATGCAGCAGTATTTTGCCGGTTTAGCAGCAAAATATAACTTACTGACGAGCGGCGGCAGCGATTTTCACGGTGTAGAAGGGCGTTTCCCCGAACAGCTGGGCGTTTTTAAAGTTTACAGTGAAAAAATAACTGTTGTTAAAACAATGCTAAAATAAATGCCGGAGGAAGATTTATGGAGGTTGTAGCATTTGTAGGGCCGAGCGGTACTGGCAAAAGCCACCGTGCTATTGGCGTGGCGCATAACAATAACTGCGATGCGATTATTGACGACGGGCTTTTGATACGCGGCACCAAAATTTTGGCTGGTACGTCGGCAAAAAACGAAACCAACAGAATACAGGCGGTTAAGCGTGCTATCTTTACAGAAGACAGCCACGCCGACGAAGTACGCAATGCGCTGGCGACAAGCGGCATTCACAGGCTTTTAATTTTGGCAACTTCTGATAACATGATTCAGAAAATCGTGCTGCGCCTTGGCCTGCCAAAGCCGGAAAAAACGGTTTATATCCAGCAGATTGCCACCAGGCAGGAAATGAAAAAGGCTAAACAAATGCGCCTGAAAGATGGTAAACACATTGTTCCCGTGCCGACGGTGGAGCTTAAGCCGCATTTTACAGGCTACTTCGCCGATTTGCCGTATAATCTTTTTTCCAAAGAACGCAAGCATGCCGAACCGGACCGTTCCATCGTCCGCCCGGCGTTCAGCTACTACGGCAAAATTTTTATTTCGGATTACGCAATTCAGGATATAATCAACATCGTCGCACAAAAAATGCTGGGCATAGATAAAGTAAACAGCATTAGGGTACGCAGGCGCAGCAGCAACACCAAGGGCATTGCTATTGCTGTGGAAGTTGTGCTGTTTTATGGTGTGCGGGTATTTGAAGTAACAAAGGTTTTTCAAAATAAGATTAAAGAAAAAGTTGAGTACATGACGGCAATGCAGGTTAAATCGGTTGATGTTTCTGTGCGCAGCCTGTCGGTACGCAAATAAGGAGGAGCTTACAGATGCTTGATGCTACGCAGCGCAGCAGCGTTATATTTTCTGCTTACGCCAAGCTGCCTTCGGGAATTACGGCGTATGAGGTGCATAAAGTAATTGGCGTGGTAGTAGAGATTGACATGCACACCGGCTGTATTTTGCAGGCAGAATGTACTTTGGCAACCAGGCTTGCCAGCGATTTTATTGCTAAAATGCTAGTGGGCTACAACATGAACGAAGGCTTGGATGAGTTGAACGCCATGATTGAAAAGCACTACCAGGCAAGCGCTAAAAAGGCGGTTTTAACAGCTGTGCGTATGCTTAATGACAAATTTATTAGTTATAAAAACGGAGAAGGCATTGATTATTACGATTGATTTTGCGAAATAACCCTTCCTGCATTAACGCGGGAGGGGTTATTTTTTGTTTCTGCATAACGCATACCGGTATTTTGCATACAAGTATACTTTTGTAAAAGTCTTGCAAAGTTATAAACAGTTCTGTAAAATAGAGAATGTGTTTACATAATGGCTTGAAAATTACGGTTTGTTTTTATAAGCTGTTAAATTTTATGCTTGTTATGATTTTTTTATGAAGGGGAGATTGTATGC
>DXVZ01000102.1 GCA_019417125.1 Phascolarctobacterium sp.
GTACAGCAGCGTGCCGATGCCGTTCATAAACAGGCAGGTGGTGGGGCTTACGTTAAACAAAAACGGAACGAGTACCGTCGAGCCGAACATAGCGAACAGATGCTGGATACTGAGCGGAATGTTCAGCGCAAGCGGCGGGCGTTCTTCTACTTGGATGATTTTTCTTTCCATACGCAAAACCTCTTTTCTTTTATATAGCCTGTAATATTTTAATGTATTTTACGTTAAATGGCAAGCCAAACAAGCCTCTTTCTGTGCCGCAGCGGCGGAAAATTTTAACTTTGCGAAAAAATTTAAAAATATCAGCCGTGGGCGTGGAATATAAACCGGCGGTTTGATATAATGAATAAAGCAGCAGTTTTTAAGAAAAGGGTGATGTTTTTGCTGACTAATATTAACAGCCTCATCAAAACCATCGGCATCCTTGATGTGATAGATATTTTGGTGGTGGCGTATTTTCTTTTCAGAATATACTTAATGCTGAAAAACACCAGGGCGGCGGTGCTGGTTAAAGGTCTTTTAACGCTGGGCGTAATTATGTTTGCCAGCCGCTGGCTGAACCTGCACGTTATTAGCTGGGTGCTGGAAAAAAGCATGACGGTGCTGATTGTAGCGCTGCCGGTAGTATTTCAGCCGGAGCTGCGCCGCGCGCTGGAGCAGATTGGCCGCGGGCGTTTGTTCCGCAAGCACGGCGAATTGGACGAGTTTGAGGTGGATGAAATGGTTAACTCCATTACTTCTGCCGCCGTTGTTATGAGCCGCCGCAAATTGGGCGCGCTGATTGTCGTCGAGCGCGAAATTGGGCTGGAGGAGCGCATTGAAACGGGCGTCGCTATCGACGGGCTTATCAGCGACAGCCTGCTTTTAAACATTTTTGAAAAAGACACGCCGCTGCACGACGGCGCGGTAATTATCCGCGGCAACCGCATTGCGGCAGCCAGTTGCCTTCTGCCGCTGACGGAGATGCGCAATTTAAGCCAGGAGCTGGGCACGCGCCACAGGGCGGCGCTGGGCATATCTGAACAGTCCGACGCCGTAATCCTCGTTGTCAGCGAGGAAACGGGCACCATCTCGATTGCGCGCAACGGCAGTTTGCAGCGTTATTTAACGGCGGACGACGTGAAGGAGTTTTTAAAGGCTTCCGTTACGCGCCCCAAGGCTGATTTTAAACAAATGCTGCGTGAAAAAATCCGTGAATTAAGAGGTGACAAAAAATGAAGCAGTTTTTTGAGCGTGAGAATTTAATTCCGCGTATCGTCACCCTGATAGTGGCTTGCGGCCTTTGGCTGTACGTTATGAGCGAGCAGAACCCGGTTATTGAGCGCGATTATGTTGTTAAATTGCAGCAGCGCAATGTTGCCGAAAACATGATTGTTTTAAACGCGCCGGAAAACATTAAAGTAAGGGTCAGCGGGCAGCGCAGCCTGCTGGGCGGCGTTACCGAAAAAGAGGTTATCGCCTATATCGACTGCGACGGGCGCGACGTGGGGCAGCAGTACCTGCCGGTGCATGCGCAGTTCCCCGAAGGGCAGATTGTAGAGGTTTACCCCAATAATATTTATGTTTACATTGATAAAATTACCGAACGCACCATGCCGGTTGAAACCATCGTTATCGGGCTGCCTGCCAACGATTACGCTTTAAGCAAACAGTCGGTAGAGCCGCAGAGCGTAATTGTACGCGGCGCCGGGCACAGGCTGGACGCGATGGTAAAAGTTATCGCGCCGGTTGACGTAAGCGAAAAAACGCGCGATTTTGAAGTGCAGAGCCATTTGGTAGCCATCAGCGATACGGGCGCGGAAATGCACGATTTGGCGATTGAGCCTGCAGAAGCGAATATTAAGGCAACGCTGGTGCGCCAGATGATTACCGCCGAACTGCCGGTTATAGTAAGCACAACGGGCGAGCTGGCTGACGGCAAAAAACTTGCCAAAGCGGAGTGCGAACCGGCAAAGGTAAGAATTTTGGCGGAGCCTTCGGTAGTGCATAGCATGGTGGCGCTGCATACCAAGGACGTGGATTTAAGCACCCTTAACTCGGATAGTGTGGTTGACGTTGAACTGGATATACCGAGCAAGGTAATTTGCTCGACTAAAACGGTCAGCGTAAAATTTGTAACCGAAGAAGATTAACAGGAGAGGTACATGCTTCTAAGAATAAATAATGTAAGGATTCCGCTTGTGAGCGAGGCTTCGCTGCGCGAGGCGTGCGCCCGCAGGCTGGGAGTGAAAAAACAGGACCTCGGCAGCGTGCGCGTGCTGCGGCGGGCTGTTGATGCACGCCGTAAAAACAGCATTGTTATCAACTACCATGTGCTGGCGGAAGTGGACGCGCCGGCGCGCTTTGTTAACCGCCTGCTGCGCGATAAGAACGTAACGCGATTTAAAGAAGAACCTGCGCCGCAGCCGCAGCTTGGTACGGAAAAAATGCAGGAGCGCCCCATAGTTATCGGCGCTGGCCCGGCTGGGCTGGTGGCGGCATTGGAGCTGGCACGTTACGGCTATAAGCCGCTGCTGTTGGAACGCGGCAAAAAAATAGCCGAACGCGTGGACGATGTTCAGCGGTTTTGGCAGAAGGGCGCGTTTGACCCCGAAAGCAATGTGCAGTTTGGCGAAGGTGGCGCGGGCACGTTCAGCGACGGCAAGCTGACGACGCGCGTAAACGACCCCGTAATGAACGATATTTTAAAATTGTTTGTTAAGGCTGGCGCGCCGGAAGAAATACTGTGGGAGCAAAAGCCCCATGTAGGTACGGATAAGCTGCGCGCCATGGTTGCCGGTTTAAACCGGATGATTTGCGGATTTGGCGGCGAAATACGCTTTAACACCTGCGCCGCTGATTTTATAATTGAAGATAACGCCGTTAAGGGCGTGGTTACGCAGGCTGGCGAAAAACTTTACGCACCGGCTGTAATTTTGGCGTGCGGTCACAGTGCGCGCGATACTTACGCGATGCTGGCGCAGCGCGGCGTTGCCGTGCAGCCCAAAGCGTTTGCCATTGGCGTGCGCATTGAACATCCGCAGGAGCTGATTGACCGCGCGCAGTATGGCGATTTTGCCGGGCACCCAAAGCTGGGTGCAGCAGATTACGCCGTTGTATGGCATGACCCGGAAAGCACGCGCACAGCGTATTCGTTTTGCATGTGCCCGGGCGGGCAGGTAGTTGGCGCAGCCAGCGAAACTGGCGGCGTGGTTGTTAACGGCATGAGCATGTATAAACGCGACAGCGGCGTTGCCAACAGCGCGCTGGTAGTTAACGTAACGCCGCAGGATTTTGGCAGTAATGCCCTTGACGGCGTGGAGTTTCAGCGCAGGTGGGAGCGTTTGGCGTTTAAATACGGCGGCGGCAGCTATTACGCACCGGCGCAGAACTTTAAAACTTTTTTAGATGGCACTGCGCCTTCAGTGGAAAGTTTGGTTACGCCAAGCTGCCTGCCTGGCATAACGGCGTGCGATTTAAACCTGGTTCTGCCGGATTACGTTACGGCAGCGCTGCGCGGCGGCATTAAAGCCTTTGGGCAGCGCCTTGCCGGGTTTGATGACGGCGGGGCGCTGCTCACGGGCGTAGAAACAAGGACGAGCGCGCCGCTGCGCATTATGCGCGGCGAAGACAAACAGTCATTATCGCACAAAGGGCTGTACCCCTGCGGCGAAGGCGCGGGCTACGCCGGCGGCATTATGAGCGCCGCACTGGACGGCTACCACGTGGCGCGCGCGGTAATGAGCCGCTTTGCGACGTTATAATTATTGCTAATTTTGCCTAAGCCTGCTATAATACTTGCGGCAAACATTTAACTTTACATATAAAACGGAGGTTTTAAAATGGCTCGTTTATTCGGTACTGACGGTGTCCGCGGCGTGGCAAACGTAGAGCTGACCCCGGAGCTGGCATTTAAACTGGGGCGCGCTGCTGCGTCCTACTTCGGCAGGGAAACCCGCAACCCTAAAATCATCATCGGGCGCGATACCCGCCTTTCCGGCACGATGCTGGAGGCTGCTTTGGCGGCAGGCATCTGCTCTGCGGGCGGCAACGCACATTTACTGGGCGTAATACCTACGCCGGCGGTTTCGTATTTAACTTCCAAACTGCACGCTAATGCCGGTGCTGTAATTTCCGCTTCGCATAACCCGTTTGAGGACAACGGCATTAAATTCTTCTCGCAGACCGGGCACAAGCTGCCGGATGCCGTGGAGGACGAAATTGAAGCCATGGTTGCCGCCGAACACGACAGCAGCAAAAACCCGAGCGGTTCTTCCGTTGGCCGCGTTATTAACGAAGAAGCTATGGATAAACTTTACATCGACCATATCATCAGCACCGCGCCGACCAAATTAAACGGCTTAAAGGTGGTAATGGACTGCTCCAACGGCGCCAACAGCTTGATTGCGCCGGTAATTTTGCGTACTCTTGGCGCGCACGTTATTACTATTTTTAACCAGCCTAACGGCATTAACATTAACAACGGCTGCGGCAGCACCCACCTTGAAGCCTTGCAGGCTAAAGTGCTGGAAGAAGGCGCGGACGTGGGCATTGCCAACGACGGCGACGCCGACCGCTGCCTGGCGGTGGACGAAACCGGCAAAGCGCTGGACGGCGACCAGATTATGCTTATCTGCGCTTTAGAACTGATGAAAAAGAAAGAACTGCACAACAACGTGCTGGTAACAACAGTTATGAGCAATGTCGGGCTGCACAAAGCAATGGCGGAACACGGCGGCCGCTGCGTAAAAACCAACGTCGGCGACCGTTACGTGCTGGAAGAAATGCTGAAAGAGGGCTACAGCCTTGGCGGCGAACAGTCCGGGCACATTATTTTCAGTAAATTTGCAAAAACCGGCGACGGCATTTTAACCGCCGTACAGCTTTTGGGCGCTATGGTTAAAAACAACAAGCGCCTGTCCGAACTGGGCGCGCTGATGACCAAGTTCCCGCAGATTTTGCTGAACGTGCGTGTAAAAGATAAATATGGCTGGGAAGATAACGAAGCCATTAAAGCCGTTATCAAAAAATACCAGGAAGAACTGGGCGACAACGGGCAGATTTTAGTGCGCGCGTCCGGCACCGAACCGTTAATCCGCATTATGGCGGAAGGACCCGTGCAGGAGCGCCTGGAAAAAATTGCCAACAGCATCGGCGAAGTGGTAACGCGCGAGCTTGGCTGATTTTAATTGACCATCTTGTAAAAATATAGTAAAATAAAGTAGCTGCAAAGGTGCCGCATGGGACAGCCAGGCCTGTGCGGCATAAAATATATTTGCGGCAGTAAGCGCAAGTGCCGCTTTGGCGGCAGACGAGGCGGAGGTTTATCGAGTAGTCAGCGGGTGCCTCCCGGCCGGCTGCGGGCCGTAAGCAGACTGACAAAGCCCCATGGCAACGTGGGGGACAAAGCGTCTGCGGCAGAACTGGCAAATAACCTTTAGGAGGATTTTAATATGTGTGGTATTGTTGGTTACGTAGGCAATGCACAGGCTGCGCCCTTTTTGCTGGACGGAATGAGCAAGCTGGAATACCGCGGTTACGATTCCGCCGGTATTGCGGTTTACGAAAAGGGCAAAATAAGGGTTGAAAAATGCGTGGGCCGCCTGGATGCGCTGCGCCATAAGTTAGAGGGCAGAATGCCCGAAGGCAGCATGGGCATCGGCCATACGCGCTGGGCAACGCACGGGCGCCCGTCCGACCGCAACTCCCATCCGCATACCGATGAAAGCGGGAACTTTGTTGTTGTTCATAACGGTATTATCGAAAACTATTTAATGCTGAAAGAAAAACTGATTGCCAAAGGGCATAAATTTTCTTCAGATACCGACACCGAAATTGTAGCGCACCTGTTTGCCGATTTTTACGACGGCGACATGGAAGAAGCCGTTAAAAAAGTTTTAAAAACTATCGAAGGCTCGTATTCGCTGGTATTTATGTGCGCCGCAGAACCAGATAAGCTCATCTGCACCAAAAAGGATAATCCGCTGATTATTGGTTTGGGCGAGGGCGAAAACTTTATCGCGTCCGATATTCCGGCGATTATTGCCAAAACCCGCCGCACATACATTATGAGCGACGGCGAAATTGCCACCGTTACTAAAGAGGGCGTATGGGTGCAGGATATTAACGGCACGCCGATTACTAAAAAAGTTTTTGAAGTGAACTGGAACGCCGAAGCTGCCGAAAAAGGCGGTTTTGAACATTTTATGCTGAAAGAAATTTACGAGCAGCCGAAAGCCATTAAAGATACCATGCGCGGACGACTTGCCGAAAACGGCACGGAAATTAACTTTACCGAGCTGGGCTGGACTCCGGAGGATTTTACCGGCATCAGCAAAATCTTTATTGTTGCCTGCGGCACTGCTTACCATGCCGGCATTGTCGGCAAATACTATCTGGAAAACCTGGCGCGCATCCCGGTTGAAGTGGATATCGCCAGCGAGTTCCGTTACCGCAATCCGCTGGTTGACGCTAACTGCCTTACCATCGTCATCAGCCAAAGCGGCGAAACCATTGATACCCTGGCGGCTTTAAAAGAAGCCAAACGTTTAGGCAGTCGCACGCTTGCGGTTACCAATGTTGTTGGTTCTTCCATCGCGCGCGAAGCGGACCAGGTTGTTTACACCTATGCCGGGCCGGAAATTGCCGTTGCTTCCACCAAGGCATACACCACGCAGCTATTGGTTATGCTGATGCTGGCGGTTTACGTTGGCCGCCTGCGCGGAACTTTGGACGGCAATAAGGCGGACGAACTTGCCAAAGGCCTGCATAAAGTGCCGGAACAGCTGCACGATATGCTGGAAAACGTAGACCAGATTAAAGTGTTTGCACGCCACTACGGCAGCAGCCTGGACGCGTTCTTCCTTGGCAGAAGCCTGGACTATGCCGTTGCGCTGGAAGGTGCGCTGAAATTGAAAGAAATCAGCTATATCCACGCCGAAGCGTATGCGGCGGGCGAGCTTAAACACGGCACGCTGGCGCTGATTGTTGAAGGCGTACCGGTAATTGTGCTGGCAACGCAGGAAGACGTTTACGACAAAACCGTAAGCAATTTGCAGGAAGTAAAAGCGCGCGAAGCGATGGTTATTGCTATTGCCCTTGAGGGCGACGACAGCATTGCCAAATATGCTGACCACGTTATTTACATTCCGCGTGCGGGCAAAGAGCTGGCGCCGATACTGGCGGTACTGCCTTTGCAGCTCTTAGCGTACTATGCGGCGCTTACCAGGGGCTGCGACGTTGATAAACCGCGCAACCTGGCAAAATCTGTAACAGTAGAATAACGCTTTTAACCATAACCCTGCCTGTAACGGGCAGGGTTATTTTAAGTCTTGGGGTAAAATTGTGTCAAAAATTTCACAAAAGGGGTTGCCAAAACATTAAAGTAAGCGTATACTAACTAAAGAGTTATGTAAGCCTAAACTATTAAAACAATGACAGAGGAAACAAGGCAACTCGCGTTAAAAAGTTTTTGTTTAAGGGCTGGCGTACTTTAAAAAGTTTTTAGGAGGAATCCGCAATGAAAAAATCTTTAGTATTAGCAATGGCAATGGCTTTGGGCGTAACTGCTTCCGCTTACGCTGCCAACCCCTTCAGTGATGTACCGGCAGGGCACTGGGCATACGATGCTGTTAACAAATTAGCAGCAGAAGGCGTGGTAGACGGCTACCCCGACGGCACTTACGGCGGCGATAAACTGATGACCCGCTACGAAATGGCGCAGATTGTGGCAAAAGCAATGGCAA
>DXVZ01000103.1 GCA_019417125.1 Phascolarctobacterium sp.
TTATAAACTCTCCATTTTGATTATCTATGACATAAAGCTTGTCTAAATATTTAATGTAACTTTCAATATTTCGTATTACATCTTTGTCTGGATTATATAAAATTACACAGCCAGCTAATTTAATGTCCATTTAAAACACCTAGAACAATTCTTTACAATCTACCAAAAACGGATTCTTTTTATCTTTTTCAGATAAGATAGGATTTTCTACGCCCCACTCTACGCCGATTTCCGGGTCGTTCCAGCGGATTCCGGCGTCGGCTTCCGGTGCATAGTAGTTGTCTGCTTTATACAAAAATTCAACATCGTCGGTTAAAGTTACAAAGCCATGCCCAAAACCACGCGGTATTAAAAGCTGTTTTTTATTTTCTGCGCTAAGTTCCACGCCTACCCATTGCTTAAAAGTAGGGCTGTTTTTCCGCAAATCAACAGCAACATCAAGTACAGCACCTTTTACGCAGCGTACCAGTTTTGCTTGAGCTTTATCACCTTTTTGAAAATGAATACCGCGTAGTGTACCTTTTACTGTACTTTTGCTATGGTTATCCTGCACAAAGTCATAAAAAAGCCCGGCTTCTTCCATTTTCTTTTTGTTCCAGCTTTCCATAAAAAAGCCACGGTTATCACCAAATACATCTGGTTCTATTATTACTACACCGTCAAGTTTTGTTTTAGTTATTTTCATAATTATATGCCTCTAAAGTTTAGTATTTTATCCTGCCTTCGGCTACTTTTTTTAAGTACTGCCCGTAAGGCGCTTTGCCGTATTTTTCCGCGCTTTCTAAAAGCTGCGCTTTGGTTATCCATCCGTTGTTATAAGCAATTTCTTCAAGCACTGCAATTGGGATTCCGGTTCTTGTTTCCACAGCTTTCACAAATTCCGCTGCTTCATTTAAGCTATCTACTGTTCCTGTATCAAGCCATGCATATCCACGTCCAAGCGTGATTACGTTTAATTTATCGTTTTGCAGGTAAATTTTGTTTAAATCAGTAATTTCCAGTTCGCCGCGGGCGGATGGTTTAAGTGTTTTAGCATATTTGCAAACATTGTTATCGTAAAAATATAAGCCTGTTACTGCATAGTTACTTTTTGGCTGTGCTGGTTTTTCTTCGATAGAAACTGCTTTGCCGTCGGCATCAAATTCTACAACGCCGAAACGTTCCGGATCATCTACATAATAACCAAACACCGTTGCGCCATTTTTATTCGCAGCAGCTTGTTTTAAGTGTTTGCTTAAGCCGGCGCCGTAAAAAATATTATCACCCAAAATTAAAGCGCAGCTATCGTTGCCAACAAATTCTTCACCTAAAATAAAGGCTTGCGCTAAACCGTCCGGCGAAGGCTGCACTTTATAACTTAATTTAAGCCCATATCTTTCGCCTGTGCCCAACAACTTTTCAAAGTTAGGCAAATCATGCGGCGTAGAAATTATTAAAATCTCCCTAATACCTGCAAGCATCAAAGTGGATAACGGGTAGTAAATCATCGGTTTATTATATATAGGTAATAACTGTTTGCTTGTAACCATCGTCAGCGGATAAAGACGTGTACCGCTGCCTCCTGCTAAAATTATGCCTTTCATTGTTTCACCTCGTTAAACTTTGGATATGGATTAAACATCAATTTTAAAATCATTGGTATTCTCTTAAACTGCTTTCTTTTAATTCGATTTATAATAGCCAATATTAAACCTAAATATACTGTTGGCAAAC
>DXVZ01000104.1 GCA_019417125.1 Phascolarctobacterium sp.
TGCTGGCACTGCGCGATGCGCCCGGTAAAATTAAAAGCGTCGACGTGGAAAAAATAATTTCCCGCTGGGAGCGCGAGGCCGGCATACAGCTTGCCGAAGCGCAGAAAGAAGCCATCCACGCTTCGCTTAAATACGGCGTGTTTGTGCTGACGGGCGGACCGGGCACTGGTAAAACCACCGTCGTTAAAGGCATTATAACGGTGCTGGAAAAAGCAGGCTGCCGCATTTTGCTGGCGGCGCCAACGGGCAGGGCGGCAAAACGCCTTGCGGAATCATCCGGGCACCCGGCGCAGACGGTGCACCGCCTTTTGGAATACCAGCCAGACGGCAGCGGCTTTAACTTTGGTAAAAACGACAGCGACCCGCTGGACGCGGAAGCCATCATTATCGACGAAGCCTCGATGCTGGATATTACGTTAATGCACCATCTGCTTAAAGCAGTGCCGGGCGGCTGCCGCTTAATTTTTGTCGGCGACGTGGACCAGCTTCCCTCGGTCGGGCCTGGTTCGGTGCTAAAAGATATTATCCGCAGCAAAAAAATGCCGGTAGTGCGGCTGGAAAACGTGTTCCGCCAGGCGGAAGTAAGCCCCATTGTGCGCAACGCCCACCGCATTAACCACGGGCAGATGCCGGAGTTTGCGCCGCACAGCGATTTTGAATTTGCGACGTTTGACAACGAATACCAGGCGGCGGAATTTGTGGCGCAGCTGTACGGGCAGGTGGCGGCAGAACACGGTTTGCAGTATGTGCAGGTGCTTTCGCCGATGCACAAAAACCCCTGCGGCGTGCAGAATTTAAACAAAGTTTTGCAGCAGCATTTAAACCCGCCCGCGGCAGATAAGGGCGAAATTGCCTTGCCGGGCGGCGGCATCCTGCGCGAAGGCGACAAAGTAATGCAGATACGCAACAACTACGAAAAAGAAGTGTTTAACGGCGATATCGGGCGCATTGTGCGCATAGACGGCGGCAGTGTTACGGTTGCCTACGATGACGGCGGCAAGCCCGTGTTTACCTCGTTTGAAGACGAATACGCCTATGCCGGTATCGGCGGCAACAAAATTGTTTATACCTCTGCCGAGGTGGACGAGCTGCAATTAGCCTACGCCATGAGCGTGCACAAATCGCAGGGCAGTGAATACCCCGTGGTAATACTTTTAATGGTGCCGGGGCACTATATAATGTTGCAGCGCAACCTGTTTTACACGGCGGTAACAAGGGCGCGGCAAAAAGTTGTCATAGTCGGCAGCAAAAAAGCCGTGCAGACAGCAGTTTTAAACGATAAAACCCGCAAACGCTATTCGCTGCTTGCAGAACGCTTGCAGGAGCAGGCAGACGTATTTTAAATAAATTGGTGATAATTTGAATTATTTGCAAAAATGGTGGCAAACGCTGGTAAGCGTGTTTTTTACGCAGGCGTGCGGCGTGTGCGGAGCAGAAACCGACAGCGGCGTATTTTGCCCGCAGTGCCGCGCAAGCGCTTTAACGCTTACGCCAATGCCGGGGCTGAAATACCTGGACGGCGCGGTAATGGGCTATAAGTACGACGGCGTATTAAAAGACCTGCTGCACAAACTAAAGTTTGAAAACGAAAGCAAATTTTTACAGCCGCTGGCGGAAGAAGCAGCCTTTTTGGCGCAGGCTTATACGCCGGGCGGTTTTAACATGGTGGTATCCGTGCCGACGGACGCGGCAAGGCGTAAGCAGCGCGGCTTTGACATACCCGAAAGCGTTTTTGCCGGGGCGCTTGCCGTTAAAGGCACGTGGCGGCCGCAGGTGCTGGCGCGCGTAAGGGCAACAGCGCCGCAGTACGGGCTTACGCCGGATAAACGCCGCAGCAACGTGCGCGGCTGCTTTAAAGTACAGGGCAATGTAAGCGGCGCTAAAATTTTACTTGTAGATGATATTTTAACAACCGGCGCAACGTTGGATGAAGCCGCCAAAGCCTTAAAACAGGCAGGTGCAGCAAGCGTTTACGCCCTAACCCTGTGCGGCAGTTTAGAAAATTTTAAGGACTGAAAGTAAAACTCCCTTGAAAAAATAGCGAGTTTACCCCAAAAGTCCCTTGAAAAATCGTGAAAATTACAAAAAAGTCCCTTGAAAAAATGCAAGTTTTGCCAAAAACTCGCTTGAAAAAATGTAAATTTAATATTCTACCAAAAAACTCACGGTATTTTACGTACCGTGAGTTTTTTGGTAAATGTAATATTTAGTTTGTTTTTAAGGCATATCTTTTGGCAAAATAATTCCATAGGGTTACGATAGCAGTGGCAAAAAATTTGGCAATTAAATAATAAATGCCTAAAGCATCAACTAAAAACCACATACAAAATTGGTTTAAAAATAAACCGGCAAGGCTTGCGCCGATAAACAAACTTAATTGGCGTAAACCATTTTTGCTGTTTTTAAAAACAAATAACTGACAGATAACGTAATTTATTATTACGGCAGCTGTGAAGGAGCAAGCCGCCGACAGCAGATAATTTAAATAAACGTATTCCGTAAGGTAATATAGTAAGCCGTAATCTATAAAGA
>DXVZ01000105.1:0-334 GCA_019417125.1 Phascolarctobacterium sp.
ATGTATGAGTATGTAAATTTATGGCATAGGGGGCGTGTGTTTTGGCTGAAGAAAGCAAGTTTAAACGTATAGTTTTAAAATTAAGCGGTGAAGCCTTGGCAGGCGAAAAGGGCTTCGGCATTGACCCGGAGATTGTCGATTCGATTGCAAAACAAATTCAGGACGTTACGGAATGCGGTTTGCAGGTAGCCGTTGTCAACGGCGGCGGCAATATCTGGCGCGGCCTTTCCGGAAGCTCTAAAGGCATGGACAGGGCTACTGCCGATTATATGGGCATGCTGGCGACAGTAATTAATTCGCTGGCATTGCAGGATGCTTTGGAAAACCGTGGGGT
>DXVZ01000105.1:344-14390 GCA_019417125.1 Phascolarctobacterium sp.
CCCGTGTGCAGACTGCTATCGAGATGCGCCAGATTGCGGAAACTTATATCAGGCGCAGGGCAATCCGACACATGGAGAAAGCAAGGGTGGTTATTTTTGCGGCAGGCACCGGCAATCCGTATTTTTCTACGGATACGACTGCTGCCCTGCGTGCGGCTGAAATTGAAGCCGACGCTATTTTGATGGCGAAAAAAGGCGTGGACGGCGTTTATGACAGCGACCCGGCAAAAAATCCGAACGCAAAAATGTTTGAAGAACTTGATTATATTGAAGTAATCCAGCGTAAGCTGAGCGTTATGGATTCTACGGCAATCAGCCTTTGCATGGATAATAAGATACCAATTGTAGTGTTTAATATTGACAAACCAGGCAATATTTTAAAAGCGGCATTGGGACAAAAGATTGGAACTTTGGTGGGAGGAAATTAAAATGGCAGAAATAAAAGAAATTTTGGCTACGGCCCAAACTAAAATGCAAAAAACTATAGAGGTTTTGCGCGTGGACCTTGCTTCCGTGCGTGCAGGCCGCGCTAGCGTTTCACTGCTGGATAAAGTTATGGTTGAATATTACGGAACACCGACGCCTGTAAACCAGGTTGCCAGCGTAACCGTTCCGGAACCGCGCATGATTGTAATTCAGCCGTGGGAAAAGAACCTGCTGAAAGATATTGAACGCGCTATTATGAAATCTGATTTGGGCTTGAACCCGAACAGCGACGGCAGCGTCATCCGCCTGAACTTACCCCAGCTTACGGAAGAAAGGCGTAAGGAGCTTGTAAAAACTGTTCATAAAAAAGCTGAAGACGCCCGTGTAAGCGTAAGAAACCTGCGGCGTGATGCCAACGATTCTGTAAAGAAAGCAGAAAAAGCCAAAGAAGTTACGGAGGATGAAGCTAAAAAAGCTAATGATGATATTCAGAAAATGACTGATAAATTCATCAAGGAAATTGATTCCGTAATGGAACACAAAGAAAAGGAAGTTATGGAAATTTGATGGAATTTCCGGATGTACTGGCGCTTGAGGCTGTCAAGGCTTTGGAGATACTGCGCAGGTCTGGTTATGAATGCGAAGTTATCGTAACCGAGCCGCCTAAAATGCAGGGTAAGACCCAAGAAGGAACCCTCACTGAATATGTAGTTAGACAGCGAAAGCTGGATAACGATAAAGCAGAAATCACCTTGGTGAGAAGGTACAGGAAAGGAGGCGTACATAATGGCACTGAAAATTAATAAAGAAGAATGCGTAGGCTGCGGTTCTTGTGCTGCAACCTGCCCGGTTGGCGCAATTAAAGAAGTCGACGGCAAATACGAAATCGGCGAAGAATGCGTTGAATGCGGCGCTTGTGCAGGCGTTTGCCCGGTTGGTGCAATTAAACAACCCTGATTTGTTGCGTAAAACTGAAGTGACCTTCCCCTTGCGGGGGAGGTGCCTCAGTTTTATTGCCTTTAACGGAAAGGTGATAACGTGTTTAATACATTATTTAAATTTAAAACCGGCAATAACGATTTGAATGTAGATATCAGTGGTATTGATTTGGAAAAGGTTCCGCAGCATATTGCCATTATTATGGACGGCAACGGGCGCTGGGCAAAGGCGCAGGGCAAGCCCCGTACTTTCGGGCACCAGGCTGGAGCGGAAACTTTAAAAAATATTGTCAAAACAGCCGATAAAATTGGCGTTAAAATAATCAGTGCTTATGCGTTTTCTACCGAAAATTGGAAACGCCCCGTGACAGAAGTTAATTTTATAATGGAGCTTTTAAGTCGCTATTTAACGAGTGAAATAGATGAGTTTCATCAGAATAACGTTAAGGTGCGTTTTATGGGCAGCCGCGAAGGCTTGCCTGAGGTTGTGCGCAAAAAAATGGAGTACGCCGAAAAGGTAACGGCAGAAAATACCGGCATTGTGTTAAATTTGGCTATAAACTACGGCGGACAGGCTGAAATTCTGCATGCAGTGCAAAACATTGTTAAAGATGTGCAGCAGGGTTCGCTGAAGGTTGAAGATATAAATGCAGAGCATTTTGAAGATTATCTTTATACGCAGGGGCTGCCTGCGCCGGACCTTTTAATCCGCCCGGGCGGCGATTTGCGCATTAGTAATTTTATGCTTTGGCAGATTGCCTATGCGGAAATTTGGACTACGGATGTATATTGGCCTGCTTTTACGCCTGAGATGTTTTTGGAAGCAGTAAAGGCATATGGCGGGCGCGAACGCCGTTATGGCGGCTTAATCAGTAAGTAATTGGCGGTGTTGCAATGTTAAAAAGAATTATAACCGGCGTAGTTGCGCTGCCGGTGGTTATGTTTTTAATCCATCAGGGCGGATATTTATTTGACGCTGCGGTTTTTGCGCTGGCTACGGTGGGGTTGTTTGAATTAAGAAATATGGCGCGTGCCAATGGGTACGACGTATACTGGTTTTCAACAGGCGTAACAATGATTTGCCTAATTTATACGGCGGCGATTTTCCGCTATATCAGCGTCTATTCGTTTTTGCTGCTGCCTGCGTTTTTAATGCTGGGCTGCATTTTTGTACTGCTTGAAGGAATGGCGCGCCATCATAAAGACGGCAAGTGGGCGTTTAACACGGCGCTTTCCGTGATGGCTGTTGTATATATCGGTTTTGGCTTTGCGCATTTTATTTTGCTGCGCGACGCTTTGTATTTTACTTCTGCTGATTTACAGGTAAGCCTGTGGGGGCTGCCGATTGACCGCGGCGAGATTTTGTTTTGGGTTATTATGCTTGGCACGTGGGCGAGCGATACTTTTGCTTATTTCGCTGGTTCTGCCATTGGCAAGCATAAACTGTGCCCTTCCATCAGCCCCAATAAATCCGTTGAGGGAGCTGTAGCAGGATTTATAGGCTGCGTGCTTGTTATTATGGGCTGCATGCACTATCTTAACATTGCGGGGGTATTTAAAGGCTCGCTGCTGCTTTCGGTGCTGATGGGCTTTGGCGTAGCAATATTTGCACCACTTGGAGATTTGGTGGAATCCGTACTGAAGCGTTCTTTCGGCGTTAAGGATTCCGGCAGGGTTTTCCCGGGTCACGGCGGCGTTCTGGACCGTTGCGACAGCTTGCTGTTTGCGGTTCCGGTAGGTTATTATGTTTTTCTGTTCAGTATAATGGTTAATACTTTGTTTATATAAACCTTTTGTGGAGGCATGCGATGAAAAATGTAGCTGTTCTTGGCAGTACCGGTTCAATAGGCAAACAGACGCTGGAAGTTGCGGCTGCTAATCCCGGCAAAATAAAAATAAAAGTGCTGGCTGCGCACGTAAACGATAAGCTGTTAGAGGAGCAGATTGAACAATTTGCGCCGGAAATAGCTGTTTTAACCGATGAAAAAGCAGCGGCGCGTTTAAAAAGCCGTTACAGCGGCAAAACCAAAATCCTTGCCGGTAAGGAAGGGTTTTTGGAAGCCGTAACCTATGACAGCATTGATACGGTGCTTGCATCTATGGTTGGCTATGCCGGGCTGCTGCCGACTTTGGAAGCAATTAAGCACGGCAAAAACATTGCGCTTGCCAATAAGGAAACGTTGGTTGCGGCAGGCAGCATCGTTATGGACGCCGTTAAAAAGCATAACGTGTCGCTGACGCCTGTAGACAGCGAACACAGTGCCATTTTTCAATCGTTGCAGGGCGGGCGCAAAAATGAAGTTAAGCGTCTGATTATTACTGCAAGCGGCGGGCCGTTTTTAGGCAAAACCAAAGCCGAGCTTGCCGATGTAACTTTGGAACAATGCTTAAAGCACCCCAACTGGAGCATGGGTAAAAAGATAACGGTAGATTCTTCTACGCTTGCAAATAAAGGTTTGGAAGTTATTGAAGCGCACTGGCTGTTTGGCATGCCTTATGATAAAATAGATGTTGTCGTACATCCGCAGAGCATCGTTCATTCCATGGTTGAGTTTACTGACGGTTCCGTCATTGCGCAGATGGGGCTGCCTGATATGCGTCTGCCGATACAGTACGCATTTTCTTATCCAGAGCGTTATAATAACGCCTTTGGGCAGCTGGATTTTGTTAAAGCAGGTACGCTGACCTTTTTGGCTCCGGATACGGAAGCATTCCCTGCGCTGAAAATTGCCGTTGAATGCGGCAGGCAGGGAGGTACACTGCCGTGCGCGTTTAACGCTGCCAACGAAGAAGCGGTGTATGCATTTTTGAATGGCAAAATTAAATATATGGATATTGTAAAAACAATAGAGCATGTGGTCGGCAGGCATCAGAATATTTTACAGCCGGTGCTGGAAGATATTGAAAATACCGACGCTGCCGCAAGAATTGCCGCAAAAGAATTTTTGGGTACTTTGTAAGAAAACAGGAGGAAGTTTGTGACAACACTATTAGCGGCCCTGTTTGTGTTTGGCGTATTGGTAACGGTACACGAATTTGGGCATTTTATTACTGCTAAAATGACGGGCATGCGTGTCGATGAGTTTGCTATCGGCTTTGGCCCGAACATTGTGCAGAAAAAATACGGAGAAACGCTGTACAGTTTAAGGATTATCCCGCTGGGCGGCTACAATAAAATTGCCGGTATGGAGCCGGACGAGCCTGCCGATGAAGGCGCATTTAAATCTAAGCCGATACCGGCGAGAATGTTGGTTATTTTGGCTGGCGTTTTGATGAATTTTATTTTGCCGGTATTTTTGCTTACTGGGATTTTTGCAGTTAACGGACTGGATATGCCTGTTGATAAACCTGTACTTGGTAATGTTATGCCGGGCAAGGCAGCCATTGAAGCCGGATTGCAGCCGGGCGACCGTATTATTGCTGTTAGCGGCAAGCCTGTTGCAACCTGGAACGAAATGGTAACAGAAATAAACAGCTATGGCGAAAATGAAGTGACTTTAAGTGTGGAACGCGGCGGTATAACCAAAGACTATACCATGAAACCGGTGTTTGATAAGGAATACGGCAAGCCGCTGGTGGGCATTTCACCGCAGCTTGAGCATAAAAGCTTTGGTATTATCGAATCGTTGCAGATGGGTTTTAAGTATACTGAATATATTACGCTGCTGATGCTGGACGGTTTGTATAAAATAGTTTCCGGAGCGGCGCCAGCGGATGTAACCGGACCTATCGGCATTGCCAAAATTGCGGGCGAGGCGGCGGAAAACGGCTTTATGCCGCTGCTGAACCTTGTGGCAATTTTAAGCATTAACCTTGGTATTATTAACCTTTTGCCGCTGCCGGCATTAGACGGTGGGCATTTTGTGTTATTGATTTTGGAAGCACTTCGCGGCAAGCCGCTAGGCGAAAGGGCGGCGACGATGATTCAGAGCATCGGCGTCGGGTTGATTTTAACCCTTACCGTGTGGGCTGTTTTCAGTGATATATCCAGATAAAGAGGTGTTCTGATGGAGCGCAGGAAAACAAGGCAAATTCAAGTTGGCAACGTAAAAATCGGCGGCGGCGCACCTATTGCCGTGCAATCGATGACTAATACACATACCGATGATGCGGCGGCGACACTGGCGCAGATTAACGGGCTGGCTGCTGCCGGCTGCGACATTGTGCGCTGTGCCGTGCCTGATATGGCGGCGGCAGAAGGGTTGAAAGAAATCGTTAAAAACAGTCCCATACCTGTTATTGCCGATATTCATTTTGATTATAAACTGGCATTGGCGGCAGTGGAAGCTGGCGTCAGCGGGCTGCGCCTTAACCCCGGCAACATCGGCGGAGAGGATAAAGTAAGGGCTGTTGTTAACGCCGTTAAGCCTTTGAACATACCTATCCGTATAGGCGTTAATGCAGGTTCGCTGCCTAAAGATTTGCTGGAGAAATATGGGCACCCAACGCCAGAAGCATTGGTTGAGGCTGCATGGCGGCATATCCGTATTTTGGAAAGCATGGATTACCACAACATTAAAATATCGCTTAAAGCGCATGATGTGCCGCTGACGATTGCGGCGTACCGTCTTTTGGCGTCGCAGTGTGATTACCCGCTGCACGTTGGCATTACGGAAGCTGGTACAATTAATTCCGGCATTATTAAATCGGCAGTGGGCATTGGCACGCTGCTTGCCGAAGGCATTGGCGATACGATCAGGGTATCGCTGACAGGCGACCCGGTTGCTGAAGTTAAAACCGGCTATGCCATTTTAAAAGCATTAGGGCTGCGTGAGTATGGACCAACGCTGATTTCGTGCCCAACCTGCGGCAGAACGAGGATTAACCTTGAAAAACTGGCGCTGACAGTGGAAAAGAAACTGGAAGGAATTACCGAACCGATAACCGTTGCCGTTATGGGCTGCGTTGTTAACGGGCCGGGCGAAGCGCGCGAGGCTGACGTTGGTATTGCTGGCGGAATCGGTGAAGGGCTCTTATTCCGTAAGGGCGAGATTTTAAGGAAAGTGCGCGAAGAAGAAATTGTTGATGAATTATTTAAAGAAATAGACAAAATTTTGATGGAAAGGAAGAATAAATAATGAGAGTAACCCAAATGTACGCTCCTACTTTAAGGGAAGTTCCTGCTGAAGCGGAGGTTATCAGCCATCAGTTAATGCTGCGCGCAGGCTTTATCCGTAAAGCTGCCGGAGGTATATACAGCTATTTGCCGCTGGCTTGGCGCGTGCTGAAAAAAATAGAAAACATCGTCCGTGAGGAAATGGACGCCGCCGGTGCGCAGGAGCTTTTAATGCCGATTGTGCAGCCTGCGGAAATTTGGCAGGAAAGCGGCCGCTGGGATGTATACGGACAGGAAATGTTTAAATTGATGGACAGGCACGAAAGGCCGTTCTGCCTTGGTCCGACGCATGAAGAAATGGTAACGACGCTTATCCGCCAGGACGTGCGTTCTTACCGTCAGCTGCCGCTGAATGTTTATCAAATTCAAAATAAGTACCGCGACGAAAAAAGACCGCGCTTTGGGCTTTTGCGCGGACGCGAATTTATTATGAAGGACGCTTATTCCTTTGATAAAGACGAAGCAGGGCTGGAAGTTTCGTACAAAAAAATGTACGACGCATACAACAATGTATTTACGCGCTGCGGCTTAAACTTCCGCCCGGTTGAAGCAGATTCCGGAGCGATTGGCGGCAGCGGCTCACACGAATTTACCGTTATCGCAAACAGCGGCGAAAACGAAATTGTTTTCTGCAGCCAGTGCGATTATGCGGCAAACGTAGAAAAAGCCGAACTGAAACCGATTGAAGCTGCCGATGAAGAAATTAAGGATAAAGAGAAGGTTGTAACGCCGGACTGCAAAACCATTGCTGATGTTTGTGCTTACTTAAAGCTGCCAGTTGACCACTCCGTTAAAGCAGTTGCCTATAACAGCAATAAAGGGCTGATTTTGTGCTTTGTACGCGGCGACCACGAAGTTAACGAAATTAAAATCGTTAATACTTGCGGCGTACTGGAGGACAGCCTGGAAATGGCAAGCGAAGAACAGCTTGCTGCTGCTGGCACTGTTGGCGGTTATATGGGCCCTGTTGGCATTGACCTGAAAAAAGCTACCGTTGTTGTTGACAGCACTGTTATGAATATGCACAATGTTTGCTGCGGCGCAAACGAAGAAGGCTACCACTTTGTAAATGTTGACCCGAAACGCGACTTTAACGTTACTTATGTTGCTGATATCCGCATGATTCAGGAGGGAGACCCCTGCCCGCACTGTGGTGCGCCAGTTGTTAAAGCACGCGGCATTGAAGTAGGGCAGGTATTTAAACTATTTACTAAATACAGCGACGCCCTGCACGCAACGTTCCTTGATGAAGAAGGCAAGGAACGCCCGATGGTAATGGGCTGCTACGGCATCGGCGTAAGCCGTACCATGGCTGCTGCAATCGAGCAGAACCACGACGAAAACGGTATTATCTGGCCTGTTGCCATTGCGCCGTATCAGGTTTTGGTTGTGCCGATGAACGCTAAAGATAAAGAGTCCTGGGATAAGGCTGAAGAAATTTACCAGCAGCTTAAACGCGCTGGTGTGGAAACCGTTATTGACGACCGCAACGAGCGCCCGGGCGTAAAATTTAAAGACGCAGATTTAATTGGCTATCCGCTGAGAGTTGTTGTAGGGCCTAAAACCTTAAGCAGCGGCCAGCTGGAAGTAAAAATCCGCAAGAGCGGTGAAATTAAATATCTGCCGCTGGAAAGCGATTATGTGGAAGACATTAAAAATATGCTTGCAGAGTTAATGACTAACAAATAAACAAATAAAATTTTTGGAGGTGTCTCTATGGATCAATTCTTATTCAGTCCCCATAACTGGGATATGATCCTGCGGCTGCTATTGGCAACCGTATTAGGAGGCGCTGTAGGTATAGAACGCGGCAGCGGTGACCGTCCTGCCGGGTTCAGAACGCATATTTTGGTTTGTACTGGCTCAGCGCTGATTATGCTGGTATCTATGTATGGTTTTGATGACAGCTACGTCAGCGGAATCAGCAATGCGAATAACAGGGACTCGGCGCGTATAGCAGCGCAGGTTGTCAGCGGTATTGGTTTTTTGGGCGCTGGTACGATTATGCACGAAGGCGTTACCGTGCGCGGGCTTACCACGGCGGCGAGCCTGTGGATGGTTTCGGCAATCGGCCTTGCTGCCGGTGCCGGTATGTACGTAATCAGCATCATATCGACGGCGATTATGCTGATTACCCTGGTATCGTTCCGCAGCTGGGAAAAACGCTTTGCCAGCAATAACCGCAATATGCGGCGCTATATTCGCATAGTTGCCCAAAACCAGCCCGGCATTATTACAAATATTACTTCGTATCTTTCTGAAAACGATATTAAAGTTAAAACGATGAATGTTAAAAACAACGCGCAGAAGAACGAAGTAGTGTTGGAGCTTTATTTGAAACTTGGCAGGGATGCTGATAAAGATGGTGTTGCGCGCGGTTTGCAGAGCGTGCCTGGAATTATCACTTTAGAAAATTTGAGTTAGTTTGTTTTATGAAAGGTAAAGGTAATGAAGGCTAAATATTGCATTATCCCCGATACAGCTAAGTTTTTTAACTTTTTAGCCGGATTGTCCTTTTCGGAGTCTGACCTTTTGCATACCCGTCTTATCCGTCCGCAAAAAATTTTGCTGGATGTGGAACAATCCGAATGGGTAATTGAGTATAAGGCTGCTGCTCCGGTTGAAGAAAGGCTTACCATGGCAGTGGCAAATAAACTTGCCGCTGCTTTTTCTTTGCATAAGGTAGCATTTGCGTGCTGCAACGCGGAAATTAGTGCTGTACCGCAGGCGGAAGAAATACCGCTGCCGCCTGAACCGCCGGAAGCGGCAGAGGTGGAAGTAACAAATTGCAGCGGTCAGCCCATACCCGAAGAAATTCCGTTGCCGGAAGAACCGCCGCAGAACGATTTAGAAGGTTATAACTACGAAGATAACGGCAGCTGCGGCAGTGAAGCCGATGCTGAATTTGCACGTGCTTATGAACTGCTGTATGGCAATGGCGGCGGCAAAAAAGGCAGCGGCGTTATCTGGGGGAAAAATTTTAAGGGTGAGCCGCGTCCGCTGGACGATATAACTGAAGATGAAAACAATGTTGTTGTGGAAGGGCAGTTTGTAAAATGCTTTGATAAAGACGGCGTGCTGACTTCGTTTAATGAGCGCGAGCTGCGTACTAAGCGCGTTAAGCTGAGCTTTAATTTAAGCGATGATACTAACGGCATTTTCGTTAATATGTATTTTCAAACGCTGGAAGAATGCCATAACTTTAAAAGTTTAATCAAACCCGGCGTTTATCTGCGTGTTATGGGCGACGCCAAGCGTGACCGTTATTCTTTTGACGAAATGACCATCGAGCCTAAAGGCATTATGCTGATTGAAAAAGAAGAACGTATGGATAATGCCGAAGTAAAAAGAGTGGAGCTGCACTGCCATACTAAAATGAGTAAGATGGACGCTTTGACGCCGATGGAGGATTTGGTTAAAAAGGCCATTAAGTGGGGGCACAAGGCGCTTGCCATTACGGACCACGGCGTAGTGCAGGCGTTTCCGTTTTGCTACGATGCCGCCGAGGGCAGCGATTTAAAACTTATCTTCGGCATGGAAGGTTATTTAATCAGCGACAGCGGCATTGAAGGTACGGATATAGAGCCTACAGACAGCATAAAGAAAAAGAAGGGCACTAAAACACAGCTGGACCATATTATTATTTTGGCGAAAAATGAAACTGGCCTGCGCAATTTGTACAAGCTGGTAACGTTAAGCCATTTAAAATACTATAACGCGCGTCCATCGCGCCCATCGCTGCCGCGTGCGGTAATTGAAGAATACCGCGACGGTTTGATTTTAGGTTCAGCCTGCGAAGCAGGTGAGCTTTACCGTGCCGTAAGGGCTGGCAAAAGTGAAGAAGAATTAATAAAAATAGCTTCGTTCTACGATTATCTGGAAATTCAGCCGTTGGGCAACAATATGTACCTGGTACGTGAAAACATTTGTACTATTGAAGATTTGAAAGCCTATAACCGCAAAATTTACGAGTTGGGTAAAAAAATGGGCAAAATGACGGTTGCTACATGTGACGTGCACTTTTTGAACCCGGAAGACAGTAAGTACCGCATGATTTTACAGGGCGTGCAGAACTATAAAGATGCTGACGACCAGCCGCCGCTGTATTACCGCACAACGGAAGAAATGCTGGCGGAATTTGAATACCTTGGTAAAGATGTTGCTTACGAGGTTTGTGTAACCAATCCTAACAAAGTTGCCGATATGATAGACAAAATTAAGCCCGTGCCGGACCGTGACCAGCTTTATTCTCCTGCTATTCCGGGCGCTGTAGAGGCGCTGCCGGTAATGGTGTACAATAAGGCGCACGAGTGGTACGGCGAGGAGCTGCCCCAGATTGTTGCCGACCGCATTAAAACCGAGCTTGATTCTATCATCAACAACGGTTTTGCGATTTTGTATTACATAGCGCACAAACTGGTACGCAAATCGCTGGATGACGGCTACCTGGTAGGTTCTAGGGGTTCGGTAGGCTCATCACTGGTTGCTACGTTAATGGATATAACTGAAGTTAACCCGCTGGTGCCGCATTACCGCTGCCCTAAATGCCGTTACAGTGAGTTTTTTACCAACAACGAATATGCTTCCGGCTTTGACCTGCCGGAGAAAAATTGCCCGCATTGTGGCACGCCGATGTGGCGCGACGGGCACAACATTCCGTTCGCCGTATTTCTCGGTTTCCACGGTGATAAGGTTCCGGATATTGACCTTAATTTCTCCGGCGAATATCAGCCAGTGGCGCATAAATATACTGAAGAATTGTTCGGGCGCGACAACGTATGCCGTGCCGGTACAATTTCAACCGTGGCAAGCAAAACCGCCTTTGGTTATGTGCGCAAATACTACGAGGAAAAGGGCTTAACCAAACACCCTGCATATATGGCAGGTTTGGTAGAAGGTATTGCCGGGCTGAAACGCACGACGGGACAGCACCCTGGCGGCATTATGGTTGTGCCGCGCAATATGGATATTCACTACATTACGCCGATGAACCATCCGGCGGACGAGCGTGACAGCACAACCGTAACGACTCACTTTGATTATCATTCCATCAACGACAGGCTGGTTAAGCTTGATATACTGGGCCACGATGACCCGACGGTTATTAAACTTTTGGAAGAATTTACGCATATTAAACCGACGAAAATTCCTATCGGCGACGAAGCTACCATGTCCATTTTCCGCAATACGGAAGCGCTGGGCGTAACGCCGGAGCAGATTAACAGCTCGGTTGGCACTTACGGTATACCGGAATTTGGCACACGCTTTGTACGCCAAATGGTTGAGGATGTACAGCCGAAAAACTTTGGCCAGATAGTCAGGGTTTCCGGTTACTCGCACGGTACGGATGTGTGGCTGAACAATGCGCAGGACTTGATTAAAGAAGGCAAACCGCCTGAAGACACCATCGCAACGCGCGACGACGTCATGACAAACCTTATCGCGATGGGCGTTGAGCCGAGCCTGGCGTTTAAAACAATGGAGTATGTGCGTAAGGGCAAGGCTGCCAAAAACGGTTTGGAGCCTAAAATGCTGGAAGCGATGAAAGCCGCCAAGGTTCCTGAGTGGTTTATCAACTCATGCCAGACGGTTAAGTACCTGTTCCCGAAAGCACACGCTATTGCCTATGTTTTAATGGCTTACCGCATTGCCTACTGCAAAGTACATTACCCCAAAGCGTTTTACGCCGCATATTTTAGTGTGCGCGCGCCGGAATTTGACGCTGCCTACATCGCCAAAGGCAAAGAATATATGAAACGCTTTATTAAAGATGTGTATGCGCAGGGCGGCAAGGCGAACAACAGGGATAAGGACACCGTAACTTATCTGGAACTGGCGGTGGAGATGATGGAACGCGGCTTTGAATTTGAGCCGATTGATTTGTATAAATCGCACCCGACCCGCTTTTTACCGACGGAAAAAGGCGTACGCATACCGCTGGCAGCGCTCAGCGGCATCGGCATCAGCGCGGCTATCAGCATCGACGAAGCTCGCAGCACCGGCGTTCCTTTCATCTCGCAGGAAGACCTGCGTGTTCGCTCTAAAGTATCAAAATCAGTAATAGAAAAACTGGCTGAGTACGGAACCTTAAAGGACTTGCCGGAAAATGACCAGATAGATTTGTTTTAAAATATTTAAAACGCCTGACCTTATGCGGTTAGGCGTTTTTGTATTAATAGTGTCAAGTTTAAAGTGAGTTTATTTTTAATAATCTTTTCACAATTTATGGATGTTATAATATTGTAAAATAGTGATAAAGAGGTGATGGTAATGTTCAAAAATTTAATCGTCATTGCGGTGCTGTTATGTTTTAGTGTAAATGCAGCTTATGCTGACAGCAGCCGTACTCTTGATAAAAATACCGAGCTGCATCCGCAGGGGTGGAGCGTTGGCGAAACAATTAAGTTTAAAAAGAAAACCGCCGTGCGCTTAAATGACGTTGGAGAGGTAATCAGCGGTACGCTGGCAGATGATACTTACTTGCGCCCGCAGGGCTGGCAGCGAGTGATAAACGATAATTATTTTGTTTCTGCCTATACGGGTGGGGCATGGTTTCCGCGTCATCACCGCTACTGGCCTGGCAGTGTGTACAACATTGCTTTGCCAAGTTATGGGCATTTGCGCTATAAGGATAACACTGCCGTTACCTTCAGCGCGCAGGGTACTGTTTTAAGCGGTACATTGGCAGCGCGTACAACCATCAGCTTGGGCGATGGGCAGTATGGTTTCGTAACTTTTGCGGATAGTTCTATTTTGGAATTTTATGATAACGGCGCTGTAAAAATGGGTATGTTAAACGAAGATACGCAGCTGCGCCCGGTATTTTGGCAGCAGAATATGGCTGATAACAGTAACGCCGGTTTTGTAGAGTTCAAAAAGGATAGGCGCGTTTACTTTGATAAAAGTGGATTAGTAACTGCCGGTACAATAAAAGAAGCCGCACCGTGGAAAACAGGCGGCACAATTATGACGCTGAAAGAAAAGACAGAATATAAATTTACGGAAAATGGCGCGGAAGAAACGCCTGCTGCTAATCCTGCAAAGTAAATTTCCATGCGCAATGGCAAGTGCTGTCTGTAATGTCAGGGTAGCAGCTTAAACATTCGCAGTTAAAGCGGCTGTCGATAGTTTTGGCAAAACCGCTGTATTCAATAATGCCTACTGCTTTACAGGGGTGCAGCGGCATATTTTTGCTGGTGCGGGCATGCTGCACGCGGCATTCGGTAGTGCGGTAAATCAACATATTGCCTTCTACAATGATTTCGTCGCGGTTGATATTGGAGTAAAGCCGCAGCTTTAAAGCCTGTTTTAAGCCTTCTATGCCAGGGTGTTCTGGCAGGTTTAAAAAACTTTTAATGCGTTTGGCTTCGATGACGGTAAATTTTGCCCAAATGGCGCAGTCGTGCTCCATTGCTTCGTCCATGCCGTATTTTTTCTCAACGGATTGAAACCACACGCCGTCCATAGCAAGCCAGTTTTTGCAATAGTTTTCTATTAGTTCGATTAATTGTTCTTTGCTGTAATTTTGTAAAGTTTTGTTAACCATAAAACCGCCTCCGCTTTTTG
>DXVZ01000106.1 GCA_019417125.1 Phascolarctobacterium sp.
ATAAAAATCCCGCTCACTGAGCGGGATTTTTTAGTACGCAATTTGTCAAAGGAAAGTTAAATTATTTTTTTTCGACAAGTTTAAGAGGAACGGAAATTTTAGCTTCGATTTTTTCGCCTTTTGCTAGTTTAACGGCAGCTTCAAGGCCCTGCTGCCCCATCAGTTCCGGCTGCTGGGCAATAGTAGCGGCCATGGTGCCTGCTTCAACAGCTTTAAGGCCGTCATCGGTGCCGTCAAAGCCAACGATGAAAATTTGTTTGCCTGCGCTCTTGGAAGCTTCGATAGCGCCGAGAGCCATTTCGTCATTCTGGGCGAAAATTGCCTGAATGTCCGGGTTAGCCTGCAGCATGTTTTCGGAAACGGTCAGGCCTTTGGTACGGTCAAAATCAGCGGACTGTTTGGCAACAACGTTCAGTTTCTGGTCGGCAACTTTGTGGAAGCCTTCACCGCGTTCACGGGTTGCAGAAGCACCGGGGATGCCTTCAAGCTCGGCAACTTTTACGCCTTCGCCAAGTTTGTTAATGATAAATTCAGCAGCCATTTCGCCGCCCTTTACGTTATCGGAAGCAACTAGGGATGCGAGTGTGCCTTTATCAGCGCTGCGGTCCAGTGCGATAACAGGAATATTTGCTTTATTGGCAGCTTCAACGGAAGTGGAAATGGCAGCGGAGTCAACCGGGTTAACCAAAAGTACGCTTACGCCCTGCTGAATAATGTCGGCGACATCGTTAGCCTGTTTAGCCGGGTCATTCTGCGCGTCAACAATTTTTACGTTAACGCCAAGCTCTTTGGCTTTGGCTTCAACACCGTCTTTAACGGATACGAAGAACGGGTTATTTAAAGTAGAAATGGAAAAACCGATGGTAGTAGCACCGTCTTTTTTAGCAGCAGGTGCGGCTTCTTCACCGGAGCTGCAACCTGCGATAAGCATTACGGACATCATAAGCACTGCCATAACAGCTAATAAAGTCTTTTTCATTTAAAACATAACCTCCTACGATTTTTTGCGGTCCATAAGGACTGCAAGTAAGATAACGATACCTTTGACAACTTGCTGATAAAAGCTGGATACATTAAGAATATTAAGGCCGTTATTGAGCGTGCCAATGATAAGTACGCCGATAAGCGTGCCTGCAATGCGGCCTTTGCCGCCGGAAAGGCTGGTGCCACCTAGTACAACCGCAGCGATGGCGTCCAGCTCGTAGCCGGTGCCTGCGGTTGGTTGTGCGGAGTTAAGGCGCGAGGTTAAAATTGCGCCCGCCAGCGCGCAGAAGAAACCGGTAATGGCGTAAGCAAAAATTTTGATGCGCTCAATTTTAATACCGGCAATAAAAGAAACTTTTTCGTTGCCGCCAACGGCGTAGGTTTTGCGCCCAAGCGGCGTTTTGTTAAGAATGAACCAGCAGATAGCGAACATAATAAGCATTACAACTGCCGGCACAGGAATGCCAAGGAAATAACCTTGGCCGAACATATGGAACAGCGGGTTATCGGTAAGGCTGCTGATAGGGTTGCCGTCGGTGTAAACCAGCGTTAAGCCGCGGAAAATAGTCATCGTCGCCAGCGTGGCGATAAAAGGCGCAACCTTGCCGTAAGCAATAACGATGCCGTTAATGCTGCCGAGGATAAGGCCGATAACGGCAGCAACCATGATACCAAGCACCGGGTCCATGCCGCCTTTGATAAGGCTTGCCATAATGGCGCTGGAAAGTGCCAGCGTACTGCCGACGGAAAGGTCGATGCCGCCGGTGAGGATAACAAAAGTCATACCAAAGGAAATCAGTGCGTTAATAGAAACTTGGCGCAGCAGGTTTTTTAAGTTGGAAGGGTCGATAAAGCTGCTGTTTAAGGCTGAAATAACAACAAAAAGCACTATCAGGCCGATTAACGGACCCATTTTTCTAACTAAAGCAGAAACGTTCATCTATTATATTCCTCCTGTTGCAAGGGTGATGATATTTTCCTGGGT
>DXVZ01000107.1:0-1669 GCA_019417125.1 Phascolarctobacterium sp.
TGTATAGCTTTGATTTTAAATTCATCTGAATACTTACTCATGAAAAAACTGCACCTCCAAAAGTTTTTGTCTAACTTTTGGGGTGCAGTTCACTTGCGGTACGGGGCTGTTGTAATCTGCATTAAGCAATATTAATGCAGATTTTTATAAAAACGCGCCGTTGCAAACCTGAATTACCTGCCCGCGCACGGCTTTGCCCATTTTGCTGGCAAGGTACAGGCAGGCGTATGCCTGGTCAATGGCTTCACATTCCGGCCCGGGGAAGTAAACGAAATGCCCACTGTATTTTAACATTTCCGCGCCGCCGGGCTGCTCGCCTGCTTTGTTGGCAAGGTGGGCTGGCGTAATGGTTGCGCCCGGTGCAACGGCATTGCAGCGGATGTTGGTATCAATCAGGCGCATAGCGACATTTTTGGTCAGCGTATTCAGCGCGCCCTTGGTAGAGGTGTAGCTTGCGCCGCAGAACGGGCGGGTGCCGTTGACGGACGAAATGTTGATGATAACACCGTCGTTTTTAGGCAGAAAAATTTTCAGCGCTTCGCGGATATAGCGCATCGGACCGCCGAGATTGGTGTTGACAACGTACATCATCCAGTCGTCGTCGGTTTCGTCGATGAGTTTTTGCTCGCCGATACCGGCATTGTTAATTAAAATATCTACGTCGCCAAATTCTTTTAAAGCTTCGGCAAAAACGCGCTTAGTGTCGTCGGCGGAGCACACGTCGGCAACAACGCCGATTGCCCTGCCGCCTTTGGCGCGGATTCCTGCAACAACCTTGTCGAGCAGTTCCTGTTTGCGCGCTGTAAGCACAACGGCAGCGCCTTCTTCGGCAAATAGTTCCGCCATGGTTTGCCCCATGCCATAGCTTGCGCCCGTAATAATTGCAACTTTGTCTTTTAACATCTGGCTGTCCATAAAATAACTCTCCTTTGCGTAATATTCTGCTTGTTAGGTAAGGCTTGTTTGCTTGCTTTTATTATAAATAAAGCTGCACTGTAACATCAAATACCTATATCAAATAAAATTATATACTTAAAAAGCATAAAATTTGTGCGGCTGCGGATATAAGGGCGCTGCATAAATGGGCTGGCGTGTTTTTGCATAAAATTCACTTTTAAGGGCAGGATTTTACAGGCTGAATGAGAAATTAATATAATTTAGATTAGTTTGCGCCAAAAGGCGCAGTTTTGAAGGAGTTTGTATGATTATTGGCATCGGCTGCGATTTGGCAGAGGTGAACCGCATAAAAAGGGCGCTGGAGATGAAAGGTTTTGCCGCGCGTGTGTTTACGCAGCGCGAGCAGGATTACTGCTGGGCGCGCGGCACGCAGGCTTACGCCAGTTTTGCTGCACGTTTTGCCGCCAAGGAAGCTTTTGTAAAAGCCATCGGCACGGGGCTGCGCGGCGGCAGGCTGACAGAGATTGAAGTGCTTAATGACGCGCTGGGCAGGCCGCAGCTTATTTTGTACGGTTATTTTAAAGATTACGCTAAAGGGCTTGGCACGGAAAAAATACATTTAACATTAAGCCATACCAAAGATTTGGCAATGGCGCAGGTAATTTTGGAGGGATAATAATGAAGCTTGTATATGCGCATGAAATGGGCGCGCTTGATAAAAAAGCGGCAGAGGAGTTTTACCTGCCGACGGCGGTGCTGATGGAAAACGCCG
>DXVZ01000107.1:1679-3805 GCA_019417125.1 Phascolarctobacterium sp.
CGGTGGCAGAAGCTGCTGCGGAGCTTTTGGACGGCGATGTGTACGCCAAAAGCGTGGTGGTGTTTGCCGGTAAGGGCAACAACGGCGGCGATGGTTTGGTGGCGGCGCGCTGGATTAGTGCGGAGGGAGCGCGCGTAAAAATATTTTTGGCTGCGCCTGCGGCTGATTTTAGCGGCGCTGCCGGTGTGCAGCTTAAAATCTGCGCCAAAAGCGGGCTAGCCGTGACGGAGCTTACGGAAGAAAGCGATTGGAACGTGGCGGAAATTGCCGCTGCTCATGCGGATTTAATGATTGACGCGCTGCTGGGCACTGGTTTTAAAGGTGAACTTAGCGGCAATTACGAGCGTGCCTGCCGTTTGATGAACAGCGTGCGTGCTGACGTTTTAGCGGTGGATATACCGAGCGGTGCGCAGGCTGACAGCGGCGAAGCTGACGAAAATGCGGTGCAGGCAGCGGCAACCGTAACGATGCAGCTGCCCAAGGTGGGACTTTATTTGTACCCCACGGCAGAGCTGGCTGGCAAGCTGGCAGTTGCGCCGATTGGTATGCCGGAGGCTTTAACAGAGCAGGCGGAAGGGCGCAAATATCTGTTGGACGCCGGTATTGTGCGCGATTTTTTGCCCATCCGCAGCGGCAACTGCCACAAGGGCGAAGCCGGGCGCGTAACTGTAACGGCCGGTTCGCCGGGTTATACTGGCGCGGCGGCGTTGTGCGCGCAGGCGGCAGTTAAAGCGGGAGCGGGTTTGGTAAGCCTGTATACGCCGCTGTGCTCACGCGAAGTGCTGGCGGTTAAACTTACAGAAGTAATGGTTAAAGGGCTAATCGAGCGGATGCCGGGCGTTTTGGGCGGCGGCGCAGCCGCCGAAGTGCTGGACGCTGCCAACAAAGCGGACGTGCTTGCTATCGGCCCTGGGCTGGGCACGAGCGAAGCAACCGGCGAGGTTATTTTAAACATTTTGGAAAATTATGAGGGAACGGCGGTTATCGATGCGGACGCGCTGACCGCTTTGAGCCGCAAAATAGAAGTTTTGCCGCAGCTTAAATGCACCAAAATTTTAACGCCCCACCCGGGCGAGATGGCGCGCTTGTGCGGCTTAAGCGTGCACGAAGTTGACGTGCGCCGCGTAGAACTGGCGGAAAAATATGCACAGGAATGGAACTGCGTGCTGGTTTTAAAAGGCGCGCCGACGGTTATTGGCTGCCCTGACGGTACGGTATACGTTAACACAACCGGTACGCCTGCCATGGCGACGGGCGGCTGCGGCGACGTGCTGACGGGCATTATCGCCGGATTGTGCGCGCAGGGAATCGAAGCGGAAGCTGCCGCTGCCTGCGGCGTATATCTGCACGGGCTGGCAGGGGAGCTTGCCGCTAAAGGCTGCATCGGCCTTGCCGCGGGTGAACTTGCCGCCTTTGTGCCAGAAGCAAGGCGTATGGTGGAAAATGGCGAAATTTAAGTGAAATTTGCCGCTGCAAACTGAACTTTTGTTTACAGAAGCCCGTAAAAATGATAAAATTATTCAGTTAAACTTTGCAATAAAGGGGTGACGGGGCTTGCATAAAAAAATAATCTGCTGCCTGATGTTTATAATAACGGTTTTTGCCTGTGCAGGCGCCTGGGCTGCCGAAGTAACGGACGTGCGCTGGGGGCTGGACAGGTTTAATGTGCTGCGCCTCGTTGTGGACCTGGATTCTGCGCCGAGCTATAATATCAGCTTTGAGGGGCAGACAATGCTGGTAACGGTTAACGCAGATTTAAATGATAAAGTAACGCGCAGCTTTAAAATGCGCAGTACGCTGGCTCCGGCGATGACGGTTGACGGCAGCGCGAGCAAAACGGTGCTGAAACTGCCGCTTTCGCGGACTATCGGCACGCAGGATTACAACGCTTTTACTTTAAAAAACGACCCCGTTACCAAACGCCCTAACCGTTTGGTGGTAGATATTACCGCCGATAAGACGGCGACGCCGAGCGTGGTAATACCCAAAGCCAATACGGAGACGGAAAAAGCCAAAGCGCCGGTAACGGTGCCTAAAAAAAGTACTGCCAAAACTGCGGATACGCCTAAGGCGACTGTAACAACGCCTAAAACAACCGCTAAAGCAACCGTGCCCAAAAAGAAGGC
>DXVZ01000107.1:3815-11851 GCA_019417125.1 Phascolarctobacterium sp.
GCGGAAAAAACGGAAGAAAAGAAAAAATCTTCTAGATCCGCTTATGCGACCAGCGGCGGTTTAAAAGGCAAAAAGGTTACGCTTGACGCCGGGCACGGCGGCAGCGACCCGGGCGCTATCGGCGGCAGCGGCACGCGAGAAAAGGACGTAACGCTGAAAATTTCCAAAAAAGTTGAAGAACTGCTAAAGAAAAAAGGCGCTAAAGTAAGCATGACGCGCACTGCCGATAAGGACGTGTACGGGCCTAACGCCAGCGATTCGCAGGAATTGCAGGCGCGCGTGGACGTTGCGGAAAAAAATGACGCCGATGTTTTTGTAAGTATCCACATCAATTCTTCTACCAATAAAAGCGTAGGCGGGTTTTCTGCCTATTATTACCCCAAAACAAGCAATGACGCCCGCCTGGCACAGGCAGTGCAGGACAGGCTTGTGAAAAACTTCGGGCTGGACGACCTTGGCATCCGCCAGGCGAACTTTTACGTTAACAAGCGGTGCAGCATGCCGTCCACCTTACTGGAACTGGCGTTCATCTCCAACCCCAAAGAAGAAAAACTGATGAGCAGTAACTGGTACATCAACAAGCTGGCAAAATCCATTGCCGACGGTATTGAAGATTATTTTGATTAACGGAGGGTACGTAAAATGATGAAAAGAATTTTGACGGTACTCTGCGTAGTACTGCTGACCCTGTTTGCCGCAGCCTGCACTCAGGAAAACAAACCGGTAATGCCGGAACAAACTGCCGCTGTGGATGTAGAGAAGCACACAGTAACGGTTTACCGAATGCCTGCCGACGGTACGGAAAAGCTGTATGCCGAAAAGGTAAGCGTTGAAGGCAAAAAAGAGCAGCTGCCGTTTTTGGCGTTGGAAGCCTTAATTGGCAGCAAGCCGCAAAGCGAAAAACTCATCAACGCCTTTCCGCAGGGGCTGAAAATACTGAGCCTGACTGTCGATAAGGGCGTGGCAGTTGTAAATTTAAGTAAGGAAATTTACAATATTGAAGCGGGTTCTTATACCGAAATGATGCTGACCGGCGCTATAGCTAATACGCTGACGGAGTTTCCGGAAATTAAAAGGGTTAATTTTTTAATTGAAGGCGAAAAAAAAGCCAGCATTAAAGGGCATATTGATTTGTTGGACTCCTTTGAACGCAGCACGGATATTATAGCAAAATAATACGGGCAGTACCGGCAGGTTCCGGTACTGCTTTTTGGCATTACAACAAAACTTACGAAAGGAAGGAAACGATGGAAATATACTGCAAGGACCCGGCGGCGACCGAAGCGCTGGGGCGGCTTTTGGGCACACTGGCAGCGGATGGCGACGTGTACTGCCTTACCGGCGGGCTGGGCGCTGGCAAAACGCTTTTAAGCCGAGGAATGGCGGCGGGGCTGGGCGCAGATGTAAACGGGGTGAACAGCCCGACTTTTGCTATTATGAATGTGTATAATGGCAGATTGGAAATGCGCCATTTTGACCTGTACCGTATAAAGGACAGCGATGAACTGTATAACACCGGCTTTACCGAATACTGCGGCGGCGACGGGCTGACGGTTATTGAATGGGGAGAGCTGTTTTTAGACGAGCTGCCGGAGGAATATCTGCATATTACGATAGAACAGGCGGGCGCAGGGCGCAAATTTATTTTTGAACCCCACGGCGCGCGTTACGAAAAACTTTGTAGGGAAGTGGAACAAAATGCTGGTACTGGCGATTGACACGGCAACCAAAGCCTGCGCCGTCGGTTTATGCCGCGACGGCAAAATTTTGGCAGAATATAAAATCAATATGGGCATGACACATTCCGAAGGGCTGATGCCCCAGCTGGAGCAGCTTTTGGAACGCACTGGCGTTAAAAAAGGCGAAGTGGATTTAATTGCCGTCAGCATGGGGCCGGGCTCGTTTACGGGGCTGCGCATTGGGCTTGCCACAGCGGAAGCGCTGGCGTATGCGTGGAAAAAGCCTTTGCAGGGCGTGGCAACGCCGCTGGCGCTGGCGTATAACCTGCCTGTAAACGGCATTGTGCTGTCGCCGCTGCTGGACGCGCAAAAGGGCAACTATTACCAGGCGCTGTACGAATGGCAGGACGGCGAAGTGAAAGAACTGCAAAGCGTGCAGGTTGTCAACAAGCAGCAGCTGCTGGAAAACCTTGCCTTGCAGGGTAAGCCAGCCGTTATTTTAGGCGAGTGCAATAAACTGGAAAATATGGAATTGCCGGATTGGTGCAGCCTGGCGCCGGATTATCTGCGTCTGCCGCAGGCGGCTGGAACGGCGCTGGCAGCGCTTAAAGCCTACAGCCCGGATGAGCAAAGCGGCATTTTCGGGCTGGAGCCCTACTATATTAGAAAATCGGAGGCGGAAGAACTGTGGGAACAGAAGCACGGGAAACAGTAATCCGCGATATGGGCTTTGGCGATATAGTTGAAGTTACCAAAATAGAAAACCGCACTTTTTTTGACGCCTGGAATGAAAGCATGTGGCTGGACGAGCTGAACAACAGCCTTACCACCTACATTGCGCTGGAAGAAAACGGCAGGCTGGCAGGCTACGCCGGGTACTGGCTGGTAGCTGGCGAAGCGCAGGTTACACGTGTAGCCATAGCGCCCGAAGAACGCGAGCGCGGGCTGGGCACCAAACTTACGGCGGCGCTGATTAACCGCGCGTGGCAGCAGGGGGCGGACGCCGTTACGCTGGAAGTGCGTGCGGGCAACACGGCGGCGCAGAAAATGTACTTAACCTGCGGCTTCCGCGCCGAAGGCGTGCGCCCGGGCTATTATGCCGATAACCACGAGGACGCAGTGATTATGTGGCTGTACAGGGAGGCAGAAACCAATGAGTAAGGACATTTATATACTCGGCATTGAATCGAGCTGCGACGAAACGGCAGCAGCAGTGGTTAAAAACGGGCGTGAGGTTTTAAGCAACATCATCGCTTCGCAGGTGCCTATTCACCGCAAATATGGCGGCGTAGTGCCGGAAATTGCCTCACGCAACCATATCCGCAACGTGCTGCCGGTTATTGATGAAGCGCTTGCCAAAGCAGGCGTGCCGCTGGAACAGATTGACGCTGTTGCCGTAACCTACGGGCCGGGTCTTGTCGGCGCGCTGCTGGTAGGCCTTTCGGCGGCAAAGGCGCTTGCCTGGGCGGCGGATAAACCGCTGATTGGCGTTAACCATTTGGAAGGGCATGTATTTGCCAACTTTTTAAACGATAAAGATTTAAAGCCGCCGTTTTTGGCGCTCGTCGTCAGCGGCGGGCATACGGCGCTGTTAGTTGTTAAGGATTACAACAGTTTTGAACTTTTGGGCCAGACGCGCGATGACGCTGCTGGCGAAGCTTTTGATAAAGTGGCGCGTGTTTTGGGTTTGCCTTACCCCGGCGGTCCGGAGGTAGAAAAACTGGCGCTTGGCGGTGACCCGCTGGCGGTAGATTTTCCACGTGCTAAGCTGGGCAACAATTTTGAGTTCAGCTTCAGCGGCTTAAAATCGGCGGTTATTAATTATTTGCACAATAAACAGCAGGCGGGCGCGGAAGTGAACCGTGCCGATGTAGCGGCGTCATTTCAACATGCTATTGTAGACGCGCTGGTACAGAAAAGCGTACACGCGCTTAAAGAAACGGGGCTGAAAGAAATTGTCCTTGCCGGCGGCGTATCGGCAAATAAAACGCTGCAAAACACGCTGGCGCAGGCGGCAGAGCGCGCCGGGGCACGCTTGGTACACCCAACGCCGATACTTTGCACGGATAATGCCGTGATGATTGCCTGCCGCGGTTACTTTATGTACATTAACGGCGAAAAAAGTCCGCTCGGCTTAAACGCTGTTCCATCTTTAAAGTTGGGATAAACACTGTCTATAATGGCAGCTTAAAACTGTGGAAAACGTGCAAAACTCTGTGAAAAAGCATAGAATTGCACTCAACGGTTGAGGAAAACTCTGTGCATAATGTGGATAACATTGTGAATTACGGTGTAAAACACTAATGTTGTAAATTTTTTGAAAACTTGGGATTAACACTATGTTAAAAAATCTTAACAGTGAACAAAAGAACATACTGGCTTCCATCAAGCAGGGCATGGATTTTGCAGCCGATATCGCCCATGCCTGCATTACGGTGTATATAGCGGCAGAGGACAAACGCTTTTTGCGCGTTTATCACCAGTCTATGCCGACGACGCAGTTTATGCAGCAGCCTGAACTGGCGCCTGGTCGTGAGGTGCGCACCAGCGAGGAACCATTGATTGCCCGCTGTTTGCAGCGCAACGTGCCGCTGGCGGGCAAGCGCGAACTGAGCCTTGGCAAATTTGCCGGCGTGCGCGTGTACCCAGTGCAGGACAGGCGCGGCAAGTGTTTTGCCGCTGTGGTGTTCGATTTAAGCGGCGTGGACGACGTATTTATTAACGTGGCGTTTGAGTTTTTAAAAACGCCAGTCCGCCAGGAGCAGGACAGCGAGTTTTACCGCCGCCTGTCACCCGGAGACGCACTGATGGTGGCGGACGCTGATAAAAAAATTATTGCCGCCAATTCCACAGCGCGGCATATTTTTCAGGTAGCGGGCATTGCGGCTCCAGTCGGGCTGCGCACAAACAGCGTGCAGATTAACTGGCCGCTGGTCGGCATGGTGCTTAAAACCGGCACTGCCGAGGGCAAGGAAATCCGCCTGCGCGGCATGCTTTTGGCAATGCGCGTGGTGCCTGTGGGCGGCGCTGCGGAAGCCAGCTATGCCGTTATAATTTTACGCGATATTACGGAAATTAAAAAGCGCGACGAGGAGCTGCTGGTAAAAGCGGCAGTTATAAAAGAAATTCATCACCGCGTAAAAAACAACCTGCAAACCATTGCCAGCCTGCTGCGTCTGCAAATGCGGCGCGCCAAGGCGGATGAAACCAAAGCCGTGCTGCGCGACTGCATCAGCCGCGTAAACAGCATTGCCGTAGTGCACGAATTTTTGGCGCAGCAGGGCAGCGGCACGGTGGATATGGCAGTGGTGGCGCAGGGAATTTACAAGGCGGTGTTAAGCGGCATGGCCGCGCCGGAACTGCGCCTTAAAACGGAATTTAGCGCCGATAACATTACCGTACCGTCAGAAAAAGCCACCAGCCTGGCGCTGGTGCTGAACGAAATGCTGCAAAACTGTTTTGACCACGCTTTTGACGGGCGCGCGCAGGGCGCTATCAGCGTAGAACTGAAAAAGACGGAACGCGGCTGCCGCCTGACCGTGTGCGATGACGGCAACGGGCTGCCGCCCGGTTTTGACGGCATTCCGCAAAACAGCCTTGGGCTGCGCATAATTAAAACTATGGCAGAAGCCGATATGCACGGTACATTTACCATAGAAAACAGGCCGCAGGGCGGAACCTGCGCCGAAGTAGCAGTACCTTTGGAGGGGTAAAAATGGAAGGGTTAAAAATTATTATTGCCGATGACGAAGCGTTAATCCGTTTGGATTTGCGCGAAATGCTGACGGAAGCGGGGCATACGGTGCTGGGCGAAGCCTCGGACGGTGAAGAAGCCGTGGAGATGGCGCAGCGCCTAAAGCCTGATTTGGTGATTATGGATGTTAAAATGCCTAAAATGGACGGTATTACGGCGGCGGGCGTTATTACGGAGCGCCATATTGCGCCGGTGCTGCTTTTAACGGCGTACAGCCAGCAGGACATTGTTGCCAAAGCCAACAGCAGCGGCGTAATGGCGTATTTGGTAAAACCTGTGCGCGAGGAGCAGCTGTTTGCCAGCATGCAGGTAGCCATTGCCCGTTTTAAGGAATACCAAAAAATGGACAGCGAACTGGCAGGCCTGCGCGAAAGCCTGGAAACCCGCAAGCTGCTGGACCGCGCCAAAGGCATTTTAATGGCGGCGCACGGTTTTACGGAAGACGAAGCGTACAGCAAAATGCGCCAGTACAGCATGAACCGGCGCATAACCCTTAAAGAACTTGCCGAAGCCGTTATCGCCTCGGCAGAGAAGAAAAAATAAAAAATTTTTTAGCTGATCCGGTATTACCGCGTCAGCTTATTTTTTTATAAAAAAATTTAATATATAAATTTTCATTTTCATAATTTGGCTGTATAATAAATTTTGCTGTGAGTTTTTGTTACAGTAAAACGTTAAATTTCTGGAGGTATATATGTCTAAATTACGCATTGCCATCACTGCCGATACTTACCCGTATGCCAGTGATGTAACCAACCTGGTGCGCGCACCGTTTACAGCACGCGGACTGGTGGATATTATTAACGAACTCGGTGCGGTGCCGGTTGTGCTGCCGGACGTACCAGGCGCCAAAGGTGAAGATTATGTTGAGATGTTCGACGCTTTAATTCTGCCCGGCGGCCCGGATGCCGACCCTACTTTTTTCGGCGAAGAACCGTGGAAAGCCCTTGGGGCTACCAACTACAAGCGCGACGTGTTTGAAGCGGAAATTTTTAAAGCCTTTTACAGGGCTGGCAAGCCTATTTTCGGCATTTGCCGCGGCTGCCAGTTTATTAACATTATGTTGGGCGGCAGCGTTTACCAGGATTTAGCGACGCAAAACCCGGACGCTTATATCCGCCATTCGCAGGGGGCGGACGGCAGCTACCCCACGCACCACGTTGCCGTAAAAGAAGGCAGCTGCCTGTACGAAGCACTGGGCGCAGCGGCGTATGTAAATTCGCGCCACCACCAGGGCATTAAAAAAGTGGGCGAAGGGCTGATTGTTACCGCGCAGGCTCCGGACGGCGTTATTGAAGCTGTTGAAAGCGCAGAAGGCAGCCAGATTGTCGCCGTACAGTGGCACCCGGAAAACATGTGGCAGGAGCACCCGGAGATGCGTAAGCTTTTTGCTGATTTTATCGCCAGGGCTGCCGCTGCCAAAAAATAAAAATAAAATGCGGCCATAATTTCAAATAAGGGAGATTTTACTATGACTAAGGGAAAGATGGGCTTTTGGACCATTATCCTTTTTGGCATTAATAATATTATCGGCTCGGGTATTTTTCTTTTGCCAAACAACGCTATGAGCGTTATCGGCCCTGCCAGCCTGGGCGTGCTTGTTTTTGACATGCTGCTGGTACTGGCGATGACTTTTTGCTTTGCTGAAGCGAGCGGCCTGTTTAAAGATAACGGCGGCCCGTATATTTACGCCAAAGAGGCTTTCGGCAATTTTATTGGCTACGAAGTTGGCTTTTTAACATGGATTACGCGCATTATCGCGTTTTCTACCATGGGCGTTGGTTTTGCCACGGCGCTGGGCGGTGTTATGCCGTTCCTTTTTATTACTTTGTATACAAAAACAAAAAAGAAAAAGCCTGAACAGGCAAATAAAAAGAGAAGGTTCAATGAGAACCTTCTCTTTTAGCTTTATAAAGCCGTTTTAGTTTTAGGGTTTCAGTTTTTCAAGGTCAGCGCGCACTTCATACATCTGTTCATAGCTGATGCCAAGCTGAGAAGCTACTGCGTCCCAGTTCATTGCGGGCGGATTGTGCATTGCTACAATCTGCTCCGGAGTGCTGCTGCAATATTTTGCCATCAGTGCAGCGTGTGCAACGTCTTTCATGCCGTAGTTCTGCTGCAGCAGCGGCAGGCTCGTGCCTTCGTCAATATTCAGTACGGTTTTTAAATAAGCCGCATCGTTCTTTTGATGCGCTGCTTTAATGTCGTTAGGGGTAAGCCCCAGTTTATATTCAATACGCGGCCAGCTGTTGTCGGCTTTCATGTCCAAAATGGTGCCCATATCTTTGCCGCTGGCGTATGCCAGAAAAGCTGCTTTGCGCAGTTCTTTAAAGCCCCAGCCTGCGTTGTAAAATGATTCAACCGTTTCTTCAGCGATGTTATAACGGGCGCTGATAGCGTTGACCTCGCGGTCTATGCGTACCTGCTGCGGCACAAGTCTTTCACGTGCTGCTGGGCGCGGCGGCATAGGTTTGGCTTCGGCAATGCTGCCAAGGTCAGAAACGAACGGAGCTGCAAATAATCCTGCGGTAATAGCTAAGACTGCTAAGGTTTTTTTCATAATTGAACCACCCTTCTTGATTAGATATAGTTTATATTTATAC
>DXVZ01000108.1 GCA_019417125.1 Phascolarctobacterium sp.
ATATAAAATATTATTGTTTGTTGTACAAAGGAGTAATAATTATGCAGGCTTTAGAAGGAATAAAAGTTGTAGATTTTAGTAAATGGCTGCCGGGGCAATTTTGCGGCATGACGCTGGGCGATTTTGGCGCCGACGTAATAAAGGTGGAGGACGTTAAAGGCGACGTTACGCGCGGCTTTACGCCGGCTAAAAAAGCGGGCATGAGCTACTGGCACTTAATGCTGAACCGCAATAAGCGCGGCGTAACCGTTAATTTAAAAACACCGGCAGGGCGCGAAGTGCTGCTGCGCCTGTTAAAAGATGCCGATGTATTTTTGGAAGGCTTCCGCCCGGGCTATTTAAAAATGCTGGGGCTGGATTACGAAACCGTCAGCAAAATTAACCCGCGCCTTATTTATTGTTCTATTACCGGCTTTGGTCCGGAAGGCAAATACAAGCATATGCCTTCGCACGATTTAAACGTCATTGGCTTGGCTGGCGTAGCGGCGCAGGAGGACGGAACGGACATCAGCGTGCCCTCTGTGCAGGTGGCGGCGCTGGGCGGCAGCTTAAACGCTATCAGCGGCATTTTGCTGGCGCTGCTGGCACGCGAGCGTACCGGCAAAGGCCAGGCTGTAAATATTGATTTATACAGCGCTGCTATCAGCAGTGAAATTACCGGTATCAGCAGCGTTATTGGCTGCCGCGAAACCGGAATGCCGTCTTTCGGGCGTACGGCGTCGCATTATTACACGGTTTATAAAACTAAGGACGGGCGTTATTTAAGCATCGGCACCATAGAGCCCAAGTTTTGGAAAAAGATGTGTGAACTGCTGAACCTGCCGGACCTGGAAAGCCGCCAGTTTGATTTTGAACATTCAGCAGAGCTAAAGGCAAAACTTGCCGCCGCTTTTGCACAGAAAACGCAGGCGGAATGGCTGGAACTTATCGGCAGGGAAGAATTTTGCGTAACGCCTGTCCGCACCTTGCAGGAGGCTTTGGACAGCGACTTGACGCAGGAGCAATCGCAGATGCTTGTTACTAAAAAAGAAGATTTGGGCGATTATACTTATGTGAAATCTGCCATTAAGCTGTCGGATACGGCTGGGGCGATTAACCGCCGCGCGCCGTACTTAGGCGAACATACGCAAGAGGTGCTGGAGGGCATCGGCTACAGCCCGGAAGAAATTGCCGCTATGCACGCAAAAGGGGAGATATAAATGGCATTGAAAAACGTTTGTAAACTATTCGGCAGCCTGCTGTTTGCCGTATGCCTGTTTGTGGGTGCGGCGCTGCCTGCCGAAGCAGGGATTATCAGCAAGCAGCAGGAAATTGACATGGGCCGCGAAACCGCCATGGCGCTGGAAGCGCAGTACGGCGTGGTGCAGGATTATGAATTGCAGGAGCGCGTTAACCGTATCGGCCAAAGCCTGGTGGCCGTCAGCGACAGGCAGGATTTGGAATATACTTTTAAAGTGCTGAACTGCGATGAGGTAAACGCGCTGGCGTGCCCAGGCGGCTTTGTGTATGTGTTTAGGGGGCTTATTGATTATATGCCGAGCGATTCCGAACTGGCGGGCGTGCTTGGGCACGAAGTAAGCCACATTGTTGAAAAGCACACCGTTCACCAAATTGAAAAACAGTTGTTAACCACGCTGCTGTTAGCCGTTGCCACCAAGGGCGATTTGGGGCTGACGGGGTTGGCATCGCAGGCACTGGCGGCTGGTTACAGCCGTACCGATGAACGCGGCGCCGATAAAGAAGGTTTTAACCTGTGCGTTAAAGCAGGCTATAATCCGTACAGCATGGTGCTGACTATTAACAAACTAGAAGATTTGGCGCAGGAAAAAGGCAACCCTGGCTACGGTCTGTTCAGCAGCCACCCGGAACCGGAAGAGCGCCTGAAACGAGTTATGAAGCAGATTAAAAAATTAGACCCGCACCCGGACATTACTGTGCATGAAGACGGCATGGCAACCGTTCACGAAGGCGACTGGAGTTTTAACATCACCCAAAAGGTGGGCAACGATAAACCTGAATACCGCGCGTATATGCTGGCAGGTTCGCTGTATGTGGCACGCCAGCGCGGGCCGGTTGACCCGTACCGCTTTATTGTGTACGACAACGGCAGCAGCGCGACGCTGTATTACGAGGATGTGCAGCTTTTAACCGTTTATAACCAGGATGCCTACGCAGCAGGTTTTGGCGATGCAGGCAGCTATGCTAATGCTTGCGCCCAGCTTTTACGCGAATGGGCGCCGGTAGCCAACGCCAATGACGCAGCAAAAGATAAACAAGAAGATGACGATTGATAAAAAAATAACCGCGCCTACATTTTGCGGGCGCGGCATTTCTTTATAAATTTCCTTTTAGTCCGACAGCAGCGGCATGTTCCTTTAAGCCTTCGATGGTTTCTTTAATAACGTCATCTAAAGGTTTGCCTAACATTTCGCAGCCGTTTTTAATAATTTCGCGGTTAACACCGGCAGCGAAGGATTTATCTTTAAACTTTTTCTTAACGGATTTAACCTCTAAATCTAAAACGCTTTTGGACGGGCGCATTAAACACAACGCATTGATAAGCCCGGTTAACTCATCAATCGTGTACAAAACCTTTTCCAGATTGCTTTCAGGCTTAACATCGCTGCAAAGCCCATAGGCGTGGCTGCATACAGCGTGAATGTAAAAATCGCTGATGCCGCGTTCCTTCATAATTTCGGCAGCCTTGGTGCAATGCTCTTCCGGAAATTTTTCGTAATCAAAATCGTGCAGCAGGCCTGCGTTGCCCCAAACATCGGCATCCTCGCCATAAAGCACGGCAAAATGGCGCATGGCAGCTTCTGCCTGTAAGGCGTGCTTTCTTAAAGCAGGCGTAGCTGTAAATTCGCAAAGCAGTGCCCATGCTTTTTCTCGCGTTAAAGTTTCTTCCATAAATAAAGCCCCCTCGGCAAATTTATTATCAGCAGCGCTTAACTGCGGATTAATTATTGATTTATAAAGCTGTTTTGCATATAATAAAGAAAATAAATTGAACTGATTGTAAGATTTACCGAACTATCGTCAAATATATTTTACGACCGTCCGGTTTATTTGTCAACTGTTGAAGGAGCACTTTTATGGATTTAGGCAGAATTATCGGGCAAAACTTAAATAAACTCCGCACGGAGCGCGGCTTAACGCTTGGGCAGCTCGCCAAAATGTCCGGCATCAGCAAGGCGATTTTGTCGGATATTGAAAAGGGAGGCAGCAACCCGACGATAAATACCATTTGGAAAATTGCCAACGGGCTGAGCATACCCTTTACGCGCCTGATGGAGTTTGAAGAGCCTGCCGGAACAGTGGTGCGCAAGGCAGATACTGCCATGCAGCACGGAGATACTGATGCTTACCGCATTTATTGTTATTTCAGCAGCGCGCAGGAGCGGAACTTTGAGCTTTTTTACTGCGAACTTGACGCGGGTGCCAGCAATACATCCATCGGTCATTCGCCTAAAGCGCAGGAATATATTTACGTCATCGAAGGCGAACTTTCAATTAAAACAGATGCCGCGCTGTATACGCTGAACGAGGGCGATTCGCTGGTATTCAATTCTAGTGTTAACCATACTTACATTAATAATAAAAACGTAATGGCAAAATTTATGGTCATCAACTATTATCCGTGCTAACGGCAAAACAAAAACACCTGCTGCCTTATGGCAACAGGTGTTTCTTTTGCTTATCGCTTAAATAACTGTTAAATTATTTGTTGAAATAACGGGCAAGAAGACCTGCAAAAGCTCTGCCGTGGCGGGCTTCGTCACGAGCCATTTCATGAACGGTGTCATGGATAGCGTCAAGGCCGAGTTCTTTAGCGCGTTTTGCAAGGTCGGTTTTGCCTGCGGTTGCGCCGTTTTCAGCTTCTACGCGCATTTCAAGGTTCTTTTTGGTGCTGTCGGTAACAACTTCGCCGAGCAGTTCAGCAAATTTAGCAGCATGTTCTGCTTCTTCAAAAGCAGCTTTTTCCCAGTACAGGCCGATTTCCGGATAGCCTTCACGGAAAGCAACGCGGCTCATAGCAAGGTACATGCCTACTTCGCTGCATTCGCCGTTAAAGTTAGCGCGCAGGTCTTCTTTAATATCTTCGGGAACGTCTTTGGCAACGCCTACAAAATGTTCGGCAGCCCAAGTCATTTCACCTTTCATTTCTACAAATTTGGAAGCCGGAGCTTTGCACTGCGGGCAGTATTCCGGAGCAGTTTCACCTTCATAAACATAGCCGCAAACTTGGCAAACCCATTTTTTCATTATTCATTCCTCCATAAAGTACAAAATTTAAAATTATTGTTGGCGGCATCTTTAACCGCTTACAGTAATGATTTTAGCACAGGCAGCAGCAGTTGTCAATAATAATTATTATTTGTTGGATAATGCTAACATTAAAATTTTTGTGAAATCTGTTTTAAATATCCGCGGAAAGCGGTTGCCAGTAAATGCTAAGGCGTTATTTTAATTGGTGCAGGCTATTGTGGAATTCCATAGAAGTTGCTATAATATACAGAACGGAGGTACATTATGGAAAAATTTACTGTTACGTTAAACCACCATGCTCATTATGGTTATGTGGAATATGACCCGGAAACCAAAACCGCTAATGTTGTGCTGGACGTTCCGGAAGCAAAGGCAAGGGTAGAAGAATTTTTAAGCAAGCCCTTAACGCTTGATTTGCCGGAGGGTGAGACCATCCGCCAGTTTGCCACCAAAACTTTAATGCCGCTTGACAGTTTGGAAAACTTTAAAAACTGCTTGGGCAGATTATGGTATAACACCGATGTAAGGGTTGAGTGGAGCATGCCTCCGGGAGCGATGGACAATTTGTAATTGCCTGCCGCTGCAAATTGTGGTAAACTTAATAAGCTGATATTTGGTTCCGTAGCTCAGCAGGATAGAGCAACCGCCTCCTAAGCGGTAGGTCGGCAGTTCGAATCTGCCCGGGATCACCAGTAAATATGCGCACTTGCATTAGTATGCAGGTGCGCTTTTTTTATTGCAAAGAAACTATTTTCTGCATTCTGTTTGTTATTTTTTACCCTTAACTTTTAATTCCATCTGCCGTTTTGAACGGCGGTATTGCAGCATAAAACGGCGTACTTTAAGCACGCGGAACAGGCTGGAAACCAGCATTACACCGATAGCGATGGCGACGGAGTCTGTCATTGCCGTAAGCAGAATGGAAGTGCCGTTGTTGTAATCGTTATTAATAATAGCAAACATACCTTGATAAATACCCAGCCCGGGCACAAGCGGCACAATGCCGGGAATTACAAAGACTGTTACCGGCTGTTTAAAGATACGCGAGCTTAATTCGCTGGCAAGCGCAAGAGAGATGGTGGCACAAAAATTGGACACAAACGAAGTATAGCCAAGCTCATGCCGCAGGTAGATAAACACTATCCAGCCGATAGCGCCGATAACACCGTCAATCAGTACGATTTTTTTTGGGGCTTGGAACAGGACAGCAAACGCCATTGTGGCAAGGCAGGCAAAACCGAAGGCGGTTATAATTTCCATAAATCCCACCCCCAGATGAACCAGGCACGCAGCACAAAGGCTATGCCGATAGCTATGGACGACGCAAACAGCAGCGCCTCGGCGATACGCGAATTGCCGCTCATTAAGTTGCCCGCCATGTAGTCACGCAGCCCATTACAGAACGCTACGCCGGGTACAAAGGGCATCAGTGCGCCTACGATGATTTTTTCCATTGTGCACTGCACGCTTAAAGCGCAGCAGGTAAGCGCCACTGCGCCTATAACCACGCCTGCTACCGCGTTTTCCCAAAAGGCGCTGGGGTGGTAGCCGGCAATTTGCTTTAACGCCACCATTGCAGCGCCGCCAGTAATAAACGCTGCAATAAAGTCATGGCTGTTGCCGCCCAGCATGGCGGAAAACGCCGCCGAACCGATGCCGGAAGCCAGGCACACTGCCCATTTGCCGTATGGCGCTGGCTGCCGCCATTTTTTATCCAGCCAATGGCAGGTTTCTTCGTAGCCCATGTCCCACTTGACGAAATTGTACGACATGGCGTTCATTTCGCTGATAAGGCTTAAATTGGTGCTGCGGTAGCCGATGCGGCTGACGCGGATAAAGCTGTCGGTGTCCTCGTTGCCCAAAATAATAACGGTTGGCGTTACAAAGGGGTCAACCTCGTAGCCGTGCGCCAGGCAGCAGCGCGAGATGGTATCTTCCACGCGGTAGGTTTCCGCACCGCTTTTTAAAAGGATTTTGCCCATTTTTACTGCAATGTTGATAGTTTGGTCGCGCGTAAACTCTGTTTTAACCATGCTGGCCTCCGCATTGTGCGGCAAACAGCGCTGCTACTGCCGCTTTAAACGCATTTGCCCCGCCCATTGAGGGGTGCGGCACGCATTCGCATGCTACGCCGTATTTGCCAAGCGTCTGCTGCGATTTGCGACCGATGGCGACAACCTTCATGCCGGGAATAAGCTGCATTAACATTTTTGCGTATTCAATGCCAACATCCAGCTCCTCGACGGTGGGCGTGCGGTTGCTTAGAATATTACCTTCTTTATAGGGATGAAACGGAAAAATATTCCACAATACCGTGTCATAAGGCGAAAGCCCATGACGGGCAATGGTATTCCACATTACCGTCGCCGTTGGTTCGTTAAAGCCGTACAGTTTTTGTGTACGGCTCAGGCGCGGGCTGACTGGGTTGCTGGTGCGCTCGTACTTCCACTTGCCCAGAACTGCCTGCGGGTTTACGTCTGGGTGGTTGCCAAGTAAAATGCGCTCGCTGGTCATCGCCATGCCGCTGAAATGCCCGCCCTGGTAGCCAAGCCCTTCGGCGATAAATAAAAAGTGCGCGTTTTGCCGCAGCTGTAAATAACGCAGCAGGTTAGCCGCACGGATTTTGGGCGCTTCTTCGCCTATGTCACACTCCTTGTCATAATCCTGCCAAGGGTTAAACACTGTTTCTTTTTTATATAGTTGTAGCTTTTTGATAAATTCTTCTGCCGTCACAACGTTCTCCGCCATTAAATTTTTACGTCAATCTGTGCCGATACGCCGACGCCCTGTACGCGGTTAACGTCGGTAATATCAACTTTGTCGATAGGTATCAGCGCCTTGGCGCGGAAGCTGCCAAAAAAGGAGGCTTCGATTAAAAGGGCTGCCTTGCATTTTTCTACCTGCGCGTGCGGTCCGCTTACCTGCGCCGCACCGGCGTAGCTGCCGTCGCCGACGGTGATGACCGGCACAACCTTGGTAGCGTAATCGCTGCTGACAGCGTATTTGCCAGTTAAGGTGTTAATGGCGCTGTTAAGCTGGTCGTCAAACTGGCTAACCAGTACGCCGATAGCGCCGCCCTTCAGCACGGTGCCCAAAATGCTTGCCTGCGCTGGGGCTGTGCTGCTGCCAAGTATAAAGCCGCATACCAGCGCGGCTGCTATATATTTTTTACCCTGCATAGTAAAACCTCCCGTAAAAATTCTACAATATAATTATCTTCGCCGTTTTTTTATAAACGCCATTATCTTTATATGCCGTTATAATTATCCCAACGCCATCTGATAAAATCTCGATTAGTGAAATCCGGAAGGACAATTTTCGGCGGAATAGTGGCACCGTAGTCCATCCTTGCTCTTGTAGATAATTCAACGACACCTGTTTCAGAAATGCGAAGATGACCAGCATCAAACAGGGTATGAATGTCTGTTCTCATTGCCCAACCGTTGGCGACAGTATCTTCACCGTTATATTTAAACGGTTTAATATGTGCGGCTTCAAGTACCTCTGGCATGGTAACATTCGTAATAATGCACCGCTGACAAGCAGCGAGAACATCACGACGAAATTTGGCTTGGTTAGGGCGACTTATTCTGTAATTCTGAACTCTTTTGCGTTCTACTTCCGATGCAACTTCGCTTGTACGAATTTGTTCAAGAATCATTTGCAGTGAAGCGTCAGTAATTGGAGTTGCAAGAATTTCAACAATTTCTGATTCAATCAGAGCATTAAGGTGATATTGTTCAGCATCTCTCGCTACTCCATCTATCTTTTCCAAATAACCATAATTTTCAAGGAACAAGAGGTATTCTCTGGCAATGCGAAAATCATTTGCACCCTCACAACAATTAGGCCATTCAGTAATAGTAATTTCGCTAGAACGATACCAAAGAATGAAATTCACATAGTCCTCAATTTGAGCATGACAGCCGGAAAGCGGTATAATAATTTTGGTTAATTCTGCAGTTGTCAGGTAACCTTGCCCATGCTTTTTGAGTTCTACAAGCACAGATAAAATAATTCTAAGAGGATAAATAATTAAACTGTGGCTTTCCCAATTCAAACATTCAGCAGCACTTTGGATATGGTTGTTTGGCAATTTAAATGTTTGAATGGTAATTGCAGAAAATTCTGTTTGAGAAATATCGTGATCAGCAACACGGCGACCAAAATCGGTAAGACGGATAAAACCTCGGCTATCATCAGGAATTAAACCAACGGCTTTCCAATATTGCCCAGAATTGCGAATAATATTTCTTTCGCCTGTTCGTCTAGCAAGATCAATACCAATAGAGTCACTTATATCATTTGACAGTTCAACAAGTTCATCTCCAAATTCTTTTGAACTATATTTTAATCTTTTTCCTTCCAATTTTCTCATACGAAATAAAACGCCTAACAGAATTACAGGATCGTTGATACCCTCAGTACACTGCAAGCAAGCCCATTTCCATTTGAAATCCGGGAAAGGTTTTATAGGGATAAAATCTTTTGAAAACATCTATTTTTCACTTCCCTTATACTGATTAAAAACATTGGCGACAGCATAACCAAGTAATGGCGGTACAGCATTACCAATTTGTCTATATACGGATGAACGATTCCCAAAAAATACATAATCCAACGGAAAGCTCTGTACAGTTGCTAGTTCTCGACAGGTCATCCGTCTCTGGGCATTTGGATGGGGAAGAACTACAACTCCACCTTTGTTATCACCTCGAGCAGTTACGGTTGGTGCTGGTTTTTGGGGATCTAATACTCTGTGACCAAGATAACCATTAAAATTCAACTTATACTTTGAATAGTCATGGTTGGGTAAAGTATTCGGCAAATCGGGGTCAGGAATACCCGATAATACTTCTCCAACACTTATCCACTGTGGCAACCCATTTTTACCATCTTTACTGTTGGTCGGGGCAGGAAAAATGTATTCAAACTTGATATCATTACGAACACCAACAATGATTATACGTTCTCGTGTCTGTGCTACACCATAGTCTGCAGCATTAAGCACTTTATAGCTTACTTTATATCCGATTGCAGAAAAATCATTCAAAATCATTTGAAGAACTCTGCCCTTAGATAAGTTTGTAAGACCTTTTACATTTTCTGCTAAAAAAAATTTTGGCTTTTTAGCTTCAAGCACTCTGACCAATTGTTTGTATAACGCATTGCGTTCATCTGTTTCATGACGTTTCATGTTAGCGACAGAAAAACCTTGGCAGGGAAAGCCTCCGATGATAATATCACATTTTGGAATTTTTTCTGCGTCAATTTTAGATATATCTTCGCAAACAATATGAGCTCCTAAATTATATATATAGGTTTTAACAGCATCTTCATATAAATCATTTGCCCAAATAATTTCATGTCCAGCCATTTTGAAACCTAAATCAAGTCCGCCTGCTCCACTAAAAAGTGATACTACCTTCATATATTTTCTTCCTTTTCTAGTCTCATCAATTCATCTCCAAGTTTTCGAGCAAATAAAACTGGGACGGCATTTCCCACCTGTCTATAACATGAGTTCATAGTTCCAACGAAATGAAAATCGTCTGGAAAAGTTTGAACGCTTGCACTTTCACGGATTGTCAATCGACGTTTCCCATTATAATGAGGGATAGCGCAAACACCTCCTTTTCCATTTCCCCGTGCAAGGACAGTTGGAGAAGGTTTGTCAGGGTCAGTTTTTCTATGACCAGTAAAATTGCGATATTCAACTTTGTACGCAGAATAAATATGATTGAGAACATCATTATTTTTATCAGGATCAGGAAAATGGTCGATTGCTTCCTTAATTGAAACCCAATGAGCTAATTCACCATTTTTTGAATTGGTTGGTTGTGGAAACCTAAAACGTAGTTTTTTCCCTAAATCTACTCGCTGACCAATAATAATAACTCTTTGTCTAGTTTGAGGAACGCCGTAGTCTGCCATATTCACGAGATTGACAGAGGTAATGTAGCCAGCCGTTTCAAAGTCTGACACAATTTGCTTGATTGCTTCTCCTTTTCCGAGGCTGAGAATACCTTTTACATTCTCTGCAATAAAAAATTTAGGCTGCTTAATTTTGATGCTGCTGTAGAAAAAACGGTAAAGTTGATTTCTGTCATCTTCGAGAGTTCTTAGCATGTTAGCTTGAGAGAACCCTTGGCAAGGAAAGCCTCCTACAACAACGTCAGCGTCTGGTAAAGTTGAGATATCAATATTTTTAATATCGTCACAAACAATGTGGTCTCCAATATTTTCTTTGTAGGTTGCAACAGCATCCTTATCAATATCATTAGCCCAAATTATAGTGTTACCTGCTTGAATTAAACCTAAATCCAATCCGCCAGCTCCACTAAATAGCGATATGATCTTCATCTTAAATTCTCCAATGCTCGGTCAATCAGCATCTTTTTCGACAGTAATACATATTTCAAACAGCTCATTGAGCGAACAATTGAATAATTGACACAACTTTTCTACTGTTTCATAATCGATACGCGTAGCCTTATCGTTATATAAGTTGGAAATAGTATTTCGTGACAATCCTGTTTGCTTATGAACATCTTGAATTGAAAAACGGTTTTTGCCCATAAGCGTTGATAGGTTACAGTGCACCGGCATGGATTTCCCTCCTCTTTACATATTTTACATATTGTACCATAAAACCTATGCAAAGTAAAACATATAGTTGTTATTTTAGGTATCTATCGTAACTTTTTGTTCTGTTTATTGACTTTCTTTTTTTGATATGAATGATGTGTGCTGATATTTAACATAGTAATAAAATACATGTGTCTGTGGGTGTTCTTTATCTACCACTAGACGTTAGTTTATATTATCTGTAGGTATCATTTATCCTCACTTAATGAGACGTGCTATTTACAAGAATTAACTTTTGATTGCACTGTTCCGCAGAAATTTTGAAAAGCCTAAAATTTTGCGCTGGGCAGCATACTCGCTTCGCCATAAAACAGTTTGCTCTTTGATAGCGTTATCAACGTGGAAGGTCTATATTGTTTACTTACTTTGAAAATATTGCCATATTTTTACTTTTCTTTACTTTAATTTTTTACGGATATATACGTCATTTGCAGTTCTCCAGTGTTTTTAAACAAACAGGGGTATCATAGCTTTTACATAGGTATTCCAACTGTCATTTGATTATGGATAACCAAGCAGGAATAGTCCGCGATATTTGTGAGTCACACAAAAACGATAGTATAACGGGAGGCGAATTACCAACTTTCGCACAACTACAGCAATACTTGTAGATGGCTATGAATCTTGGGGATAGCGATAAAAAGAAGCTACAGAACCTTCAATATACTTTGAGTGTTGACTATAACGCTGTATTAAGGAACGGATTGTCAATATAATCTAGGGAATGCGGACATACAAGCATATGAAAATTCCTATAAGATAACTTGGCAAGGATAATATAACGAATGAAAAAGGTGAGCAAAAACATAAATACGCTGTATTTAGCAAAATTTACTGAATACCCTGCATAGTAAAACCTCCCGTAAAAATTCTACAATATAATTATCTTCGCCGTTTTTTTATAAACGCCTGCCCGATGTAAAACTTTTTTATTTATATTTACATCGCGCGGCTTTTGGCGTACCATTATTATATAAGATGAAAGGAGCTGAACCAAATGGAATTTTTTCAATATTTAGCACCGACTAAAGTAATTTTCGGGCGCGGTACCGAAGCCCGCGTGGGCGAACTGTGCAAAGAACAGCACGCAGACAAGGTTTTAATTCATTACGGCGGGCACAGTGCCAAAAAGTCCGGGCTTATTGATAGAATCTGCTCGTCATTGGACGCAGCTGGCATCGGCTATGTTGAACTGGGCGGCGTTGTGCCGAACCCACGCCTCAGCAAAGTTTACGAAGGCATTGAACTTGGGCGCAAAGAAAAGATTGATTTTATTTTGGCGGTCGGCGGCGGCAGCGTTATCGACAGTGCCAAAGCTATCGGCTATGGCCTGACTAATGAAGGCGACGTGTGGGATTACTACACCGGCAAAGCGCCGGCGGCGTGCATGCCTATCGGTGCGGTGCTGACCATTGCGGCGGCAGGCAGCGAGATGAGCAACGCCAGCATCATCACCAATGAAAACGGCTGGCTGAAACGCGGCGCGTATTCGCCTTATGCGTACTGCAAATTTGCCGTTATGAACCCGGAATTGACTTACACCCTGCCGGCTTACCAAACGGCAAGCGGCTGCACGGATATTATTGTGCACAGCCTGGAACGCTTTTTTACCAAACCGGGCGTTGGGCAGCTTAACCTTACGGACGGCATTGCCGAAACGCTGATTAAAAACGTTATGCGCAACGTAAAAATTGCGCTTAAAAAGCCGGACGATTACGACGCGCGCGCCGAAATTATGTGGAGCGGCACGTTTTCGCACAACGATATTACTGGCGACCGTACTCTGGGCGATTGGGCTTGCCATCAGCTGGAACACGAACTCGGCGGCATGTTCGATATCGCGCACGGCGCTGGCTTGGCGGCAGTATGGGGCAGCTGGGCGCGTTATGTAATGCCTGCTAACCCAGCGCGGTTTGCGCAGCTTGCCGTTAATGTTTTCGGCATTCCTTACACCGCCGGTGCGGAAGAAAAAATTGCCCTTGAAGGCATTGAAGCTATGGAAGCATTCTTTAAGAGCATTGGTATGCCGGTGAAAATCAGCGATATGGATATTAACCTGACTGACGGACAGATTAAAGAGCTTGCCTATAAATGCAGCTTTAAAAACACCCGCACCATCGGCGGCTTTAAAACGCTGAACATCGACGATATGGAAAAAATCTACCATTTGGCAAAATAACCTGCTGTTTATATGAAGAAACTTTTGTTAACGGGTTTTGACCCGTTTGCGCATTATACCATCAACCCCTCGTGGGAAGCTGTTAAGGAACTGCCGGATGTAATTGGCAATTTCAGCATCATAAAAATGCGCCTGCCCAACATTTACGGCACGGCAGGGCGGCTGCTGATTGAAGAAGCAGAGCGCCTAAAGACCGGCTTTATTTTAATGACGGGCATGGACAGCGGCACAACGAGGCTGCACATTGATGCCGTTGCCGTTAATCTGCGCGATGCGCTGTTAGAAGACAACAAAGGCGCCAAGCCCTGGGGCGAGCCCGTTGTGCCCGGCGCGCCAGCGGCATACTTTGCCACCATACCTGTGCACCAAATGGTAACGCAGCTGCAAAACACTGGCTGCCGCGTACATCTTGGTTACTCTACAGGCGGCTATATATGCAACGATATTTTTTACACGGCGCTGCACCACTTTAACGGCACACCGGTAAAAACCGGCTTTGTACACGTACCGCTGCTGCCGCAGATGGTATGGGACGAAACCAAAGCCCTGCCGCTTGAAGAAACGGTTAAAACCCTGCAAAAAATTATAGAGTGTTTAAGCGAGCTGACGGCATAACACCAAAGCCCTGCAAATTTGCAGGGCTTTAACTTTTACCAGGTGCGCTTAAATTTATAAAAACTTATTGACGCAGTCTTAACTCCAACGATATGATAAAATTGACAAGGAGGGATTTTTTATGCAGAATAAGAAACTTGCCTTTGGCATGATGCGTTTACCTTTGCTTGACGATAACCCCGAACATGTTGATTTGGAAAAGACCTGCGAAATGGTAGATACGTTTTTGCAAAAAGGCTACACCTATTTTGATACCAGTTATGTTTACCATAACGCCAAAAGCGAAGAATTTACCCGCAAAGCGCTGGTAGAACGCCACCCGCGCGAGAGCTTTACGCTTGCTACTAAATTGCCTACCTGGGCGATTAAAAGCGAAGCCGATGTGGAAAGAATTTTTAACGAGCAGCTGCAAAACTGCGGCGTAGAATTTTTTGATTACTACCTCGTCCACAATTTAAACAGCTTCTTTTACGACCACAATGCCGTGCCTAACCGCGCCTTTGAAATTTTAGGCGAATATAAAAAAGCAGGCAAAATTAAACACCTAGGCTTTTCCTTCCACGATGCTCCGGAAATTTTGGACCGCATCTTAACGGAACACCCCGATGTTGACTTTGTGCAGATTGCCTTTAACTATTACGATTATTCCGCAGCCTGGGTACAGGCTAAAAACTGCTACGACGTTATCCGCCGCCACGGCAAACTGGTTAACATTATGGAACCGGTTAAAGGCGGCCTGCTGGCTCATCCGCCCAAAGCGCTGTTTGAACAGATGCAGGCTAAACGCCCTGGCATGACCCCTGCCGCATGGGCACTGCGTTTTGCTGCAGAACAGGAAGGCGTGCTGGCAATTCTTTCCGGCATGTCTACAGTGGAACAGGTTTTGGAAAACACCGCGCTGATGGAAGACCCCGAGTCGCTGACCGAAGAAGAAAAGCAGATGCTTATCGACAGCGCGCCGCTGTACAGGGAAATGGGCCCGCTGCATGTTAAAGATTTCAGTATTTACGACGGCGTTGCCAAAAACGGCTTGCCGCTGGCGGCGATGCTGGAAAGCTACAACTCCTGGCTGCTGCAAAAAAGCTATGGCGTAGATATCTGCGCGGAGCTGTGCTATTACTTTGGCCCGTATGACAGAAGTGGCGTTAAAGGCAGCTGGGTAGAAGAACCGGTTATCGACAAAGACGGCAACGACATTACCGCCCTTGTTAAAGAAGCGGAAGCCTACTTCCTGTCTTTTATTGCGTAACCAAAAATTCATCACTTATCGGGAGGGGATAAGTTGGAATACAGAACACACCCTAAAACCGGCGCGAAAATTAGCGTTATCGGTTTGGGCTCAAGCTATATCTGCGAAACGCCGGAAAAAGAAGCCGTTGCTGCTTTAACTTACGCTTACGAAAACGGCGTTAACTACATGGATTTTGCTACGGCTGCTGCGCCAACATTTGGCTACGCCGCTAAAGCTTTTGCTTCCGTGCGCGAAAAAATGTTTTACCAGGTGCACTTTGGCGCTAATTACGAAACTGGCGAATACGGCTGGACGACCAATCTTGACACCGTTAAACGCCAGATAGACTGGCAGCTGCGCGAGCTGGAAACCGATTACATCGACTTCGGCTTTATTCATTGCCTGGATACCGAAAGCGACTGGAACAAGTACCGCAAAAACGGCGTGCTGGATTACATTTTAAGCCTGAAAGAACAGGGCGTTGTGCATAACATCGGCCTTTCGTCGCATACGCCTTCTGTTGTGCAAACGATTTTGGACACCGGCGTTGTTGACCAGCTGATGTTTTCCATTAACGCAGGTTACGATTACCAAAAGGGAGATTATGCCAACGGCAGCGCCAGCGAGCGTATGGCGCTTTACCGCCGCTGTGAAGCGGAAGGCGTCGGCATTTCGGTTATGAAACCGTTTTCCGGCGGACAGCTTTTAAACGCCGATACTTCTCCGTTTGGCAAAGCGCTTACAACGTACCAGTGCATTCAGTACGCGCTGGATAAACCGGGCGTGCTTACCGTTCTGCCCGGCTTTCACAACACGGCTGACGTTAAACAGCTGCTGGGTTTCTTCAACGCTTCTGCTGAAGAACGCGATTATTCCGTTATTGGCACTTTTACGCCGAAGGACGTTACTGGCACCTGCGTTTACTGCAACCATTGCCAGCCCTGCCCGGCGGGCTTAAATATTGGCTTAATCAACAAATACTACGATTTGGCGGTTATCGGCGACAGCATGGCGGCAGACCACTACGCAAAACTTGATAAAAAAGCTTCGGACTGCATCGGCTGCGGCCACTGCGACAGGCGTTGCCCGTTCCATGTAAATCAAATTGAAAGAATGAAAACCATCGCTGCTTATTTTGGTAAATAAGCCAGCGCAGTAAAAACAAATATATTAAACCCTAAAAATTAAACCGGCGGCTGATGTAAAAAATCGGCTGCCGGTTTTTGCTGTTTGCCATCTTTCACGGTTTTACCGTTTGTTTACTCCTTGCTTATTAAATCAATAAACTCACTTAAATATTCTGCAATTTTATAAGCATAAGCCTTTTTATATTTGCCCTACGGGCTAACCACCTTTCAACAACAATATTATATGTGGTATCTTTATAACATCATATTTAATATCAAAATTTAATTTTAATTTTTAAAAGCGCTTAATCTTTCGTCGTTAATAATTTAATTCAACTAATCTATAAAAAATGCTAAAATAATATTTGAAAAACTATCAGCAACAAGAGGCGTACTATGTTTACATTTACTATGGATAACAAAAAAATAACGGTTTATCCCGCCATGGCGGAAAACATGCCGGTAATTTATTTGACAACTTACAACGACGATGGCGGCGATGTTTATGCGCAAATTCAAAAAGGCGGTTGCCCTGATTTTACGCTGGTAACAATCAGCGGCTTGAACTGGGAGGCGGAGCTTTCGCCGTGGACGGCAGGCAGTTTGTTTAAGTACAGCGAGATGTTCACCGGCGGCGCAGACGCTTACCTGCAATTTTTAACGCAGCAGGTTATGCCGCAGGCAGAAGCACAGCTAAAGGGTGTTTTATGGCGCGGTCTTGCCGGTTATTCACTGGCGGGGTTGTTTACAGTGTACGCATTGTACAAAACGGATTTATTCAGCCGCGCTGCGAGTATGAGCGGTTCGCTGTGGTACCCAGGCTTTAAGGATTTTGCCCTGCAAAACGCAATGCGAAAAACGCCGCAGCATTTATATCTTTCACTGGGCGATAAGGAGGCACGCACACGTAACCAGTACCTTAAAACCGTGCAGCAGTGTACAGAAGAACTGGCTGCGCACTACCGCTGCCTTGGCGTTGATACCTTTTACGAACTTAACCCCGGCGGGCATTACCGCGATATTATTAAGCGCAGTGCCGCAGGGATAAAGTGGCTGCTAACAAGATAATTTTATATGTGCGTTTTTGGGGATAATTGCATAATATAAACTTAAACCCACCGTTTTACGCGGCGGGTTTATTATTTATTATAAATCTTGCATAAACATAGAGATGGCTTTAAGGTGAGAGTCAAAAAATGTGGCGGCTAAATTTAGGTTACTATTTTTTGAGAGCCCGGCTGCACAGCCCGGGCGGAATAGATGGAGCCACAGCATTTTGCCGAGCCGCAGAAGTATATTTCTATATTTTTATTATTGTAAAACTACGCTTTTTCGTTCCACAAAGTAAAGCCCAGTATCAGCGCGCCGCCGATAAGCTGCGTCAGCGTCATCGGTTCGCCCAGTAAAAGTACGGAAATAATTACTGCCACCAGCGGGTCGATGTAACTTAAAATAGCAGCTTCCTGGCCTGTTAAATCTTTCAGTGCGGAAAAATACAGGCAGTAGGTAACGCCGGTATGGAATAAGCCGACCGTCAGCAGGCACGCCCAACCGAGCGTATCCAGGCCGCCTAAATTAAAGCCGCTGCTTAACGCTACATATGGCAGCAGCGTAACCATTGCCGCCAGCAGCTGCAAAATAGTGCGCTGCATACCGGCAACGTTTTTAATAAATTTATTCAGCAAAATAACGGCGGCATAAAACACCGCCGCGCCCAGCCCAAACAAAATCCCGGTGATGCCGGTAACGGTTTCGTCGCTGCCGATGCCGATAATCAGCACCAGCCCCAGCGTGGACATTACAAAACAGATAATCTGTTTGGCAGTTAAACGCTCGTGAAATAAAAACGGCGAAGCCACGGTAACAATAACAGGCGCAAAATAGTAGCTTAAAGTCGCCGCCGAAATGGTGGTATAACGGTAAGCCTGAAACAGCAAAATCCAGTTAATGCCCATGGCGATGCCGGAAGCCAAGAGCAGAGGCAGCTCGCGCCCTGCTTCTTTTAAATTAAGCCCTTCTTTTTTAATAAACACCATGTAAACGCCAATGAGAATTGCCGCCAAAACCGCGCGGTACAGCGCTAACTCGCCGCTGGTAACATTAATATTACGGGTAAAAACGCCCAGCGTGCCAAAAATCAGCATGGCGCTGCTGAGCATAAGTTTTGCAGATGCGTTTTTCTTCATAGTCTTTCCCTTTCCAAAGCAAAATAATTTTGTAACGGCATCACTTACAGTGCCGTTTTATTTTAGTATATTGCTATTAGTGTAACGCCGCCCAAGCATTGTGTCAACAAACGTCGGCAAATAAAACACAAAATAAAGTTTTGCAGCAAAAATTTACTAAAACCTTTTGCAGTGCCTGTAAAATATGTTACAATGTTTAATAATTTAATTTGCTTTTACAGAAAGGCGTTGTGCATAGTGCTTGCCAAAATAAAAAACTATCTGCGCAGCGACGTTGTTTTAAGCGTTTCGCTGGTGCTGGCGCTGCTTTCGTGTTTAATTGAGCCGCCAAGTTTAAACTATCTGCGCTATATTGATTTTAATACGCTCATCATGCTGTTTTGTTTAATGCTGATTATCGAAGGTCTGCGCGGGCAGAACTTTTTGCAGTTTATCGGCAGCCGCATTTTAATTAAAGTAAAAACGCGGCGCGGCATTGTGTTTACACTGATATTTTTGTGCTTTATCGGCAGCATGTTCATTACCAACGACGTTTCGCTGATTACCTTTGTGCCCTTTGGCATAATGATTTTGGAAATGATAAACCTGACGGACAAAATTTGCGGCACTGTAACGCTGATGACGATAGCGGCAAATTTGGGCAGCATGTTTACGCCTATCGGCAATCCGCAGAATTTGTATTTGTTTTCGCTTTCCGGCATGGGCGTGCATAATTTTTTAGAGCTGATGTGGCTGTATACCGGGCTTGCCGCTTTTATGCTGACGCTGATTGTGCTGGTATTTTACCCTGAAGAGCATTTGCAGCTGGACATTAAAACGGAACGCCTAAAAGATAAGCGTACGGTGTATTTTTACCTGGCGCTGTTTACTTTGTGCGTGCTGACTGTTGCGCATTTTGTACCGCACCTGGTGCTTTTGGCCGTTGTTGCGGCGGCGCTGCTGTACAAAAATAAAAAACTGTTTACGCAGATTGATTATTCGCTTTTATTGACTTTTGTATTCTTTTTTATTTTCGTCGGCAATATGAACCACGTTGCCAGTCTGCACGATTTTATCAATAGTATTTTGGCAGGAAACGAAGTTTTAATCAGCATTGCCGTCAGCCAGGTTATAAGTAACGTGCCTGCGGCGATGCTGCTTTCCGGTTACAGTGATAACTATACCGCGCTCATTATCGGTACCAATATCGGCGGGCTGGGCACACTGATTGCGTCCATGGCAAGCCTTATTTCTTACAAACAGGTAGCTGCAAAATATCCGCATTTGCGGCGTCAGTACCTTGCCATTTTTACGGTTGACAACCTGATATTTTTAGCGGCGCTGTATGCGCTGTACGTTTATGTATAAAAAATACCTGCCATTTTAGCAGGTATTTTAAACTAAGTGTTTGATTATTGGTATTTTTTTAATTAACAAAATGGTAATTAAACTTATTATAACTACAATAATAGCATAAACGATATTACCCAATATATTACTAAAAATAGTATATTCTTTTATATATTTGATAGTAACAGGGATATAAATCCAATGTAAAAAAT
>DXVZ01000109.1 GCA_019417125.1 Phascolarctobacterium sp.
TTATTATACCTTATTCTGACCTCATAAGCAAACGAAAAACGCAAATTTTTAAAGCAAAAAGGAGAATTTCCGTGAATTTAGAAGGTATTACCATAAACATACTTGCTGAAGAATTACAGCAAAAACTTACCGGCGGCAAAGTTTACAAGGTTTTTATGCCCAACAAAAGCTGCCTGCTGCTGCTGATAAAAACAGATAGCGCCGTTATTCCGCTGACGGCTGATTTTTCCGGCGGCTCGCCTTATTTATACATGCCAGATAAGACGCCGGAACGCCCCGATACACCGCCAGCTTTTTGCATGCTGCTGCGCAAGCACCTGGAAGAAGGCCGCATTACCAAAATAGAACAAAACGGGCTGGACCGCGTAATCACTATGGAAATCAGCAGCATCGGCAGCGCGCGGCAGATTATAAGCAAACAGCTGATTTTTGAACTGACCGGCAAAAACGCCAACATTATTTTTGTTAGCGACGGCGTTATTTTAGACAGCCTTAAACATATCGGCAAGGCGTTAAACAGCTACCGCCAAATTTTACCAGGCCTGCCCTATGTTGCCCCTCCGCCGCAGAATGGGCTTAATATTTTAACTTCCTCCCCCAAAGGCATTGCCGCAGCCGCACGCCAGTTGCCGCTTGCGCCGCAGAAAGCGTTAATAGCCGCTACCACCGGCATTGGGCAATACACAGCTGCGCAGCTTTTAAAAGCAGCAGGCATTAACGCTGATACCGGCATTACTGATGATAACGCCGCAGAACTTGCCGGTACTATCGCCGCCTTACAGAAAAATGTGCACGCCGCTAAAACAGGCGCTGCACCGGTTTACGCCGTTATTACACGAACCAACAATGTTAAAACCGTACTGCCTTTTAAGCCTTTGCAGCTTGCCGATGGAGAAACCGCAAAAGAGTTTGCAAACTTAAACAGCGCCGTTGCCTTTGCCCAAAGCCTAACGCCGGTGCTTTTACCAGAGCAGGAACTTTTGGCAAAAACCGTCAGCGCCGAAACCGAAAAACTGAACAAAAAAGCCGGTTTGCTTAAAGATGAGCTTGCCGCCGCCGAAGACGCGGAACAGCAGCGCATTATTGCCGATACGCTGATGGCAAATTTGTACCGCATACAAAAAGGATGCAGCGAATGTACGTTGGAAAATATTTACGACGGCACGCCGCTGACCGTAAAATTAGCGCCCGATTTAACCGCCAACGAAAACGCGCAAAAATACTACAAACGTTACACCAAGCTAAAACGTGCGCAGACGGAGATTAAAGAACAGCTGAAACTGACGGAAGAAGCCGTGGAATACCTTGGCAGCATTGATATTGCGCTGAAACTTGTGCAAACCCGCGCCGAAGTTGCTGAAATCAAGGCGGAACTTGCCGCCGCAGGTTTCATCTCCGTTAAAACCACAAAAAACAAAATGCCGCAGGCTAAATCCACCCCTATGCAGATTAGGCTTAACTCCGATACCACTTTATACATCGGCAAAAACAACAAGCAAAATGATTACGTTACTTTTTCCATCGGCAGCGGAGCCGATTTATGGTTTCACACCAAAAACATACCCGGTTCGCACGTTATTTTAAAAACCACCCTTCCGCAGCCGAGTGATGAGGACGTACAAACCGCTGCCACGCTGGCAGCATATTTCAGCAAGGCACGCGGAGGCAGCAACATACCTGTGGACTGTACGCAGCGTAAATTTGTTAAAAAAACCAGCGGCGCTAAACCAGGCTTTGTTATTTATACCAATCAAACCACCTATTATGTAACGCCAAATGATGACGATATAGCAAAACTGATAAAATAACCAAAAAACAAAACTGCACCTTTAAGTTAGTTCAATAACCTAAAGATGCAGTTTTTTATTTTAACAACAAGTACTTATGTAAAAGATCCAAATCAAAAGCGTAGGCTTCCGCCGTCTGGCGCGTTATGCTGCCGCCTTTTACAAGTTCCGCCAAAGCGTAATCCATGCACTGCATGCCCTGCTGCCTGCCGCTTTGCAAATAGCTTGCCAGCTGGTACGCTTTATCATCGCGTATTAAATTGCGCACCGCAGGCACTGCTGCCAAAACCTCAAACGCCGCCGTGCGGCCGCCGCTGTAAGCTGGCACCAGCTGCTGCGCCACTACGCCCTGCAAATTATCCGCCAACTGCGAACGTATTTGCTGCTGCTTTTCCGGCGGAAAGAAATCCGCCATGCGTGCCAGTGCCGATATTACGCTGCGCGTATGCAGCGTTGCCAGCACCAAATGCCCGGTTTCCGCCGCCGTTACGGCAACGGCAATAGTTTGCATGTCACGCAGCTCGCCAACCATAATAACGTCAGGGTCCTCGCGCAGCGCTGCACGCAAACCGCTGCTAAAATCCGGCGTATCAATGCCGATACAACGCTGGCTGATTATGCTTTTTGCTTCTATAAAGCGGTATTCCACGGGGTCTTCCAGCGTAATAATATGCGCGCTTTTGTTTTGGTTAACGGTTTCAAGCATCGCCGCCAAAGTAGTGCTTTTGCCGCTGCCTGTTGCACCTGTTACCAGCACCAGCCCGCTGCGCTGCAAAGCAAGTTTTTTCAGCAGCGGCGGGGCGTTTAAATCGTGCAAACTTGGCACAGTATTTTTTATAAGCCGCACCGCAAGGGCTGGCAAGCCGCTTTGCAGGTATGCGTGCACCCTAAAGCGTTCCGTACCTTCATCACCATACGCAAAATCCATCTCTGCCCTTTCAATGCCGCTATCGCCATTGCGCTTAACAAACGACGCAATCTCCTCTGCACTAACGGCAGGCAAAATTAGCTTGTGCAAAACGCCGTCAATTCTTAATACAGGTACCGCACCTGCTTTAATATGCACGTCTGAAGCGTTCTGCCGTACCGCTTCCGTTAAAATATTTTTAATCATCTTTTCAGGCATAGTATCTCCTTACCGCACCGCGCGCAGCACTTCTGCAATGGTAGTCTGCCCCTGCAAAACTTTAAGCAAACCATCACGCCGCATACTTACCGCGCCGTATTTGCCAGCTTCGTTAAACAAAGTTTCCTCGTGTGTTTCTTTTACAATAAAGCGTTTCAGCTCCGGCACAACCGGCATAACTTCCTGCAATGCCATACGCCCTAAATAGCCAGTACTACGGCATTTATCGCAGCCTGCACCTTTGTACACCGTTACGCCGTGTTCCTCGCACAAAAACGCCCTTTCTTCTAAACTTGCGAGGTAAGCTTTTTGGCAGTACGGGCAAACGCGCCGCACCAACCTTTGGGCAACAACACCGCGCAGGGCGGAAGCCACCAAAAACGGCTCGATTCCCATATCAATCAGCCTCGCCACCGCACCGGCAGCGTTATTGGTATGCAAAGTGCTGAAAACCAAATGCCCTGTCAGCGCTGCGTGGATAGCCGTCGCTGCCGTATCAAGGTCACGTATCTCGCCAATCATAATAATATCCGGGTCCTGCCGCAAAATACTGCGCAAACCGCTGGCAAAAGTCAGACCGGATTTTTCGTTTACCGCCACCTGGCTGATGCCGCTAATGCGGTACTCCACTGGGTCTTCAACCGTTACAATATTGCGCTCGTCGCTGTTAAGCTCTGCCAGCGTGGCATACAGCGTCGTTGTTTTGCCGCTGCCGGTAGGCCCCGTAAGCAGCACAAGCCCGCTGCCGTAATTGTACAGGCTGCGGTACAGCGCCAAATTTTCCGGCGTAAAATCAAGTTCCGCCAAATTCAGCGCAAACTTTTCCTTATCTAAAATGCGCACCACAATTTTTTCGCCTAAAATAGTCGGCAGCGCCGATACACGCAAATCAATGCTGCGCCCATCCAGTTCCAGCTTAATGCTGCCGTCCTGCGGCAAGCGTTTTTCAGCAATATCCATGCCAGCCAGCACCTTGATGCGCGAAGCAGCCGCCTGCATAAGCGGCTTACTCAGTTTTTCCGTTTTGTACAAAACGCCGTCCACACGCAGGCGCACGCGCGCACTATCCGCCTCCGGTTCCAGGTGGATATCGCTTGCGCCGCACTTAACCGCCTGCGCAATAACGCCGTCGGCAAATTTAACGGCGGCCGTATTATCGTCTGTTTTAAACAGCGGCTGTTTAGTTTGTATTATCAATTTTTTCTCCCCATCCCAAAAAATTTGCAGCTTTTCTATTATAACCAAGCAAAACAATATCATCAAGCAAAATTTTATGGTATAATATCATCTTGAAACTGCGGATACCGGAGGTTATTGGAGGAAAAGCTTCTGGAACACATTAATTTACAGCGTCCGCCGCTGCTTTTCAGCATCGCGGCAGGCGCAGCACTTATTTTAAGCGCCGCACAGCTAACGCTTACCAACGGCGCTCAGGCTTTTACGCCGCACACTGGGCAAACAGTTTACTCCCCCATAAAACTGCCTTCGCCCGCACCAAAAGGCGTAAAGCCTAAACGCAACCCCTTTCTGGCGCCTTTAGCGGCGGCTGTTAAACGTACCGCGCCGCCACCGCAGCCCATTTTAAAAGGCATTGTGCAAAACGGCAGCGCCGTAATGGCGATTATCGAACACAATGGGCATAGCGGCTATTACAAAACCGGCGATAAAACAAACGGCTTTACGGTGCAAAGCGTCAGCACAAAAGGTGCCGTGCTGACGTGCAACGGCACAACGCTAACGCTTGCAAGCGGAGGGCAGCGCCAATGAAAAAACAGCTTACAGTCCTTACCGCAGCCTGCCTGCTAATGCTGCCAGGCATAACCAACGCAAGCATTACCCTAAACGTGCGCGACGGGCAGGTACGCGACGTACTCGGCTCCATCGCCGCGCTTTCCGGCAAAAGCATTGTTGCCGACAGCACCGTGCAGGGCACCGTTACACTTAATTTAAAAGACGTGCCATTCGATACAGCCCTGCGCGTCATCACCGCTGCTAAAGGTTTAAGCTACCGCCTTACCGGTGATGTTATATTAGTCGGCTCTGCCGCCGGGCTGGAAAAATTTAATGACGCCGCCAGCATTATTAAGCTAAACTATGCCAGCGCCGAAGAAATTAAACCGGCGCTCGACCAGCTTATCAGCACTAACAGCAAAATCAGCACTGACAGCGTAACCAACAGTATTATCTTCACCGGCACCCCCACTGATGAAGCACGCCTGCGCAGTGCTATTTCCTCGCTTGATATCGCCACAAGGCAGGTAACGCTGGAAGCAAAAATTATCGCCGTCAACCGCGAGGACACTAAAAACCTTGGCATAAACTGGAGCTGGGACGACATACCGCAAAACAGCAACTATTACGGCAATGACGACGACAGCAGCGATGACGATAATCAAGATTTCGGCGGCGTGGTACACTTTGGCGCAAGCTACGAGTTCCGTTTTAACGCAGCGTTAAACGCCCTGTTTGCCAAAGGCAAAGCCAAAGTGCTGGCAACACCGCGCATCATTACTATTCCAGGCAAAGAAGCTAGCATTTTTATTGGTGACCACATTCCCGTAACGACGGAGAAAATTTCCAACTCCGTTACCACAACTACTACAGATTACGTTGACGCAGGCATTAAATTGCAGTATACGCCCATCGTCAGCAATGACGGCATGATAACCTCGGTTGTGCATACCGAAGTCAGCACCCCCACGCTGGTTTCGGAGCTGAAAAACTATAAAATTACCAGCCGCACGGCGGATACCACGGTGCGTATGCGCAACGGTGAAACGCTGGTTATCGGCGGTTTAATAAACGAAGAAGAACAAAAGCGCCTGCAAAAAGTGCCGTTCTTGTCCAACATCCCCTTGCTTGGCGAACTGTTTAAAAACCGCACTACCAGCAAAACCAAAACCGAAGTTATTATGATTTTAACGCCGCATTTAACTGAACCGGGCGAATCGCCAGCAATTTACAACACCAAACTGCTGCAAACCGGCAGCTTGTTTGACGAAGAATTTAACAAAGAGTAGCTTGTAAAATTTAATAACGAAAATAAAAAGAGCAGCCAGTGCTGAACCTGCAATTCATTGTTGCAGACAGCACATTGGCTGCTTTTTTACTGTCTATCGCTTTACAGTACAATTATTTCTTATTTTATACTTTACATTATTAAGGTTCGTAAATTTTGCTCTTTATTCAATCGCAAAATTTGCATAGCTTCGCTGGCACAATTATTAACTTCGCCTTTGGCTCGTTACTAATTAGCAGCTCAGTTAAAACGTCCAGCGCATACCGGCGTTCCACTGCCACGGTGTTTCTACGTCGCCGCCAAAGGTTTTTACTACGTCGGCGTATACATAGCTGTTATCGCTCGTTTTAAAGTTCATGCCCAAGCCTGCTTCCCACCAGGTGTCGCCAATATCCTGACGGTAGCTGTTTGTTAAGCCGTTAAGGCTTAAATAGGTATCGGCGCTGCCTGCAAAGTCATGCAGCAGGCTTGCTTTGGCATAAATGCTGCCAGTATCGCTGATGCGTTTGCCAACTTCAAAGCCTATGCGCCCCACTGCGCTTTCAAGGCTCTCTTGATGTACTTTAATGCCATTGTTGGTGGTGTAATCTTCGCCGCCGATGCGCATTAAGGTAAGCTGTGCCTGCGGCGTGATGAACCAGCCGTCGTTAAGTTCTACTTTCATGCCGTATTCGCCGCTTAAGCTGGTGCCCCAAGCGTCATAGTCGCCACTGGTGTGCCCTGCTTCGGTGTAGATGTCAAAATCGTTGCTTAACCTGCCCTGTTTAAGTACAATATCGGCATAATGCCCTTTATCGCCCAGCCACGTGCCGTACAAGCTAAGCGATGTGCTGCGGTTTTCGCCGTCGCCGTGTGTGTAAGTTATTTGCCCGTCGTTGTGGCTCACTGCCGCGCCGTAGTGCCAGTTGCCGCTTGCCCAGTCGTAACCAAGCTGGAAGAAGTTGTACTGGTTTTTGTATTCGCCGTCGTATTCAAATTCGCCGCGGCTCATACGCACCCAAACGCCCTGCCCGCCGTCGCTCTCGCGCAGTTCACCCAAGCGCTGGCTTAAGGTGCTGTCCTCCTGCCGCCAAGCTACAATCGCCGTTGCGGCGATGTTTTTCATCGCGTCCATAGTTGCTGTTACCCTGTTACCGCCGGCAATGTTTGCAACATAACCACGGTTATTATTAGCACTATCAAATAACAAATCACCGCTGGCTTCCGGGGTGATAAGGCCTTCTTTAATTACAACTTTACCGTTAAGGTTATTGTTATTACCATCATAATATACTTTTCCCGCTAATGTATTCAAATTATCATCTGTTTTACCAATATCCAGAGTATTAATAGAATTATTAGATATGCCAACATTGATAAAAGAACCTTCTGCGGCATCAGTAATTATAACCGAACCAGTATTTATATTTACTAACCCTTCATTATCAGTATCATCAGCTTTAAAAAGTATATTCCCCATTCCAGAATAGTTATTAATCTTAATATCACCAATAAAACGAGGAGTTTCCACATAAATATTACCCTGGTTCATGGTAAGATTATTAACTTCGCTATATCCCGTAGCAATCCAGCGGGCATCATTTGCCAAATTTAAAGTGCCGTTATCATCCTCAATACCACCAGTAAAAACAGAATCAGCCGTATTTAGGTTTAAATTAACAGCTGCATTGCGTCCAGTCCTAATATCTCCGTTAATAACAACCTTGTTAGTTGTACCTTGGTTGATATTAACAACAGATGAATCATAACCATAAATGGCATAGCTATCATTATTATTATCGTCAGTAACACCATCAGCGTTATTTATCTGCGCAGTAATGGAACCGCCCTGCATATTTACTTCAGCCTTATCACCTTCTGCATAAATCCCGTAAACAGAAATATCGTTATTCCCATCATTAACAGCTTCAGCACTAACATCAACTGTACCGAGATTTATAATTGCTTCATCACCATACCAACTGTCAGCACGCACACCATATACTTCTGTAGTTGCACCACCATTGGCTTTCGCAGTTATTTTGCCGCTTTCTTTATTAACAGTAGCTCCATCTCTAGCTATAATACCATGTGAGTATACGTTTGCATTACTGTCATTGTTATTTGCAACTACCGTAATATCGCCTTCTCCAATAGAAATTACAGCACTACCTTCATATGGTTCAGCATAAATACCAACAGCGTCAGTATCATAACCACCTTGCGCTAATACATTTATCGATACATCATTTCCTACAATTTCAGCATCACCATATTCATGATATAGGCTTATTCCTTTTGCCAAGGTAGCAGAACCATCATCATTAATAATCGCTTTAGCATTGATAGTATTATTCCCTAATTCAACATATCCGCCTTGACTCGAATACGAAAAATCTATACCGGCGGCTTCAGCATATGAATCGCTACCACCTTCAACATAAGCCGTTACATCTATTATGCCGTCCCCCATAAATACTTTATCATTATAATCAGTCGAAACTCCATCAAAATTTATTCCATAAGCATAAGCACCATTTGCATTTGAAGTTTGATAACTATTGCTGACGGTTATATTGCCATTACCAAGCTTAATAACATTATTGCCATTACCAGATGTATTTTGCATTGAAACACCTGATAAAATACCCCAACCATTATTGAATTCGCCAGTTAAAGTAATGTTGCCGCCTTCCGAACGGTCTATAGTTGTATTAATATACCCATTATCAATCACAATACCGGAAATAGTTATTCCATAGGCTTGACTATCATCATTATTTTGCATATTTATATTAAGCCTGTTAGTAAATTGATATGTAACATCACTTTCTGTCATTTTTATAGCGTATGCACTATTATTTAAATTTAAAACATCATCTGTATTGAAATTGTACTCATATGCATTACCAATATAAGTTCTAATGCCACTTTCATTATAATTATCATTTTTACCTTCTACAGACACATTATACTCCGCCGCCAGCGCAGTGTTTGTTGCCAGCACGCCGCCTGCCAAAACACATAACAAAATTTTAGAGCGTAAATTTTTCT
>DXVZ01000011.1 GCA_019417125.1 Phascolarctobacterium sp.
AAGAAACAAGTAAAAAGTACCGCGACCTTGTGGAAAAAGCGGTGCTGACGCTGGCGGTGGATGGTTGGAAGAAACTGCCTGGATACCGCCGCAGATGGTTTGAACTTGATTTTGAACGTGAAATAAAAAATTAAAATTACTGCCTGTAATTGCGCAGGCAGTTTTTTATTTATTTTGTGAAATTTTTTATAGAAATTTTAGTATCTATACACATATACGGAAAAATTTGATATAATAAATTGGAATATTTATATGTGCGGGCCAACCGGCTTTAGCCGCTATATTTTGAAAGGGTGATTTATATTTGAGCCAGCAGATGAAGCTTTTACCGGCGGATGACAGGCCCAGAGAAAAACTGATAGAACACGGCCCGGATATTTTAAGCAATTCGGAATTATTGGCAATTTTAATTAGGACAGGTACGACGCAGCGTTCTGCGTTGGATATTGCGAGGGAACTAACGGACAACGACGGTTTGTATTACAATATCGCCAAGGCGCGCAGCGTTGCGGATTTATCTAAAATAAAAGGCTTGGGGCCAGCCAAGGCAGCCACGATACTAGCCGCAGTAGAACTGGGCAGGCGCGTTGCCAGTGCGGAGCCTCAGAAAAAATCGCGGTTTTCTTCATCGGAGGCATGCGTTAATTTTTTAATGCCGCGCCTGCGTTATGAGCGCCACGAAAAATTTGTTGTAATGCTGCTGGACAGCAAAAACCAGCTAATAAAATTGCAGCAGATTTCGGAAGGTTCGCTGAACGCTTCTGTGGTGCATCCGCGCGAGGTGTTTGCCCCGGCGATTTTGCACCAGGCTGCATGCGTGCTAGCGGCGCATAACCACCCATCGGGCGACCCAGCGCCGAGCCGCGAGGACAGGCAGCTGACAAATGTGCTGAAGGAAACAGGCATGGTAATGGGAATACCGTTGCTGGACCATATTGTGATTGGCGACGGCAGATATTTCAGTTTTAGGGAAAATGGTTATTTGGACGAATGAGGTGTAGACGATGTTTGGTTTTTTCAATAAATTTTCGCATGATATGGGTATTGACCTGGGCACGGCTAATACGCTGGTGCATGTAAAGGGAAAAGGCATTATTATCCGCGAACCTTCGGTTGTAGCGGTTGATAAAGCTAACAACGAAGTTTTGGCTATCGGGGCGGAGGCAAAACAGATGATTGGCCGCACGCCTGGGCATATTATCGCTATCCGCCCTATGAAAGACGGTGTTATTGCCGATTTTGATATTACCCAATCAATGCTGAAATTTTTTATCAAAAAGGCTATCGGCAAAAATTCGCTGGTGCGCCCGCGCATAGTTGTCGGCGTTCCTTCGGGCGTTACCGAAGTTGAAAAGCGCGCTGTTATCGACGCTACGGTGCAGGCAGGCGCGCGCGAAGCGTACTTAATTGAAGAACCAATGGCGGCTGCTATCGGCGCCGGTTTGCCGGTACAGGAAGCTACTGGCAGCATGGTTGTCGATATCGGCGGCGGCACCTGCGAGGTTGCCGTTATTTCGCTGGGCGGCATTGTTGTAAGCAAATCTATCCGCACGGGCGGCGACGCTATGGATGATGCTATTGTGCGTTATATCCGCAAAACCTTCAGCCTTTTAATTGGCGAGCGTACGGCGGAAGAAGTAAAAATTAATATCGGTACGGCTATGCCGCTTGATAACCCGGAAGAAATGGATATCCGCGGGCGCGACCTTGTAAGCGGTTTGCCGAAGAATATTACGATTAATTCCAACCAGGTTTGTGAGGCTTTGAATGAGCCTGTAACCAATATTTTGGACGCTGTAAGGAACACTTTAGAGCGCACGCCGCCTGAACTGGCTGCTGATATTATGGACAGGGGCGTTGTTATGACGGGCGGTTCTTCGCTTTTGCGCAATCTTGACCGTGTGATGAGCAGGGATACCGGTATGCCGGTGTATGTTTCAGACGACGCGCTGAGCTGCGTGGCTTTGGGCACGGGCCTTGCGGTAGAAAACGTTGACGTTTATAAAAAAGGTTTTATGGCATCTAATAGTACGAACTGAAGGAATGACGTGTGAATAAGAAGTATCTTAGCCTTGGGCTGGCGGCGGCGGTACTTTTGGCATTATTTGGCATGGCGCTGCACGACCCGCTGCGTTTTCCTGTTATTAACCGCATGGTGACAGCTGTTGTTACGCCTTTTGCGGCAGCGGGCTCTGCCGTTAGCGGCTGGCTTGACGATACCGGCGAAGCCATGACGAGCGCCAAAACCTTGCAGCAGGAAAACGAAAATTTGCAAAATGAAATAAATGAACTGCGTTACGCCAACCTTGCCATGGCAGAGATTTATGCCGAAAACCAGCGCTTGCGCGGAATGCTGAATTATAAAAATTCCCACCCGGAGCAGCATTTGGTAGTGGCAAAAGTATTGGGGCGCACGCCGGGCGAACTGCGCGACAGCCTGTATATCGATAAGGGCACGGATGATGGCGTGAGCCAGGATATGGCTGTGGTGACGGTTGAGGGACTGGTTGGGCTTGTGGACGAGGCTTATCCTTCTTCCGCACGTGTAACGCTGGTAACAAGCGCACGCTGCAACGTAGGCGCGCGTATTTTGCGTGCCAATTCGCGCGCGGTCGGCATTGTTACGGGGCGCGGCGGCGATAACGTACCGCTTTTGATGGAGCATTTGCAGCGTGAAGCCGATGTGTTGCCAGGAGACGTTGTTGTAACCAGCGGTTACAGCCAAAGCCACCCTGCGGGTATCGTTATCGGTACGGTGAAAGAAAGCAGCCTTGACGCTGCTGGGCTTTTGCGTAATGCCACGGTAGAGCCTGCGGCGGTAAAAGACGGCATGGAAGAAGTTATGGTCGTCGTATGGCATCAGCAGGACGGTAATGCAAAATGAAAAAGCTGCTGTTTTTGATAGTATATTTAGTGCTGTTTGGCGTGCAGGTGGCTGTTAACCAGCCTGCGTGGATTAAGTTTGACCTGCCGCTGCTGTTTGTTTACGCCATGGCAATGCTGTACGGAGCGCGCACCGGCGCCGGTGTGGGCGTTGCCTGCGGACTGCTGTACGATTTTTTAAGCGGCGCCGTATTTGGTTTCCATACCTTTACACGCTGCGCGGTAGGCTTTGTGGCAGGTTTCATTAAAGGGCAGGTTTTTAAAGAGCACTTTGCCTACCATATAACAGCGGCACTGGTGATTACAGCAGGCATACGCATGCTGTTTTTCTTTGTAGCGCTGTTTTTAACACCATTGGCGGATATGGAGTTTGCCGCTGCATATTTGCAGCAGTCATTGGCTTATTGCCTGGGAAATATTATTTTTGTTGTTCCCGTTTATAAATTGTGTTATTTTATCAGCCGTTGGCATAAAGATGATTAGTTTGTTTTAAAGGAGTTTTGGCAATGCTGAACAAGAGATATGCAAACAGATTACAAGCCATGCTTGTGGCGGCAATTTGTATATTATTAGTATTGCTGGGGCGTATGGCATACATGCAGTTATGGCAGGGCGATTTTTACGGCGACCAGGCTGACGGCAACCGCCTGCGCCGGACGAAGGTTATTGCACCGCGCGGCATTTTTTATGACCGTGACGGAGAGGAACTGGTTAACAACCTGCCGGGCTATGTGGTAGCGCTGCGGCGGCAAAACAACCCTTATGATATGGAAATTTTAAACCTGCTGTCGGAAATTATTGAAATGCCGGTAGCGGATATACATAAAAAGCTGGAAGAAAACAGCGACAGTTACGAACCTACGCGCCTGAAAAGTAATATTACACCGGAAATGCTGACTCGCCTGGAGGAGAAAAAGGGTGAGCTGCCCGGTGTCATGATCGAAATTCAGCCGGTACGCAATTATTTGTATAAAGAGCTGGCTGTGCACGCCATTGGTTACGTGGGCGAGGTAAGCAACTATGATATTACCGAAGGTTCGTATAAAAACATGCCGCCTGGCAGCGTAGTAGGCAAATTTGGGCTTGAAAAAACCTTTGACAAATTTGTGCGCGGCATGGATGGCAGCTATGACGAAGAAGTTGACGTCGGCGGTAACGTTGTTAAGCAGCTGGGGCAGATTGACCCCGTGCCTGGAAAAAGTTTGAAGCTGACGATAGATAAAGATTTGCAGCAGATTATGGAGAAAGCTGTAGACGAACATTTGGCGTTTCTGCGCTCGTCCGGCATTGCGCCAAACGCGCGTGCGGCAGCCGTTGTAGCGCTTGACCCCAAAACCGGCGCAGTGCGTGCGATGGTAAGCCGCCCGGCGTTTGACCCTAACCTTTTTGTGCATGGCATTAGTGAAAAGGACTGGAACATTATTAATAACGACCCCAATTACCCTATGGGCAACAAGGTTATCGGCGGCGAATATCCTCCCGGCTCACCGTTTAAAATTGTAACTGGTTCTGCCGCTTTGGAACTGGGTAAAGTAACGCCGGAAGAGAAGATTTTTGACAGCGGCAAGCACTGGCTGGTGCCGATGGGCAACGCTGGCGGCGAAGCGCTGGGCTGGATTGATTTCCACGAAGCTTTAAGAAAATCGGATAACGTATATTTTTACGAGATGGGCAACCGCCTTGGTATTAACAATATAGTAGAATTTGCTAAAAAGTTTGGTATTGGTTCGCCAACAGGCATAGAGCTGGAGGGTGAGCTGGCTGGGCTTTTGCCGACTCCTGAAAACAAAAAGAAAATCTTCCCCGGTGAAAGCTGGATGCTGGGCGATACTTTTAACGCCGCTATCGGGCAGGGAATTAATCTCGTAACGCCTTTGCAGCTGGCAATGATTATGAGCTGTGTGGCTGCTGACGGTGAATACCATCAGCCGTATTTGGTGGAAAGCCTTCTGAACAACGACGGCAGCGTTTATAAGCAGTCAGAGCATAAACCTGCGCGCAGCATCGGCATTTCGGAACGTACCTTACGCCTGATACAAAAAGCGCTGGAGGGCGTTGCCGAAGAAGGCGGCACGGCGTCGTATTTTGCTAATCTGCCGGTGCAGATTGCCGCTAAAACAGGTACTGCCGAAAATCCACAGGGGCGCGACCACGGTTTGTTTGTTGCTTATGGCCCGGCGGATAAGCCGGAACTTGTTGTTGCCTGCATTGTTGAACAGGGCGGTTTTGGTACATCGGCGGCAGGCCCGATTGTTTATAAGGTTTTTGAAGAATGGTTCCGCCAGGAAGGGTTAATGCCGCCGGCGGAGCAGGCTTCTGATGAACGGAGGCAGTAAATGCAGAGATATTTGCGTAACATAGACTGGTGGCTGGTGGGAGCGGTATGCGCGCTTGTTAGCATAGGGCTGATGCTGATTGCCAGCGCGACGCATTCGTATGCCGTTGCCAAGGGCGAGGCGTGGTTTGTAGAACGCCAGGGCATATTTTTTGGCATTAACGTGCTGCTGGTAATTTTGTGCCTGCGCTTTGATTACCGGCTTTTACAGCAGATTGCCCGCCCTTTGTACATTTTTAATTTGCTGCTTTTGCTGGCGGTAATGTTTGTAGGGCATTCGGCGTTGGGCGCGCAAAGGTGGATTCAGATAGGGCCGGTTACCATTCAGCCTTCGGAATTTGCCAAGGCGATAATCATCATTTGCCTGGCGGCATTTTTAGCAAAAAGGGCAGAACTGTACACGGATTTTACTGATTATTTGCCTGCAATCGCTTATGTGTTTGTACCGTTTGTGCTGGTGCTGCGCCAGCCGGATTTAGGTACGTCGCTGGTGTTTGTGGTTATAACGCTGGGTATGCTGCTTATGAGCGGCTTTAAAATGCGCTGGCTGGCAATGCTTAGCGGTGCTTTTGTGGTGCTGATGCCGGTATTTTGGATGATTTTAAAGGAATACCAAAAAAACCGTATCCGCGTGTTTTTAGATCCGGAACTTGACCCGTTCGGCGCGGGTTACCATGTAATACAGTCCAAAATCGCCATCGGCAGCGGGCTGTTAACCGGCAAGGGCTGGTTTGCCGGAACGCAGAGCCAGCTGAACTTTTTGCCGGAGAACCACACTGACTTTATTTTTGCCGTGGCGGGCGAGGAATTTGGCTTTATCGGCGTGTGCGTAATTTTGTTTTTGTACGGCATTATTATCTGGCGCGGGCTGACCATTGCCCTTAACGCCGAGGACGACTTTGGCACGCTGCTGGCTGTAGGCATAACCTTTATGTTTACCTTCCACATGTTTGTCAACATCGGCATGACGGCGGGCATAATGCCAGTAACAGGCATACCGCTGCCGTTTTTAAGCTATGGCGTAAGTTCGCTTACAACCAATATGTTTTTGGTGGGGCTGCTGCTTAATATACGCCTGCGCAAACAGCAGCTGCAATTTTGAGGAGGAACAACGTGAACAAAGAACTAACGATAGATATTTTAAGCAGTGTTGCCAAGCCTGCCCGCTATACTGGGGATGAGTTCGGCAGCATTGTAAAAACGCCGGAAGAAACAGAAGCCAGTATTGCGCTGGCGTTTCCGGATGTGTACGAAATTGGCATGAGTTATTTGGGCTTTAAAATTTTGTACCACATTGTAAATAAACAGCAGGGGCTGGCGGCAGAGCGCGTATGCGCGCCGTGGACGGATATGGAATCCCAAATGCGTGAGAACGGTATACCTTTGCGCAGCTTGGAAACTGGAAAAATGCTGAGGGATTTTGACTTTGTAGGCTTTACTTTGCAGTACGAATTATCGTACAGTAATATTTTGAACATGCTTGATTTGGGCAAAGTACCCGTACTGGCGGCGGAACGCGGCGAAAACGACCCGTTTGTCATTGTCGGCGGTCCGTGCGTGTATAACCCAGAACCGCTGGCAGACGTGTTTGACATTGCCATTATCGGCGAGGGCGAAGAAGTTTTAATAGAGCTGTTAAACGCTTACCGCGATTGGAAAAAAGCAGGCCGGCCGGGCGGACGCAGAGGATTTTTAGAACGTGCGGTGCAGATTAAAGGTATCTACGTGCCGTGCTTTTATAAAGTAGAATACAATGACGATAATACCGTAAAAGCGGTTACGCCTGTTTACGAAGGTGCGCCTGCGGTGATTGAAAAACGTGTGATAAAAGATTTAAATGACGTGGATTTTCCAACGGCGCCGGTAGTTCCGTTTGGCGAAATTGTCCACGACCGTATTATGCTGGAAGTTTTCCGCGGCTGTACGCGCGGCTGCCGTTTTTGCCACGCCGGTATGGTGTACCGCCCTGTGCGCGAACGTCACCCCGAAGTGTTAAAGGCGCTGGCACGGAAACTGGTGGATAACACAGGCTACAACGAAATTTCGCTGGTATCGTTAAGCACGGCGGATTACACCTGCCTTGCGCCGATGATTCACGACATGATTGCCGAATTTAAGGATGAGCGTGTCAGCGTGTCGCTGCCGTCGCTGCGTATCGACAGTTTTTCGGTGGACCTTGCCAAAGAAGTGCAGGCAGTGCGTAAAAGCGGACTGACTTTCGCGCCGGAAGCTGGCAGTCAGCACATGCGCGACGTTATCAACAAAGGCGTAACGGAAGAAGACCTGATGAACGCCGTCAGCGCAGCCTTTAAATCCGGCTGGAGCAGTGTTAAGCTGTACTTTATGATTGGCTTGCCTGGCGAAAAAGATGAGGACGTTTTGGCTATTGCCGATTTGGCAAAAAAAGTGCAGTACAAATACCGTGAAATTACCGGTAAAGGCGGCTGTAAGGTAACAGTAAGCGCCAGCAGCTTTGTGCCTAAGCCTTATACGCCATTTCAGTGGAGCGCGCAGAACAGCATGGAAGAACTGCGCCGCAAACAGTACCTTTTAAAGGACGCCTTAAAAGTTAAAAATATTACTTTTCAGTATCATGACCCGGAAACAAGCATTATGGAAGCCGTTTTTGCGCGCGGCGACAGGCGTTTGGGCAAAGCGTTGTACCTGGCGTGGCAGCGCGGCGCTAAGTTTGATGGCTGGAGCGAGCAGTTTAATTATCAACGCTGGATTGAAGCATTACAAGACAGCGGGCTTGATAAAGACTTTTACATTGCCCGCGAGCGCGGCGAAAACGAAGTGTTCCCGTGGGAGCATATCCAGCCGGCAGTATCGCGCGCGTTTTTGCGTAACGAATACAAAAAAGCGCAGCGCGCCGAACTGACGCACGATTGCCGCCGCGGCAGCTGCACCGGCTGCGGTGTGTGCCAAAAGCTGGGCGTACAAGTTAAAGTGGAAGGTTAACAAAATGAAGCTGAGATTAAAAATAACCAAAGATAAAAGCATAAGGTTTATATCCCACCTTGAATATTTGCGCACTATTGAGCGCGCTATCCGCAGGGCAAAGCTGCCTGCAGCGTACAGCGAAGGCTTTAATCCGCACTTAAAATTTTCGCTGGCGTCGGCGCTGGGTGTTGGCGTGGTAAGTTACGCCGAATTTTGCGAAATTGAGCTGGCAGAGCCGATGACGGCGGAAGAAGCCGTGGCAAGAATGCAAAAAGCACTGCCGCGCGGTATACGCATTTTAGCGGCGGACGTAACGGCAACCAATGCACCGGCACTGATGGCTGAAGCTGGCGGTGCAGATTACCGCGTAACCTTGCCTTATGATAAGCCGGTAGATGAAGCTGTGGCGGCATATAACGCAGCGCAAAGCATAATTTACGCCAAGGCAGCGCCTAAAGCCAAAACCAAAGTAAAAGAAATTGACGTTAAGTTTTATATTCCGCATATAGCGGCGCAGCAAAACGGCGGCGAGCTGGTGCTTACCTTTAGCTGCCGTATCACTCCTAACGGCAGTATGAAAGCGGTTGACCTTATCAACACCTTAAACCAGCAGTACAACCTTGGTTTGCCTGCCGAAAAGGCAGACATAGAACGCCTTGACTTATACAAATATGATGCTCACGGCAACAAAGTGCCCATGCTTGGCGGCGATATGTTTGTAGTAGATCAGGCTTAAAATTTAACAGAATTACGCAAATTAACCCCGTTATTACGGGGTTAATTTTTTATAAATATCAAATAAATATTGCTTATTACAATAAAGCAAATGTATAATAAAATATAGCAGGATAAAATCCTGTAAAAACGCAGAATATAAGTTTTTAGAAACGGAGGCATTGGTATGGATAAATCAGTTTTATGGAAAATTTCGTACGGCATGTATGCTTTAACAGTAATGGACGGCGCAAGGCCAACCGGCTGCATCATCAACACCGCAGTGCAGGTAACAAGCGTTAACCCGACTATTGCTATCAGCGTTAATAAAAATAATTATACATATACCGCAATCGAAAAAGCAGGTAAATTTGCATTGACAATCCTGTCGGAAGCTACGCCGCAGAATGTTATTGCGCGTTTGGGCTTTTGTTCCGGCTGCGATACCGATAAATTTACTGACTGCGGCTTTAGCTGGGAAATGAAAGACGGCCTGCCGGTTGTAACGGATAAAACCAGCGGTTACATTACCGCCGAAGTACTGGGCAAATATGAAATGGAAACGCATTATGTAATTTTGGCGCGTGTTATTACCGCCGAAGTGCTAGGCGATTACACGCCGATGACCTATAAATATTATCACGATGTAATTAAGGGCAAAGCACCTAAAAACGCGCCGACATACCAGGAAGAAACTGTAGAAGCCACGGGTGAAAAATGGGTTTGCAGCGTTTGCGGCTACATTTACGAAGGCGATTTAACCAAAGAACCAGACGATTTTACCTGCCCCATTTGCCACCAGCCCAAAAGCTGTTTTAAAAAGGCAGAGTAGGAAAAATAATTTTTAAAGTAAATAGAAGCATCCCTGAAAAACAGGTATAAAAATGAAAACGGATTTACATATCCATTCCGTTTATTCGGATGGCAGCGACAGCCGCGAAAAATTTTGCGGTTGGCAGCGGCGGACGCATTGCTGAAATAAGAATAGTACAAATAATTTTTAAGACGACGTAAATAATTTACGCCGTCTTTTTTGTTGTTAGTTTGGCAATTTTATTTGTTTCATAAAAATATAACCTGCGTGTTCAAACCCGGTAGGGATAATGTTTCCACAAGACCAGTAAAAGTTAGACTTAGGCAAACTGAAATGTCTTGCGGGGGGGTAAAGGTATGCTAAAATATCATGAGATACAGGGAGGGCACGTGA
>DXVZ01000110.1 GCA_019417125.1 Phascolarctobacterium sp.
GTAGTGTACTTGCAAAAAATAGCCTTGTCAATACGTGTATGGGTATATAATTACGGCGTGTTTGTAAAAAAAGCAGCGGCAATGTTAAACATTTTATGCAAAGGGCGGGATAAATAATTTACCTGATTTTATAATGTACATTTAAGCGCGCTTATGATAAGATAAAAGGCGGAAATTTATATTTGTTTACTATGAGTTTTTTGAGGAGTGAATAAGATGCAGTGGACGGAAGTCAGCTTACAGACGACGCACGAAGAGGCAGACACGATTGCGGATATTTTATACAGCGCCGGTGCGCAGGGCGTGGCGATGGAGGACCCGCTTTTGATTAACCAGCTACGCGCGAGCGGCACATGGGAACTGTGCGACATACCTGAACAGCAGAACACCGAGGTTGTTACCGTAACAGCGTATTACCCGGACGATGAAAAACTGACCGAGCGTTTGGAGTTTATCTCGCGCGAGGTTAAGGCTGTGGAAGAACGCATCGGAAAGAAATGCGTGTTCCGCAACCCGCTGTTCCGTACGCTGTGCGAGCAGGATTGGGCAAACGAGTGGAAACAGTATTTTCACGTTACGCATATCGGCAAACATTTGGTAATTAAGCCATCGTGGGAGCAGTACGAGGCGAAGCCGGATGACCTTGTGATTGAAATTGACCCCGGTATGGCTTTCGGCACGGGCACGCACTACACTACCAGCATGTGCATGGAGTATTTGGAAGAAATCATTACGCCGCAGGCAGAGGTGTTTGACGTCGGTACTGGCAGCGGCATTCTTTCGATAGCGGCGGCGAAGCTGGGCGCGAAGGATATTGTCGCCGTTGATATTGACGCTAACGCCGTGCGCATTGCGCGCGAAAACATTGCCGCCAACGGGCTGAGCGAAGCTATTACGGTAAAAGAGGGCGACCTGCTGCACGGCACTGAGGGCAAAGCGGACGTGATTATTGCCAACATCATTGCCGACATTATCATTATGCTGCTGCCGGACGTTGCGCAAAAGCTGAAAACAGACGGCAAATTTGTAGCAAGCGGCATTATAGAAGAACGCGAGGACGATATTAAACGCGCCGCTGCGGAAAACGGGCTGAAAATAGTCTGCACGCGCCGCAAAGGCGGCTGGGTTGCCATGCTGATGGCATTGGAGGGTTAATGCACAGATTTTTTATTCCGCAGCCTTATGCGGACGAGATGAAAATAGATGGCGTGGACGCGCGGCACATTTACACGGTTTTAAAAATGAAGCCGGGCGAAAAAGTGCAGATTGTGAGCGACGACGGCGTTACCGCGCTGGCGGAGATTAAAGAAACTTGCGCCGCGTATACGCTGGTGCGCTGCCTGGAGGTTATTGCAGAAAGCCACGAGCCTGCCGTAAAAATTACGCTGGCGCAGGGGCTTGTTAAGGGCGAAAAGATGGATTTTATTATCCAAAAGGCAGTGGAACTTGGCGTAAGCACTATTGTGCCGCTGGCGATGGAACATTCCGTTGTGCGCTACGATGGCGTTAAAGCAGTCAAAAAGCGCGAACGCTGGCAAAAGATTGCCGAAAGCGCTGCTAAACAGAGCAAGCGCGACATTATTCCGCAGGTGGCGGAGGTAACAACCATTGATAAGCTGATGTCGGAGTGCGGCTGCACCGTAAAAATTATTGCTTACGAATGTGAGGACAGGCAGGGTTTAAAAAAGGTGCTGCAAAGCGCGGCTAAACCGGAAAGCCTTTTAGTTATTATCGGACCGGAGGGCGGCATCAGCGAGACGGAACTTAACGCTGCACGCGCGGGCGGAGCCGTGCCGGTAAGCCTGGGCAGGCGTGTTTTGCGCGCTGAAACCGCCGGGCTGACGGCGCTGAGCGCTGTTTTATATGAATTTGGCGAGTTGGGAGGCTGAATATGGCAAAAATTGCATTTTATACGCTGGGGTGCAAGGTTAACCAGGCGGATACCGCCAGCATGGAAAACCTGTTTCTGCGCGCCGGGCACCAAATTGTCAGCTTCGACAGCGACGCCGACGTTTACATCATTAACACCTGCGTTGTTACCAATACCGGCCAGCGCAAATCGCGCCAAACCATCCACCGCGCCATCCGCAAAAGCCCCAACGCGCTGATTGTAGTTACGGGCTGCTATCCGCAGACGGCGGCGGAAGAAGTTAAAGCCATTGCCGGTGTGGATATGATTATCGGCAACCAGGACCGCGCGCAGATTGTGCAGCTTGTGGAAGAACGCCTGGCACACCGCCAGACCGACACGCTGGACGCAGTGCACAAGCTGACCGCCAACACCGCTTTTGAAGAAATGGCGGCGGGCGACGTTACCGATAAAACGCGCGCCTTTTTAAAAATTCAAGAAGGCTGCAACCAGTTTTGCACTTACTGCATCATTCCTTATGCGCGCGGCCCGCTTCGCTCCCGCAGTTTAGAGGGCATCCGTACGGAAACGGAGCGCCTTATCTGCGCCGGTTTTAAAGAGATTGTGCTTATCGGCATCCACCTGGGGTGTTACGGCAAAGAAAACCCCGGCGGTCCAACTTTATATGACGCCGTTAAAACCGTGCTGAGTGTGCCGGGCGTACAGCGCCTGCGCTTAGGCTCACTGGAATCGGTTGAAGTGGAGCCGCGCCTTTTGAAGCTGATGCAGGAGGACGCACGCTTTTGCAGGCATCTGCACCTGCCGCTGCAATCTGGCTGCGATAAAACTTTGCAGGCAATGCACCGCCCGTACACCACGGAAAAATTTAAAACACTGCTGGCGGATATTAAAGCTGCCGTGCCGGATATCGCCGTGACGACGGACGTTATTGTAGGCTTTCCCGGCGAGACGGAAGAAGATTTTGCCGAGACTTGCCGATTTGCGGAAAACTGCGGCTTTAGTAAAATGCACATTTTTCCGTTTTCGGCGCGCAAAGGCACGCCTGCCGAAAAATTTGCCGGCGCTGTAACGGAAGCCGTAAAAAAAGAACGCGCCGATGTTTTGGGCAAAATTGACGAAGCCATGCACCGCGCTTTTTTGCAGGGCATGGTGGGCAAAACGGCGGAAGTTTTATTTGAGCAGCCCGCCGAAGGCGGCTATTGGGAAGGCTTAACA
>DXVZ01000111.1 GCA_019417125.1 Phascolarctobacterium sp.
GTATAATATAATTATATAACTATTAAAAAGGAGAATGAACAATGAAAGAATACACTCTTCCGTATGGCAGCGGCTGCCAAAAGGTAATGTTGCCGGAAGAACATATATTATACGATATTCACGGTAATAAGGCATCTGTTGCCGGTGATATTAAAGAAGCGACTTTGGAGGCGCTGCGCAGCCCGATTGAAAACGCACCGCTGAAAGACGTTGTGCAAAAGGGCGACAAGGTTGCCGTAATTGTCAGCGACATTACGCGCCTGGTACGCACTGCCGATTTCTTGCCGGTAGTTATTGACGAAATTAATGCAGGCGGAGTGCCCGACAGCGATATTACCATTGTCGTGGCAACCGGTACGCATCGTGCTCATACTTCGGAAGAAGATGTTTTGGTTTGCGGCGAGGAGATTGTTAAACGCATAAAAATTCATCAGCATGATTGCCGCAACAGCGCTGAACTGGTTGACCTTGGCGTTACCAGCCGCGGCACTCCTGTTTTGATTGATAAAACTGTGGCGGAAGCCGATAAAATCATTATTACCGGTGCTGTATCACTGCACCCGATGGCAGGTTTTGGAGGCGGGCGCAAAGCTGTAATGCCGGGCGTAAGCGGCCACGCAACCATTATGCATAATCACGCTATGGCGCTGGCTGATGCAGTTGGCGAAGGCTGCAACCCACTGTGCGAAACCGGTGTTTTGGAGAACAACCCGCTGCACGAAGATATGACGGAAGTGTGCGAAAAAATTAACCCGGCGTTTCTTGTCAACATGGTGTTTAGCCCCGAGGGCGATTTGCACGAAGTTGTTGCCGGGCATTGGTACAAAGCTTGGGAAAAAGGCTGCCGCGACCTTTTGGCGATGGCAGGCGTACATATTAAAGAGCAGGCGGACGTTGTTATTGCCTCCGCAGGCGGCACGCCGAAGGACATTAACCTGTACCAAAGCTGCAAAGCACACATGAACGCTGTGTTTGCGGTTAAGCCGGGCGGTTATCTTATCTGCACGCTGGAATGCCCGGATATTAAAGAGCCTGCTATTTTTACGGATTGGTTCTCAAAATCAGACATTCTGCAATTTGAAAAAGATGTTCGCGCTGATTTTTCCATTCCGGCGTTTGTGGCTTTTAAAACAAGATGCATTGTAAATTCGCTGCACACTTACCTTGTAACCAGGCCCGAAAACTTTGAATTTGTACGGGCAACTGGGCAGATTCCGGTGGCATCGCTTGAAGAAGCATGGAAACTGGTAGAAGAAGATTTAAAGAAAAATAATAAAGAAGATTACAAAATTACAATAATGGGGCACGCTTCGGCGACGCTGCCTATTTTGGACAAGTGAGTGGGAAAGAATGAAAGAATATAAATTAAAATACGGTAAAACAACGCAAAGCGTGATGCTTGACGAGAAGAAGGTGCTTCAGGTTATTGACGCTCCGGCAGGCGAAAAAATTACAGATGTAAAAAAAGCCGTGCTGAACGCAGTGCGCAGCCCGATTAAAAGCGCGCCGCTGAAAGACGTTGTGCAAAAGGGCGACAAGGTTGTAATTCTCGTCAGCGATATTACGCGCGCGTGGAACAGAACCTGCGATTTTTTGCCGTATGTTGTTGAAGAATTAAACAATGCCGGTGTGCCGGACAGTGATATTTCCGTTTTGGTAGCGGGCGGCACGCACAGGGCAAATACTGATGAGGAAAAGAAAATTATCGTTGGCGCGGATTTGTTTAACCGCCTTAAAATTTATGACCACGACGCTTATGATGAAGCGAACAACGTTTATTTGGGCACGACCAAACGCGGCACGCCGGTGTATGTAGACAGGCTTGCCGCAGAAGCAGATAAAGTTATTTTAACGGGCGGTATTACGCCGCATCTGTTTGCTGGTTTCGGCGGCGGGCGCAAAAGTGTGGTGCCGGGCATTGCCAGTGATAAAACGGTTAACCACAATCACGTTATGGCGCTCAGCGATATCCCAGGCGGCGGTATTAACCCCGAAACCTGCCTTGCTAAAGAGTGGGACAACCGCGTAAGCGAGGATATGTGCGAAGCAACGTCATTTTTAAACCCGTGCTTTTTGGTTAATTCTATCGTCAATGCTGACGGCGATTTTTACGCTATTGTTGCCGGCAACTGGTACGAAGCCTGGCTGGAAGGAACGCGCATTGTTAAAAAGCAGCAGGGCGTCAAAGCTCTTGCAAAGGCAGATATTGCCATTACCAGCGGCGGAGGTTACCCGCATGATATTAACCTGTACCAGGGTATGAAGGCGTATGTGCCCGCGGCGATGGCGCTGAAAGAAGGCGGCGTTATGATTGCCGTGCTGGAGTGCGAGGATATTGCCGAACCGCCGGTGTTTTTTAACAGCTTCCATTACGACGATTTGAAAGAGATGGAAAATGATGTACGCCATGGCTTTACCATTCCGTTTTATGTGGCGTTTTACACCTGCTGCCTGGCTGAACGCTTTACCATTATTTTAGTAACGAAGCCGGAAAATTTTGAAGAAGCGCGCAAAACACGCGCCGTGCCGGTAGCGACGCTGGAAGAAGCTATGGAGATGGCGAAGAAAATCGTCGGGAAGGAAGATTATACGGTAAACATCTTCCCGCACGGCATGGGGACGATTCCGTTTTTTAATTAAGCTTTGCAAATTTTTTTATATAAATGCAGTTTTTTAGGGAAAGGAAGATGAGTATGGCATTAAAAAATTTTAAATTTGGTTTTGGTGACGGTTACCAGGAGGTTGCCCTGCCTGAAGAACACATTTTGCAGGTAATTGAAGGCAACGAAAGCGAAAAAATTACCGACGTTAAAGCGGCAGTGTTAAAAGCAATGCGCGAGCCTATTAACAGCAAACCATTGCAGCAGTGTGTCAGCAAAGGCGAAAAAGTGGCAATTATTGTCAGCGATATTACGCGCCTGGTACACACCGACCAAATTTTGGTACATATTGTTAACGAGCTGAACCTTGCAGGTATTCCGGATGAAGATATCAGCATCGTCGTTGCGCAGGGCACGCACCGCCCGCAAACCCACGAGGAGGACGTTATCGTCTGCGGACAGGAAGTTGTAGACCGCATTAAAATTTACCAGCACAGCAGCAAAGAATCAGTCTGCGTGCATGTAGGCGATACCCCGCGCGGTGTGCCGGTTTGGATTGACAAGCACGTAACCGACGCCGATAAAGTAATTTTAACCGGCGGCATTACCGTACACCTTTTGGCAGGCTACGGCGGCGGGCGCAAAAGCATTCTGCCGGGCGTTGCCAGCGAAGAAACTATTCAAAAACATCATTCGCTCGCTTTGGCTGATGAATTTGGCGGCGGCGTATATCCCGGCGTCTGCACCGCTAATATCGAGGGCAACCGTTTCCATGAGGAACTTTGCGCTGCCTGTGAATTTATCAACCCGTGCTTTTTGGTAAACAATGTACTGGACAACGACGGCGACTTTGCTAAAATAGTCGGCGGCAACTGGTACGATGCTTGGCTGGAAGGTACAAAAGAAGTACTGAAAATTCAGGGCGTAAAAGCTAAAGGGCGCGCCGATGTTGTTATCGCATCGCCGGGCGGTTTCCCGAAAGATATTAACCTGTACCAGGGCAGCAAAACCTATGACACCTCCGCACTAGCACTGAAAAAAGGCGGTATTTTAATTGCCGCACTGGAAGCACGCGAAATCAATGACCCGCCTGCGTATATGGAAAGCTTCCGCTTTGATAACCTGACCGATATGGAAAAAGCGCTGCGCGCCGAGTTTTCTATTCCGTTTTACGTAGCGTTTGTACTGGCAACACTGTGCCACGAAAACACCGTTTACCTGGTAACCAAACCCGAGAATTTTGAAGCAGCAAGAAAGACAGGGCAGATTCCTGTTGCAACTATCGAAGAAGCATGGGCGTTGGCGCAGGAAAAATTAAAAGCCGAAGGCAAAACAGATTACACCATTAACGTAATGCAGCACGCAGCCAACACCGTGCCGATGATTGAAGAATAACCATAAAATAAATAAAGCCGCCGTACAATAATGTATGGCGGCTTTATTTATATATAGTTATCAATCAGTTAAAACCCAGCATTAAACCAACATGGTAAACCGCAAAGGCAGTCAGCCAGGCGATGCAGATTTCGTACGCCATAATGATAAGTGTGGCAGTGCCGGAATTCATCTCGCGCCTGATGGCAGCAAGGGCGGCTACGCATGGAGGATAGAGAAGGGCGAAGGTTAAAAAGCTCAGCGCCGTCAGCGGGGTAAAAATGCTCTGCAGCGCGCTGCCGGTAAGTTCATCACCGCTGCCGGTAAGCACCGAAAGCGTACTGATAACAACTTCTTTGGCGGTAATGCCAGTAATCAGCGCTGTTGCTGCACGCCAGTCACCAAAGCCCAGCGGCGAAAATACCGGTGCTATAAATGAACCGATTTGGGCAATCATACTATCTGCCGGGTTTTCAACCATATAAAAGCGGGTGTCGAAACTTTGCAGCAGCCAAATAACGATGCTGGCGAGAAAGATAATTGTAAACGCCCTGTGCAGAAAGTCTTTGGCTTTGCTCCACATGTGCAGGCCGATGGTGCGCGCCGTTGGCAGGCGGTAAGCAGGCAGTTCCATTACAAACGGCACTGGCTGGCCGTTAAAAACAAATGCTTTTAACAGCAAACCAGAAAGAATAGCGATAAAAATGCCAGTAAGGTAGAGGAACATCATTACCTGCGCACGGTTTTCGGCAAAAAAAGCGGCAATAAACACGCCGTACACAGGCAGCTTGGCGCTGCATGACATAAACGGCGTTAAAATAATGGTGATTTTGCGGTCGCGTTCACTGGCAAGCGTGCGCGTTGCCATAATTGCCGGTACGCTGCAGCCAAAACCGATAAGCATCGGTACAAAAGACGAGCCGGAAAGACCAATTTTACGCAGCAGCATATCCATTACAAAGGCAATGCGTGCCATGTAGCCGGTGTCCTCTAGCAGCGAAAGGAAGAAGAACAGTGTTACGATAGTCGGCAAAAACGAAAGTACGCTGCCGACGCCGGTAAATACGCCGTCGATGATAAGCGAGTGGATAGGCGCGCTGACGTTGGCTGCCGCAAGCCCTGCGTCAGCCGCTTCAGTAACGGCGGCAATGGCAAGTTCCAGCCAGTCGCTGAGCTGTGCGCCGATAACGTCGAAAGTCAGCCAGAAAACCGTAAACATTGTTGCTAAAAAGATAGGTATGGCAAGGTATTTATTGGTTAAATAGCGGTCCATTTTAACGGAACGCTGCTGTGCGACACTTTCATCCGGCTTACGGACGGTTTGGCTGCACAGTTCTTCAATATAGGAGTAGCGCATATCGGCAAGCGCCGCTTCCTTATCGGTATCGGCGGCGGCTTCCAGTTCTGTTACAAAATGCCCGATGATATCCCGCTCGTTTTCGCTCAGTTCAAGTTCTTTGGTTAAAAGGTCGTCGCCCTCAATCAGCTTGGTTGCCGAAAAACGCAGCGGCAAGCCTTTTTTGCGCGCTTTAGGCTCAATTAAGTGGGCGATGGAGTGAATTGCCATATGCGCAGGTCCGGAACAAAAATCAAGACGTTCCGGCAGCTGATGTGTTTCGGCTGCGGCTTTGGCACGACGGATAAGCTCATCAACACCGGCACCTGAATTGGCGGTAATCGGTATTACTGGAATGGTTAGCTTTTTCTCAAGGCTTTTAATGTCGATGGTGCCGCCGCTTGCCTGCAATTCGTCCATCATATTCAGGGCGATAACCATCGGCGTATTAAGTTCAATCAGCTGCAAAGAAAGGTAAAGGCTGCGTTCAATATTCGTCGCGTCAAGAACGTTAACGATAACGTCCGGCTTGTTGCGCAAAAGCAAATCGCGTGTAACAATTTCTTCGGACGTATAGGGCGACAGCGAATAAATACCGGGCAGGTCGATAACGGTAATATCTTTATCTTTCAGTAAAATACCTTCCTTTTTTTGTACCGTTACGCCCGGAAAGTTGCCGACATGCTGGTTGCTGCCGGTAAGATAGTTAAAAAGGGTGCTTTTGCCGCAATTTTGATTTCCTACAAGTGCAAATGTAAGTTTCATGCTTCCTCCGGCTGCACGGTAATTTTTTTAGCATCGTCCAGGCGCAGGGTCAGCTCATAGCCGCGCAGAAAAATCTCAATTGGGTCGCCCAAAGGCGCTCTTTTGCGCACCATAACCTTTGTTTTGGGGGTCAGGCCCATGTCTAAAAAGCGGCGGCGCAAAATTCCTTCGCCGCCAACAGTAATAATCGTAGCTTTTTGCCCGATAGCCAGATTATTTAAGGTGATAGCGTCCATATATAGTTTCTCCTTATTTGATTACTTATGACTAACTGCAAATTTATTATATCACTACCAATAGTTATAAGCAATCAAACAAAGGATTTTAAAAGTTTTAAATATTTAAAACTTTGTAAAAGAAAAGTATTATTTATTGTATGGCAAATAATAAGTTAAGCCCAGGTTTACCAAAAGCAGGTGCAAATTAGAAAATTTTTATATAAAAACTGCCTTTGCGTGAAAAAATAGTGAAGTATCTTGACAATATTTCTTTTGGGTATATAATTGTAATTGAGAATGAGTTTTGTTAGAAGGGAGAGGCAGAATGAAACGTAATACTATTCAAAGACAGCTTGTTATTGCTGCTGTTCGCTTCCTTGCGGATCATCCCACGGCAGACGAGGTTTATGAGCGTATAACAATGGAATACCCTGATATCAGCAAAGGAACGGTATACCGCAACCTTAACTCGCTGGTAGAAAGCGGGCTGCTGAATAAGGTTTCCGTACCCAGCGGCGCAGATAGGTTTGACCACATGCTGACCAAGCATTACCATATAAAATGTTCTCAGTGCGGTAAATTTATGAACGTAGAGAACATGGAATATATGGCTGACCTTGACGAAAAAGTGGCTGCGGTAACTGGCTTTAAAATGCAAAGCCACGACATTGTTTTTAACGGATTGTGCCCTGATTGCCAAAAGCTTGAGGCGACTGAGGAGCAATAAGTGCAGCAGCACAAATAAAAATTTAACTTTATGGAGGTATGAAAAATGGAATTTAAAGGTAGTAAAACCGAAGCTAATCTGCAAACTGCTTTTGCTGGTGAATCCCAGGCAAGAAACAAATATACCTATTATGCAGGTATTGCCAAAAAAGAAGGTTATAACCAAATTGCCAACATTTTTGAAGAAACTGCCGGCAACGAAAAAGAACACGCTAAAATTTGGTTTAAACTTTTGATGAGCGGCGGCGTTGCACACAGCAACCTGCCCGACACCTTGACCAACCTTAAAGACGCAGCGGCTGGCGAAAACTATGAATGGACCGAAATGTATGCCGAATTTGCCAAAGTAGCCAAAGAAGAAGGCTTTGATTATATTGCCATGTTATTTGAAGAAGTTGGCAAAATCGAAAAAGAGCACGAAGAACGCTACAACGCTTTGGTTGCCAACATCGAAAACGACCGTGTATTCAATCGCGAAGAAAAACAGGTTTGGATTTGCGGCAACTGCGGTCATATCGTAATCGCTGAAAAAGCTCCGGAAGTTTGCCCGGTATGCGATCATCCGAAAGCTTATTTTGAACTGCGCAAAGTAAACTACTAATTAAACAGTAAACAACCTATCCCCGGTGGGCAATGCCTGCCGGGGATTTTTACGTTATTTTAAAAACTTAACTTGCAAAGTGTTTTTTATAATGCTATGATGAAATTAGTTTAGTTTTATAAACAGCACGGAAGGGTATAAATATGATTTTAGTTGCATGTGTGGACGATAATTTGGGTATGCTTTTTAATGAGCGCCGCCAAAGTATGGACAGCGTATTACGCGAGCGTTTATTGGAACGCTGCCAAGGGAATAAACTGTGGATGAACGCTTACAGCCGAAAACAGTTTGACGCTGCGGCAGGCGGCATCACGGTTAATGAAAATTTTATGGCAAAAGCAGGTGCTGGCGATTACTGCTTTGCCGAAAACGTCAGCGTTAAGCCTTACGAAAAGCAAATAAACAAAATTATTTTATATAAGTGGAATCGGGTTTACCCGGCAGATTTGTATTTCGACATAGATTTAAAAAATTGGCGGCTATCTAAAAGCAGCGATTTTGCTGGCTCGTCGCACGATAAAATTACAGAGGAGATTTACGTAAAATGAAAAAGATTTTAGCTTTAATCTGTTCGTTAATGTTGGCAGTGAGCCTTGTGCTGGCTGGCTGCGGACCAAAAAACGGCGATGCTTCCGCACAGGCAAAGGGTTCAGCTGACGTTGCTGCCAGTATTGCTTCTGTGCCGGAATACAGCGGTAAGCCGTTTGTGGCAATTAACGGCAATAAGCCGGATTTTACTGAAGCTGATTTGTCAACAAAATCCTTTGAAAAATATAGCCCGCTGGATAACTTAAACCGCTGCGGCACGGCGTATGCCAATATCAGCAGGGATACCATGCCAACCGAAAAACGCGCCAGCATTGGGCAGGTGAAGCCCAGTGGCTGGCAGGTGGCAAAATACGATTTTGTAGACGGCAAATATCTTTATAACCGCTGCCATTTAATCGGCTATCAGCTGACGGCTGAAAACGCTAACGAGCGTAATTTGATTACCGGTACGCGCTATATGAATGTAGACGGTATGCTGTCGTTTGAAAATATGGTAGCCGACTATGTAAAAGAAACCGGCAACCACGTTTTATACCGCGTAACACCGGTGTTTAAGGGCAATAACCTGGTGGCAAGCGGCGTGCAGATGGAAGCAATGTCCGTAGAGGATAAGGGTGAGGGCATTAGCTTTAATGTTTTTTGCTATAACGTGCAGCCAGGCATCGCTATTGATTACGCTACCGGCAAAAGCAAATTGGCGGAAGGAGGCAAAGCTGCCGGGCAGGCAGAAAGCAAGACCAAAGTTTGCCCCGTTGCCGATGATTACGCCGTACAAAGCTATGTGCTGAACAACGGCAGCAAAAAATTCCATAAGCCGGATTGCAGCGGCGCAGCCAAAATAAGCGCCAAAAATAAGGAGAATTTTAAAGGTAGGCGCGCAGAGCTTGTAAGCAAAGGATACAGCCCATGTGGCATTTGCAAGCCCTGATATGGAAAAGATGATTAAAATTTAACGCTGAAAAATAAAACAGCACTTCAAAAGTTAAATGCCAGGCTCTATTAGAGCAGTACAATTACTTTTGAAGTGCTGTTTTTGTATTTAGCAAAAGGTTAATTAGGTTATTTTACGCTAGCCGCCCTATCCAAAAAACCGCGGATAATATCGCAGGATTTAGCAAATTTTTCTTGTTCGGCGGCGTCAAGTTCAACTTCCAAAACATGTTCCAAACCGTTTTTGCCGATAACGCAGGGCACGCCTGCGGCAACGTTTTGCTGCCCGTATTCGCCGTTAAGCGCGGTGGAGCAAGGCCAAATAAGCTTCTGGTCGTGGAAGATGGCTTTAATCAGCATTACGGCTACGTTGGCAATGCCAAATTCGGTGCAGCCTTTGCCGTCAACTTCAATATCGCCGGCGCGTTTAACCTGTTCCTGCAAATCGTCAAGGCTAAGTGCGGCAAGTTTGGGGTCGCTTTGGCGCATTTGTAAAAACGGCGTGCCGTTAATGAAAATACGCGACCATACGATAAAGCTGCTGTTGCCGTGTTCGCCCATGCAGATTGCCTGAATGGAACGGCGGCTGTAACCGGTTATGGCAGACATTACGCGCAGCAGGCGGTAGGTTTCAAGGCTGGTGCCGGTGCAGAAGCAGCGGTTGGTTTCCCAGCCCATCTGGCGGCGGATGTATTCGCAGACGATATCTGCCGGGTTGGAAATACTAATCATAATGCCTTTAAAATCAACCTGCTTTAAATGGCCGATTACTTCATTTGCCATACGGATGGTGTCGTCAAACATATCTAAGCGCGTTTCACCGGGTTTGCGGCTGCGCCCAAAAGCAACAACCATTATATCAGCGTCGTTCAGTTCTTCATATTCACCGGCACGGATAACGGTGTCATGTCCGCATAAAGCGCCGCTAACGCAGTCGTCAAGGTCAAGTGCCTGGGCAGCTGCTTTTTCTTTTAAAATATCAATTAAAACAATATCATCGGCTTCGCCGGATTGGATAAGCGCCAGGGCGACATGAGAACCTACATGGCCGGCGCCAATAATGACAACTTTTCTTGTTTTCATGTTTCGTACCTTCTTTATAGCTTATTACAGCGGCAGCTGTATTTACAT
>DXVZ01000112.1 GCA_019417125.1 Phascolarctobacterium sp.
GTCCCAACACTGCGCCGACGATGGCAAACGGCAGCGACGCCATAATGATAACCGGCTGGCTGAAGCTTTCAAACTGCGCCGCCAGTACCATATAAACAACAACTACCGCCAACACTATCGCCTTAACAATTTCGTTAAACGAGCGCGCCATGGTATCTGCCTCGCCAATCAGTTTGTAGTTGTAGCCCTGTTGCATATTCATGCTGGGTATCAGCTCGTTCTGTATTTTAGAAATCAGCTCGCCCGGCGAAGTGCCTACCGTATTGGCGTAAACAACAATCTGGCGCTGTTTGTCCTCACGTTCAATACGGGTCGGGCCGCTGCCCAGCGTAATATCGGCAATATCGCCCAGGCGGATAAACTGCCCGTCCCGCGACGATACGCGCAAGTTTTTAACATCGTTAATATCAGTACGCTTGCTTTGAGGCAGCTGCAAAATAATATCATAGTCATTATCGCCGATAGTAAAACTGTTGTTGGTGCTTTTGCCCATAAACGCCATTTCCACAACTTCGCCGACGGAGTACGAATCAAGCCCTAACAGGCTGGCGCGCGCCTGGTCCAGCTTTATCAAAATTTCCGGCTGCTCGTCGGAATCGGAAATATCCACGTCCGTCGCGCCAGGCACCTTGCGCACTAAATCAGCAAGTTCCAGCGCATATTCTTTCAGCTGCTTAATATCGCTGCCGCGCAGCCCAACCTGCACCGGACGGCTGTCGCCGCGCCCGCGCCCCTGGTTAGAAACTACGGTTACGCTTAAACCCTGCACGTTGCGCACTTCGGCACGCAAATCGTCCATTATCTGCTGCATCGTGCGGTCACGTTCATTGCTGGGCACCAGGCGGATATCAATTGAACCCTGGTTAACAGGGTTGCGCCCGTTGCCGATGTTCAGCGCCGCTATTTTTACTTCCGGCATGGCAGTAATTTCCTGCTGCAAAGGCGTTGCCAGCTGCACCGTTTTTTCCATACTGGTACCAATCGGCGCTTTAAAATTAACGGTAAACTCGCCGGAGTCATATGTCGGCTGATATTCCGTACCCACAAATGGCAGCAGCACAATGTTCAGTGCCAGCGAAACAAGCCCCGCCGCAATAACTTTTTTGGGGTTGTTCAGCGCCGCTTCCATAATACCGCTGTACAAACCACGGAAAATCTGAAAGCCGCTTTCAAATTTATCCAGCGCTTTCTGCACGTATTTGTTGCGGTGGTTTTCGCCGGTTTCTGCTTTTAACCAGTAGGCTGAAACCATCGGCGTCAGCGAGAACGCTACTAAAGTAGAAAACGCAATGGCAAAGGCTACTGTTAAACCAAATTGCTTAAAATACTGGCCGATAATTTCGCCCATGCTGCCGACCGGCACGAACACCGCCATTAACGACAGCGACGTTGCGAGTATTGCCAGGGAAATTTCCTGCGTTGCTTCTTTTGCCGCCACAAACGGCGTTTTGCCCATTTCGATATGGCGGAAAATGTTTTCGATTACTACTATCGCGTCGTCTATCAAAATGCCGACGGCAAGGCTGAGCGCCATCAGCGACATGTTGTTAAGGGTAAAATCCATCGCCTTCATCATAAAGAAGGTGGCGATAATTGACGTAGGTATGCACAAACCGCCAATAACCGTCGCGCGGAAGTTGCCCAAAAACATATAAGTAATAAACAGCGCCAACGCGCCGCCGAAGAAAATCGTGTTCCACACGTCGGCAATGTTTTCGCGCACGTAGGTAGATTGGTCGCGCACAATGTCAACCTTAATATCGGGCGGAATAACGCGCTGCTTTAATTCTTCCATTTTGGCGTTAACGCGGTCGGTAACGTCAACAGTATTGGTTTTACTTTGCTTGCGCACAAAGGTCATAACGCAGGGCACGCCGTTGGCACTGGCAAAAGTGTCCTCATCTTCCCAGCCGTCTATAACGTCCGCAACATCGCCGATGTATACGGCTTTACCGTCATGGTTGGCAATTACAACTTTTTTAATATCGTCGATGTTGTTGTATTTGCCAATAGTGCGCACAGTAATTTCCATGTCGTGGTTGCGTGCTTTGCCGCCCGGAGTATTGTAGTTTTCATCATCTACTTTCTCCAAAAGGTCCTGAAAGGAAATGCCGTATTCCATTAGTTTGTCCGGCTTCGCCACAAGGCGGATAACACGCTGGCTGGCGCCTACCGCCGTTACTTCGGCAACACCTTCAACCATTTGCATCTCGTCAAGAATGTTATCTTCAATCAAACGGCGTATTTCGCCGCGGCTGCGCGATTCTGACGAAAAGGTGTAAGCAACGATGGACTGCGAAGTTAAATCTACCGTTTGTACAACCGGCTCGTCGATATCATCCGGCAGGCGGTTGCGCACACTTGCAACTTTTTCGCGCACTTCGCTCGCCATATCCTGCGGGTCTACGCCCATATTAAACTCTAAAACCGTTTCGCTGTAACCTTCCAGCACAGTACTGGAAATTGTTTTGTACCCGGCCACCTGGCTGACGCGGTTTTCTATCGGTTTGGTTATCAGCGTTTCCATTTCCTCCGGCGACGCGCCGTCGTAGGTAACGCGCACGCTGACGATAGGCATATCAACGTCAGGGTTAAGGTCAACGCCGATTTCCGGATAGCAGCGGATGCCGAATACCACCAGCAGCAAAACAAACATAGTGGTAAAAACCGGCCGGCGGATAAATGTTTCTATCATTACTCATTACCTGCCTTGTCCATTACTACCTGGCTGCCCTCACGCAGCTTGTTGTGGCCTTCGGTAACGATGGTTTCATCGCCTTTCAGCCCGCTTAAAACTTCGGCAACCTTATCGTCCGTATAACCGATATCCAGCACCTGGCGGCGCACAGTGTTATCATCTTCAACCACAAATACAGTTTTCTGGTCATCGCGCATAACAATAGCGTAAACCGGTATCGTCAGCACGTTCTCGCGCGGCTGCGCTGTAAGCTGTACAGTGGCAAAAACGCCTGCCAGCAGCCCTTCGGTGTTATCCACGCTTACTTCCGCCGCAAAGGTGTGAGCCGGCAAATCCGCCACAGGGGCAATGCGCGTAATTTTACCGATAATTTTATGCCCAGCAAAAGCAGGTAAAATAATTTCCGCTTCATTGCCGACAGCGACGCCGCTGATGTTGCCTTCCGGTATATTAATAACAGTTTTTAAAACGCTGATATCCGCAACGGCAAACAGCGGCGTACCGGCAGTGGCGTAATAACCTTCCTGATGGTAACGTTTGGACACAATGCCGTCCGCCGGGGCAATTACAACCGTACCTGCCGACTGCGACTCCATCGCCTGCAAAGTACCGCGTGCTGCATCCAGCCTTGCGGCTGCGTTATCGCGCGCAAAAGCGTAATCATCTGCAACCTGTTCGGAAACAGCTCCCTGCTTGTACAAAGCGCTGTAACGTTCAAGGTCACGTTCCGCCTTGCGCAGATTGGTCTGCGCGTCCATGTAATTACCGCGTGCCTCCTGCAAAGCAGCATCAGTGTCGCGCTGTTCTAGTTCTGCCAGCACCTGACCTTTGGTTACACGGTCGCCTTCGTTAACGTAAACGCGCTCTACGCGCCCGTCAACCTTGGCGGCAACGTCCGCCTGCCATTCCGGGTCAAGGCTGCCGCTGAACTCCAGCACCGGCGTAATTGTACGCCGTTCAGGCTTCGCCGTAACAACAGCCACCGCCTGTACGCGCGACATACGTTCCGCGCGCGCTCTCTCCGTTTGGATATTGTCAAAAATACGGTAACAAACTACTAAAACAACGGCAATACAAATGCCAAGTAAAATTTTCATATTGCGGCTATGCCAGTCCACGTCATACACCAACCTTCGATAAGTATAAGTTATTTTAATTATATAACCAAATATACTAATTTAGCAAACAATTAGCCGCTCAGAATGCAACAAATATGTAAAATTCACTTAACAAATTCTGCTTGCGCTTAAACCCGCGGCGAATTATAATTGCTTTGGGAGGCGAAATTATGGAAACAACGTCACTTTTTGAAAACAATTTATCCCAACCGCTGGCAGCACGCCTGCGCCCGCAAACCCTTGATGAATACGTAGGGCAAACACATATTTTAGGTAAAGGCAAAGTGCTGCGCCGCTTAATTGAAAGCGACCAGATTTCTTCCATGATTTTCTGGGGCCCTCCCGGCGTTGGCAAAACAACGCTGGCACGCATTATCGCTAACACCACCAAAGCTGCTTTTATAGATTTTTCTGCCGTTACCAGCGGCATTAAAGAAATTCGCGGCGTTATGCAAAAGGCTGAAGACAACCGCCGTTATGGCGAGAAAACCATTGTTTTCGTAGATGAAATCCACCGTTTTAACAAAGCCCAACAGGACGCTTTTTTGCCTTTTGTAGAAAAAGGCAGCATTATTTTAATCGGCGCAACTACAGAAAACCCTTCGTTTGAAGTCAACAGTGCGCTGCTTTCCCGCTGCAAAGTTTTTGTATTGCAAGAACTAAAAACTAAAGAACTGGTGCAGCTTTTAAAACGCGCCTTGACTGATGAAAAAGGCTTTGGCGCACAGCAGATAAACATTGATGATGAACTTTTGGAAATGATTGCCGTTTTTGCCAACGGCGATGCGCGCACAGCGCTATCTACTTTAGAAATGGCTGTATTAAACGGCGACGTGGACGCAAACGGCGCAACTACGGTAACGCGCGAAACGCTGGAGCAATGCACGTCCAAAAAATCGCTGCTGTATGACAAAACCGGCGAAGAACATTACAATTTAATTTCCGCCCTGCATAAATCCATGCGCAACAGCGACCCAGACGCCGCCGTATACTGGCTGGCGCGTATGCTGGAAGCAGGCGAAGACCCGCTGTACATAGCACGGCGCGTAACGCGCTTTGCCAGTGAAGACATCGGCCTTGCCGACCCCAAAGCGCTGGAAATTGCCGTTGCCGCCTACCAGGCATGCCACTTTATAGGTATGCCGGAATGCAGCGTTCATTTAACGCAGGCAGTAGTGTATATGTCCGTCGCGCCAAAATCCAACGCGCTGTATATGGCGTACGAGCACGCTAAACGAGACGCCGCCAAAATGCTTGCCGAACCTGTGCCGCTCGTTATCCGCAACGCACCGACGCGCTTAATGCAGGAACTAAACTACGGCAAAGGTTATCAATACGCACATAATACCGCCGAAAAACTGACCAATATGCAGTGCCTGCCTGATTTGCTTGTAGGCACGGAATACTACAAACCAACTACCCAAGGGCTGGAAGCGCGCGTAAAAGCACGCCTTGATGAAATAAAACGCTGGAAGCGTGAACACGGAGGAAAATAATACGCATATAATACACAAAAAGCCAAGGCACTACAATTACGCAGTGCCTTGGCTTTAGTTTTATGCATATTTACTTATCAATTTATTTAACGCCAAAGGTTATGCTGTTCAGCTTTGCAAAAATGCTGCACCGCGCTTAAAAATAAACCTGCGTGTTAACCGGCGCGGTTGAAGCAATAAGCTTGCCTTTGCGGTAGTTGCGCAGTACCACAGCGTCGCTGTTTAAAGCATCGTACCAGTTTTTAGCGTCCATAATAATGAAGTTGGCTTCCTTGCCCTCGGCAATGCCGTAAGCGTCACCCAAATGCAGGGTACGTGCGGCATTTTCCGTAACAAATTTATATGAAGCGCAGATTTCCGGATAGCCCAGCATGTGCCCAGCGTACAGCCCCATAAATACCTGGTCGCGCATTTTGGCGTTGCCCAGCGGGTTCCACGGGTCAAAAATATCGTCAGAACCAAAGGAAACATTCAGCCCTTCGGCAGTAAGCTCTTTTACGCGCGTCATGCTGCGGCGTTTGGGGTAAGTATCTACGCGCCCGCCCAAATGCACGTTAACGCACGGGTTAGCAACAAAGTTGATGCCGGAAAGCTTCAGCAAGCGCATTAAGCGAATCATATAAGCGTTGTTATAGCTGTGCATGGCAGTGGTATGCGACGCCGTTACCATATCACCCATGCCGGTTTCGTAAGCGCGTGCGGCAACCGTTTCCAGCCCGCGCGAAGCCTCATCGTCAATCTCGTCGCAGTGTACGTCAATCAGCTTGCCGTATTTCTGCGCCAGTTCAAAGCAAATGTTCAGCGATTCTACCGAATATTCACGCGTAAATTCAAAATGCGGAATAGCGCCGGCAGCGTCAGCTCCCATTTTTAAAGCTTCTTCCAGCAGCCCCTTTCCGTTGGGGTAGCTTAAAATGCCGTACTGAGGAAAGGCTACAATCTGAATATCAATATAATCCTTCACTTCCTCGCGCAGCTCCAAAATCGCCTGCAAGGCAGTAAGTTTAGGGTCGTTAATATCCACATGGGTGCGCACGTACTGAATACCGTTGCCCGCCTGCAACCGCAGCGCCTTGTTGACGCGCTCTTTAACATCGTCTTTAGTAAGGAAAGGTTTGTATTCTTCCCAGCGCTGAATACCCTCAAACAACGTGCCGGAAATATTCCAGTGCGGTTTGCCAGCGGTAAGGCAGGTATCCAAATGCACGTGTGATTCTACAAACGGCGGCAGCACCATTTTACCGGCGCAGTCCGCGATTACTTCTTCGCCGGGCAGCGGCTCCAGCTTGGGTGCAATAGCGGCGAATTTACCGTCTTTCACACGGATATCCACCGTGTCCGTGGCGTTAGCCAAATATAATTTTTGCAGCAGCATAACGTTTCCGTCCTTTCTTTTACCATAAATTCTTATTGTTTTTTGCCAAGCATTTCGCCGATAAAGAAAAATACAGCAGCAACCACCATCGCGTTAATGGCGGCAATGCCCCATTGCAGCAGGTTTGCTGCAACCGCGCCGACTACGATACCGGCAATATTAAACCAGTTGATAGTGTATTCTGTAAAACCATCGCGGAATTTGCTGCAATTGAAAAAATAATCTAAAATAACGATAATGCCGATAGGCGGCAGCGCGCAGTTAAGAATGCTGAGCCAGCTTACAAAATTGTAATACAGCCAAATTGCCAGCGCCGTACCAATAATGCCAGAAATCCAGGTCGTCCATTTCATGCGTACTTTAGAGATATTGGAAATTGCCAAACCGCCGGTGTACAGCGCGTTGTTGTTAGTCGTCCAAATGTTGGCGCCAAGCACGATTAACGCCGGTATTGCTAGCCCCTGCGCAATCATAACGTAAAAAATATCGTCCTTGCCGGTAAACGCGCCGCCAACCGCGCCAAAGCAGAACATCAGCGTATTGCCCAGGAAAAAGGCGATAACGGTAGTCCACACGGCAATGCTGCTGTTTTTAGCAAAACGGATAAAGTTAGGCGTTGCCGTACCGCCGGAGATAAACGAACCGATAACGTAGCCGATGCCGGTAAACAACGTAATCTGCCCGGCAGACTGTGCAAAAATGTAAGCCAGACCGCTTTCTGCCGTGGCAAGGGCAATAGAATAAGCGCCTAAAATAACGATTAGCGGCACGGAAATATAGCTGACAATTTCCAGCGCTTTCATGCCGGTAGCCGCGGTAGCCGTCATTAAAAGACCAGCAATAATCGTCAGCGCCCACTCGTTCATGCCCACAAGCTCCGCCGCCGGGATAGAAAACATCGCCACACCTACGCCGAACCAGCCAATCTGCGTAAAGCCCAAAATTACCGAAGAAAGATATGAGCCCTTACTGCCAAAAGTACGGCGGCAGAGCAAATCCATGTTAAGTCCCGTTTTAGAGCCAATAAACGCCAGCACGCCGCAGTAAGCAGAAAGAATGACGCCGCCAATCAGGCACGCCCACGCAAAGCCAGAAAGGTCAAGCCCGTTGCCAAGTTTAGCACCAACGCTCATGCTGGCAGAGAAAAACGTAAAGCCCAGCATAACGAAGAACATTTGCCAAAAGCCCTTACGTGCGGAATCCGGCACCGCCTCCAGCGAATAATCCGCGTCTACCGGTGCAGATGCGTTTTGTTTTGCAGTTTCGTCCATTATTTTACCACTCCTCATAAAATAACATCACGGCGCAAAGCAGGCAGATGCGTTAAATTTATCCTGCCTTGCCTCCCTAAATAACACCTCATATAATATACCATTGCAGGCAAACCTTGTCTATATAAAAATAAAGGCCATAAGCATAAAATGCTATGGCTAAAACAGTTGTACAGATATAACAAAAACCTGCCAAGCATAAGCTTTGCAGGTTCTGAATTCTGTTTGGTGCGGTTGGTGGGATTTGAACCCACACGGGTCTCCCCGCCACCCCCTCAAGATGGTGCGTCTGCCGTTCCGCCACAACCGCATAAGGGGTATTGCTTATTAAATTAAATGGTGCGGTAGAGAGGATTTGAACCTCCACGGGGTTGCCCCCACTAGCTCCTGAGGCTAGCGCGTCTGCCGTTCCGCCACTACCGCGTCAACATTAGTTATTATAGCGCGCAAACATCTATATGTCAATAGTTTTTTAGCTTATTTTTATAAAAAAGATAATATTTGTCGCGGTCGCGTAAAACTTTTTTTACATATTCCCGCGTATCGGGATAGGGAATATCTTCGATGCTGTTAAAATTGTAGTTCCAGCTGTTTTCCTGCATCCACGCGCGCGTGTTGCCGCGCCCGGCGTTGTAGGCAATCATCATCAGCACCCAGTTGCGCTGAAACTCATATTCCAGTTCGCCCAGGTACCAGCACCCCAGCCGCACATTGTATTCCGGCTGGCGCAGCGCTTCCATATTAAAATCGCCTATTCCCATCTGTGCTGCAATCCATTCGCCGGTTTCGGGCATAATCTGCATCAATCCTACTGCACCGGCGTGCGATACGGCTTCCGTGTCAAAACCGCTTTCGTTTTTAATTACAGCTGCCACCAAAAACGGGTCAATTTTGTTTTTGGCGCTGTATTCCAAAATTTCGTGCTGATAAGGCCACATATAAACAAAGCGCGTCTGCACGGCTTCGCTGCTCCAAATCTTCATGCCTGCCTCGCCGATGAGGAAAATGGCTGCGGCAACCATTAAAAATTTTACCCACCACCGGTCAATAAACTTTTTCTTTTTACGCCTTGCCAAGTGACCCCTCCGAGATGAAATTTTTCCACGCGGCGGCAACGGCTTTTTCCGTCTCGGCAAAAGTGCCGCTGTTGTCAATGACAATATCGGCGTAAGCGCGTTTTTCTTCCAGCGTCATCTGCGCCGCAATGCGCGCCTTAACTTCCTCACGCGTCATATTACTGCGCGCCATAGCACGCTCAATCTGCGTTTCACTGTTTACGGCAACCAGCCATACCGAATCAACGTTTTTATACCAGCCGCACTCAATCAACAGAGGTACGTCCAGCACTGCCGCCGGCATGTTTTTACTGCGGCATTCCGCCAAAAAGTTCTGCGCCGCCGCCAGCACGTTTTTGTGGATGATGCCCTCCAGTTTTTTCAGCGCTTCTTTATCGCTAAAAACCAGTTCCGCCATTTTTGGGCGGTTAAGTTCGCCGCCATCAGTTAAATATTCCAAACCAAAAGTTTGGGCAATTTCATTCAGCGCCGCGCGCCCTTTGGCTACTACGGCCCTGCTTTCGGCGTCGGCATCAAACACCGGCGCGCCCAGGCTGCGCAGCAAATTTGCTATTGTGCTTTTTCCGGAGGCTATGCCCCCCGTTAAACCTATTACTTTCATAGTTTCACCGCTTTACTTTTGGCAGTGCGGGCAATACGTTGTGCCGCGCCCGCCTACTTTAGTGCCCAAAAGCTCGCCGCCGCACATTTTGCAGCACAAGCCCTTGCGTCCGTACACCAATAAGTGGTTTTGGTTGTCGCCTTTGTTGCCCTCGCCGTCCTTATAATCACGGAACGTTGTGCCGCGGTTGGCAATGCCCTGCGCAATAACTTTGTTAATAGCATCGTGCAGGCGGTCAACTTCTTCATCCGTCAGCGTGTTGGCTGTGCGCATCGGCAAAATGCCGGATAACGCCAGGCATTCGTCGGCATAGATATTGCCCAGCCCAGCGATAAAGGTCTGCTCCAAAATCAGCGTTTTAATGGGCTTTCTGCTTTTAGCGATAACCGGGCGCATATAATCTGCCGTAAAACCTTCGCTTAAAGGCTCCGGTCCAAGCGTTTCGTAACCTTCGATGTATGTATCGTTGTTAGTTACAAGGTACAGCGTGCCAAAAGTGCGGATATCGCAGAACCACATGGTCACGCCATCCGTCAGTTCAAATTTAATTTTGGCGTAAGGCGGTTCCGGCTTGTCCGCGCTCTGCGCTATCAGGCTGCCCGTCATGCGCAAATGCACAATTAACTTTTGGTTTTCGCCTGTTTTAAGCACCAGGTATTTGCCGTGCCTGCCAACGTCAAAAATGGTTTTGCCCTTTAAACCGGCAATAAATTCTTCAGGCGAGGGATATTTTATCAGCCTTGCAAGCTTAATTTCTATATTTTTAATAGTTTTGCCCTTAATATGCGGCAGCAAGGTTTTGCGCACCTGCTCCACTTCCGGCATTTCCGGCATGGTTATTCCTCCCTATTTGGCGTCCGCCCAGTTTACGCCGTAGTTCACGTCGGCAATCAGCGGCACGCTTAATTTAACAGCGCTTTCCATAGTTTGTTTTACCAGCGCGCCAACTTCTTCGCGTTCTGCCGCCGTAACTTCCAGCAACAGCTCGTCGTGTACCTGCAGCAGTATACGGCTTTTGTAACCGCCCTGTTCCAGCATTTTCTGCACGTTTACCATGGCAATTTTAATAATGTCCGCCGCCGTACCCTGTATCGGCGTGTTAATAGCGGTGCGCTCCGCAAAACCGCGCAGGTTAAAATTGCGGCTGTTAATATCCGGCAGGTAGCGTCTGCGCCCAAACAAAGTCTGCACATAACCCAGTTTTTTGGCGCTTGCCACCATATCTTCCATATATTTTTTTACGCCGGTGTAACGCCCCAGGTAATTTTCGATATACCTGCCAGCTTCCTTACGGCTGATATCCAGCTGCTTCGCCAACCCAAAATCACTGATGCCGTACACTATGCCAAAGTTTACTGCTTTGGCACGTGTACGCATTGTGCCAGTAACTTCGTCCAGTGGCACGCCAAAAACTTCTGCCGCCGTGCGAGCATGTACATCCTGCCCGTGCAAAAAGCTTTCCAGCAGCAGCCCATCCTGCGCAATATGTGCCAGCACGCGCAGTTCCACCTGCGAATAATCACAGCTTAAAAGATAATCGTAACCTTCGCCCGGCACAAAAATTTCGCGGATTTTTTTGCCAAGTTCCGTGCGCGTAGGTATGTTCTGCAAGTTCGGGTCGGTGCTGCTTAAACGCCCAGTAACCGTCACCAACTGCTGAAAATGCGTATGTATACGCCCCGTAACCTGGTTAATCAGCGGACGCATGCCTTCAAGGTAAGTGCTGTGCAGTTTGGTCAGCTTGCGGTGCTCCAAAATAGTCCGCACCAGCGGATGTTCGTTTTTAAGCTGCTCCAACACCGATACGTCAGTAGAATAACCGGTTTTGGTTTTCTTGATGACCGGCAGCCCAAGCTTTTCAAACAAAATCACGCCCAGCTGTTTGGTCGATTTTAAATTGAAGCTTTCGCCAGCCTGTTCCACCGCCAAAATTTCCAGCGCTGCAATCTGCACCGCCATTTCTTTAGTCAGCGCGTCTAAAAGCTTCACGTCAGGTTTAATGCCTGCCAGTTCCATTTTGGCAAGCGTGCGCGCCAGCGGCAGTTCCATTTCTTCATATAATTTTATCTGTTCGTGTTCGGCAAGTTTAGCGCGCAAAATGCCCACCAGTTCTGCAATGGTTTTGGCTTCCTGCGCGTATGCCTGCGGCAAATACGCTTCGCCCACAGTTTTAATGCTGTATTCGCTGCGCGCCGGGTCAATCAGGTAAGCGGCTATGGCAACGTCATCCGTAATTCCGCCCGCTTCAACACCCATGCACAGCGCAGTTTTAATAATTTCCTTGCTGCCGCAGCAGGCTTTTGTAGCATTTGCATCTGCCAGCCAGGCATTAAACTGCCGCCAGCCAGCGCCGCCATGCGCAAATACATAAACGCGCCCGTCACACAAAAGTTCCGCACGCTCAAAATATAAATCAGGCAGGGTGCCGCCAACCTTTACCGCCAGCGGCGTAACATCGCGCCTTGCGGCGATAAGTTTAAACAACGCTTCTGCTTCATCGTCAGTTTTAATAAATTCTTCCGGCAGCGCGTCCGGCTGTTCTTCCACAAAATCGCCAAACAGGCTGAAATCACCTTCTGCCGCGCCCATAACGGCATTAAAGCGGTCAAACATATTGCGGAACTCTAACTCCGCCAAAAGCCTGCGCGCTTCCGGCAGCAAGGGGCGCAGCTCGTAGTTTTTTAAATCCGTATCGACGGGCACGTCCGTAAATATAGTTGCCAGCTTTTTAGAAAGCAGCGCCGATTCTTTATTGTTCTGCACCTTTTCGCGCAGCGCCTTGCCGCTGATTTTATCGGCATTATCCAGCACGTTTTCCACGCTGCCATATTCACCAATCAGCTTCAGCGCCGTTTTAGGGCCAACCCCCGGTATACCGGGAATGTTATCCGAAGTATCGCCCATCAGCCCTTTCAGGTCAATAAGCTGTTTAGGTTCAAGCCCGGCGTATTCTTCCGCAAAAACTTCCGGCGTGTAAATTTTAATATCCGAAATGCCGCGCTTGGTAAAATACACGCTGGTGCGGCCGCTTAAAAGCTGCAATTCGTCGCGGTCGCCCGTTACAATAATCACGTCCGCCTCCTGCGGCGCGTGCACTGCAAACGTGCCGATAATATCATCCGCCTCGTAATTATCCAGTTCCAGCACGGCAAC
>DXVZ01000113.1:0-507 GCA_019417125.1 Phascolarctobacterium sp.
GTGCTGCCGTTTTCCGGCGACTTGTATATAATAGCACTTTGTTAAATTCCTGTCAACACTTTTTTGAGATTTTTTGTAACTTTTTTTATAGTTTTTTTAAATTACGGATTTTAAGCGCTTCTACTTAATATCGTGGCGCAAATTTATGCCCGTTTTATTTTTAAGATAGCTGAACGCATAATAATATTGAATCGTGCCGAAAAATTCAAAATAGATAATAGCTTCAAATAATTCTTCGGCAATTTGGCATCTTGGATGCGTAAGAAATGTAAAAAAGCATTTTTCGCTAAGTACTTGCCCTATTAAAGATATTACGGCGATTATTAACGGCGCCAATGGTACAGGTATTTTAAAAAATCTTTGCCAATCAACGGTTTTATATAAAAATACGGCAATGGCTAAAATTGCCGCCCCTATTAAAAAATTGATAAAATTATGGCCCGGTATGCTGCTCATGCTTATAAATTCAGGTCCCATTTCCGTAATCTTGCCGGTCGGAAAAAAGAC
>DXVZ01000113.1:517-37587 GCA_019417125.1 Phascolarctobacterium sp.
TGCCAAAGTAATAATAGCCAAGCTCAATGCTTGATAAAAAACTTAGCCCCAAAAGCACTACCTGGGCATTTTCAATAACTCCGTTTTCCCAGCCTGCCTGCGGCGGCAAAACCTGCGCCAGAGGAAAAACAAGCAGCAGCAAAATAATACTGAAATAATTTCTTGGCGTTAATTGTTTATTAAACTTCAAACCGTTCTCCTTTAAAAATTCAAATAAAATTCAGATTTATATATTATAACTGACTTTGCAGTCATTAGCAATAAAAAATAAACTCATATACAGCTGTTTTACTTATTATTTAAACAGCTGTATATGAGTTTCGCTTTTAGAAATTAGCTTTTTATCAATCTTTCCAAACTTCTACGCCAGATTTATTTTCCAGCACTGAAGCCTTAAAAACAGGGTCTTTAATTCCGGCTTTTTTCTGCGCCAAGTAATCTTTTAATGCCAGGTATGCGTTAGGAGCCAGCCTGCTGATAGCAATAAGATTCGTAATAGCCATCAGCGCCATAAACAGGTCCGCCAGGTTCCATACCAGGCTTACTTTGGCAACGGAGCCGAACATAACCATCAGCACAACAAAAACACGGAAAATATTCAGCGCTTTTTTGCTCTGCCACATAAAGGCGATGTTAATTTCGCCATAATAATAGTTGCCTATAATGGAGCTGAAAGCAAAGAGGAAAATCATAACCGCCAGAAAGATGGAAGCCCAGCCGCCGATGTGCTCTACCAGCGCGTACTGCACCAGCTCAATGCCGCTTAAACCAACGCCCATATAATCTTTGGAGAGCATAACAATAAACGCCGATGCTGTGCAGACCAGCAGCGTATCTACAAATACGCCCAGCGCCTGAATTAAGCCCTGCGTAACGGGGTGAGTAGTAGTAGCCGTTGCCGCAGCATTAGGCACGGAACCCATGCCTGCTTCGTTAGAGAACAAACCGCGTTTAATACCCGTCATCATAGCAAGGCCCATGCCGCCGCCAAAAGCAGCGTTAAGGCTAAAGGCTGAAGTCACAATATCATAAATAACCTGCGGCATTAAGCCGATATTTTTAATAACAACGTAAAAAGCAATCAGCAGGTAAATACCAGCCATTACAGGTACCATCCATTCGGAAACTTTGGCAATACGGTTGATACCGCCGAAAATAACCATTGCCGTCATAACAGAAATAAGTATGCCTACGGCAGTCCTGTCAAAACCAAAAGCTCCCTGTAAAGACAACGTAATAGTATTTGCCTGTACAGAGTTAAAAATTAAGCCGTAAGTGCTGCAAATTAAAATTACAAACAGCACCGCCATAAATTTATTGTGCAGCGCATTTTTAATATAATATGCAGGGCCGCCGCGGTAGCCGCCTTCGGCGCGAGGAACCTTATAAATCTGCGCCAGCGTGCTTTCTACAAAGCCAGTTGCCGAACCAATCAGCGCCATAACCCACATCCAGAAAATCGCGCCCGGCCCGCCAACGATAATGGCAATGGCAATGCCTGCAATATTGCCGACGCCGACGCGGGACGCCGTGCTGATGCAGAATGCCTGAAATGGGGAAATATGGTTCTTTTCGGTAGAAGCGCCGACGTTGCTGCACAACAGGCGCACCATTTCTTTAATACAGCGGATTTGCACAAAGCCGGTTCTAAAAGTAAACCAAATACCAAGACCGACTAAAAGTACAATTAAAACATAAGCGTACAACACATCGTTAACGGCAAGAACTAAATTATCAAGAAAGTCCACTAATGAGGCACCCCTTTAAAAATTTTTTACAGCATATCGCGGCTGGCAACAATGTTTACACCAAGCCCCAAAATATTTTCAACAATTACGTCGCCCGTTTTAACCGGCGCTTTAACGGAAACTCCGCGCAGGTAAGCGGCGCAGTCCAAAATTTTTTCCTTGGGCAGCACAGTTTCGGAAACAACCGGCAAAAGCGGCAGCATACCGCCTTCAATATGCACAGTAGTGGTCAACATTCTTTTAGGAGCGGTAACTTCGTCATTGGCATATTTGGCGCCGCGCGGGCAGGTATTGCCCTTTACGTCAATTACCTTTCCGTTTTCAACAGTAACCGTCATTTCGCAGCCCATCGGGCACATAATGCAGTTCATAACTCTTGTTTCAGCCATCTGCCTTATGCCTCCTTCTCCAAAAATACAGTCAGTTTATCGCTAATAAGCTCAGTTTTAGCAGCGGGAATATCCACGGCAATCATTTCGCTCGGTTTGGCAACGGGCAGCATTCTTTGCAAAATTACGTTATCGCCGCTTTTAACCACCAATTTAACCTTGCGTTCCGGGCTGGCAACGCGCATAAACAAGCGTACCTGTTCACCTGCTTTAGGCAGATTTAAGCACTGCGGCACGCAGGTACGCACGCCGTTTTCTGCAGTTACAGTAACAAATTTAGTATCACTATCCAATTTTCCCTGCGCTTCGAGAGCAGCAAATTTACCGGCAATCTCCGCTTCTTCTGATACAAAGTCCACCAAATCGTGTACATGCACAACGTTGCCTGCAGCGTAAAAACCTGGCAGGCTGGTCTGACGGTGCTGGTCTACCACAGGGCCGTTCGTCAGCGGGTGCATTTTTAAATCCAGCCCGCGGCTGAGTTCGTTTTCCGGAATTAAACCGACGGAAAGCAGCACGGTATCACAGTCAATGTCAAATTCTGTACCCGGAATCGGGCGCATTTTTTCATCAACTTTGGCAACGGTAATGCCGTTGACGCGGTCTTTGCCGTGAATTTGTACAATAGTATGCGAAAGGTACAGCGGAATATTATAATCGTTTAAGCACTGTACGATATTACGTGTTAAACCGTTGGAGAACGGGCAGATTTCCAGCACTGCCTGTACTTTGCAGCCTTCCAGGCTCATGCGGCGTGCCATAATCAAGCCGATATCGCCGCTGCCCAAAATTACAATTTTGTGGCCGGGAATATAACCTTCCATGTTAACCATGCGCTGTGCCGCACCGGCGGTAAACACACCTGCGGGGCGTTCGCCCGGAATGCGGATAGCGCCGCGGGTACGTTCACGGCAGCCCATAGTTAAAATAACAGTTTTGCCTTTAACTTTAATCAAACCATGTTCGGGGCTGACGGCAACGACGGTTTTATCTTTTTCCACACTTAAAACCATCGTATCAGTCAGGCACTCAATCTCTGGCTTATCTTTAACAAGTTCAATGCAGCGGTGGGCATAGCCTGGGCCGGTCAATTCCTCTTTAAAATGGTGCAGGCCAAAACCGTTATGGATGCACTGTTGCAAAATGCCGCCCAGTTCGCGGTCACGTTCAATAACAAGCACGCTTTCAGCACCGTTCTGCCACGCGCTGTAAGCAGCCGAAAGCCCGGCAGGACCGCCGCCGACAATTACTATATCATAAAGCTCTTTCATTATTCCTGCCCGCCTTTCACGTCATTCTTTTCGTAATATAAATGGGAATCCTTGCGTTCTTTAAGCACATCTGCTACGGAAATGCCCAGCTCACGCGCCAAAATCTGCGTTACGCGCGGCCCGCAGAAGCCGCCCTGGCAGCGTCCCATACCGGCGCGTGTACGGCGTTTAACGGCATCAACCGTAGTTGCGCCGCAAGGCGCTTTAATAGCGCTAACGATTTCACCCTCCGTAACGGTTTCGCAGCGGCAAATAACGCGCCCAAAAAGCGGGTCTTTGGCAATAACGTCGTGCTTTTCGCTGTCGCTTAAGCGTGTAAAATGAATCTGCTTCGGCAATGCTGCTTTAAAATCAGCCTTTTTATTTAACGGCATAAACCTGCCAACTGCTTCAGCAATTTCTTCCGCCACGGCAGGCGCGGCGGTTAAGCCCGGCGACTGCATACCGGCAGCGTTAAACAGGCCTTCAACCTTAGAAGCGCCAATAATAAAATCGCCCGTATCCGAAACGGCGCGCAAACCGGCAAACTCTGTAATGGCAGCGCCCATCGGCAGATTCGGTATCAGCTTGCGGGCAGAAGCGATAATCTGGTCCATACCGCCAGCGGTAACGGAAGTATCTTCCTTATCTTCCTTATCGTTGGCGTTCGGGCCGATAAAGGTATTGCCGTGCGTAGTAGTGCAAACTAAAATACCCTTGCTGTTTTTAGCAGGTGTTGGGAACACAACGCCGTACACCAAATCGTTGTAGGCAGTTTTATCAAACAAAATATATTCGCCCTTGCGCGGATGGATTTTAAAGCTGTCATCACCGGCAAGGTAAGCGATTTCATCGGCATAAACACCAGCAGCGTTAATCACGCATTTGGTTTTAATAGCGCCGATATTGGTTTCAACAGCGGTTATTTTGCCGTCCTCTTTAACAAAACCGGTTACGCGGCAGTTACGCATAACTTCCGCACCATTCTGCATTGCGCACTGGGCAAAACGCAGCGCCGCCTCAAACGGCCAGCAAACACCGGCGCTCGGAGCCCACAAAGCGGCAATGGCAGTAGTAAGGTTAGGTTCTTTAGCCAAAACTTCGTCACGGCTTAAAATTTCTAAACCTTGTACGCCGTTATTTTTACCGCGTTCCAAAAGTTCTTTTAAAGTTTCAACTTCTTCATCATTGGTGGCAACAACCAATGAACCGGTCCATTTAATATCAAGGTCCAGCTCATCCTCCAGCTGATGGTACAAACGGTTGCCTAAAACATTGGTAATAGCCTTCATGCTGCCGGTAGGCGCGTCAAAACCTGCGTGCAGAATAGCACTGTTGGCTTTAGTAGTGCCGCAGGCAATGTCCGGCTCTTTTTCCAAAAGCACGCATTTTACATCATACTTGGAAAGTTCGCGTAAAATAGCGCAGCCGACAACGCCGCCGCCGACAACAACGATATCCGCCTCTTTAATAAAATCCATTTCGTCACATCCTAAACTGATTTCTTAATATGTATTTAAGGTAATTTTAACACATTTGTTACAAAATTAGAACAAGCAGGCTTTTATTTTCAGAAAAATTTGAACCGCCAGAGCCGTTTAAATTTTTTTAATTTGACACTATCATTGCGGTATTTTAAAATTAAAGTAAGAAAGAAGGTGTACCTATGAAAAAACTCCTTTTACTTTTAACAATCAGCCTGTGCTTTTATAGTGCCGCTTTTGCAGAAGAGCCGGCAGAAACCGCTGCCGCTAACCAGCCGCCTGCCGTAGCAGAGCAACAGCAAAGCGATAACGAAACGGACGATGTAAAAGTTTTGCTTAATAAAGAACAGCTGCAGCAGGAGCTTGAAGCTGGCATTAACAACAAATGCTATTTAGAGCTTGAAGACAGCAAATACATCGCCTACGAAATTGATATTAAAAAAGATAATACGCGCCGCGACCTTTTTAAAAAATCGCCTGCCGAACGTGTTAACCATTTAGCTACCAACAACGAAGAAATTTACGATTACCTTGTTAAATTTATTCAAAGCCGCGAAAAATCTGGCCGTAAATATTACGGTTACCGCATCACAGGCGGCATTGAAGAAAACACTGCCACCGAAAACGGCACCACCGTTTACAAGTTTTGGTTTATGAAGCTGGATGAAGACGTCGATAACGGCATGCACATTCCTATCGGCATCGGTATTGGCATTGGCGGAGGCCATCACCACGGCCCATGGGTTGGCGTAGGCTGGTAAAATTTAAAATTGAGTATAAAAATCCGCATTGAAATTATTTCAATGCGGATTTTTATTTTTTATTCATTGTCCTGCTGTACAGCAGCCAGCGATACTACTTTATCGCCTTCGTTCAACGTCATCAGTTTAACTCCTTGCGCGTTACGCCCAAACTGGCTAATGCCTTCGCCGTCGATGCGGATAATAATGCCCGCCGCGGTAATCAGCAAAATTTCCTGTTCAGGGTTAATAACCTTCATACCAACAACTGCGCCGGTTTTTTCGGTTACTTTAATATTAATAACACCCTTGCCGCCGCGGGTTTGTTTACGGTATTCGCTTACTGCAGTGCGCTTGCCAAGCCCTTCTTCGGTAGCGGTTAAAATTTCTTCGTTTTCATTGGTAACGCTGTCCATAGCTACAACTTCATCGTCAAAGCCCAGCTGAATTCCGCGTACGCCATGTGCAGTGCGTCCCATTGGGCGTACGTCCTGCTCGTCAAAGCGGATAGCGAGGCCTCTTCGTGTAGCCAGTACAATCTCGCTGTTGCCGTCGGTCAGTTCAACGCCGATAAGTTCTTCTTTATCATCCAAAGTCATGGCAATCAAGCCAGCCTTACGCGCGCTGTTAAAATCGTTCAGGTTCGTCTTTTTAACAGTGCCCTTGTTTGTTGCCATAAACATAAACTGGTCTTCTTTAAATTCTTTTACCGGAATAACGGCAGTTATCTTTTCACCCTGTTCAATCGGCAGCAAGTTAATAATTGCCGTTCCTTTGGCAGTCCTGCCGGCTTCAGGAATTTCGTAGCCTTTCTGGCGGTAAACCCTGCCCTTGCTGGTAAAGAACAAAATATTATGGTGCGTGGTTGAAAGGAATAAATGCTCGGCGCAATCGTCATTCTTTTTGCCGCTGCCGCCAGTTTTACCCACGCCGCCGCGCTTCTGGCTGCGGAAATTATCCAGAGTCTGGCGTTTAATATAGCCCTGGTGGCTGATAGTAATAACAATATCTTCTTCGGCAATCAAATCTTCAATATCCATTGCGGAAGAATCGAACGAAAGCTCGGTACGGCGCGCGTCGCCAAACTTTTTCTTCATCTCCAGCAAATCTTCTTTAATAATGCCTAAAACTTTATGTTCATCTGCCAAAACGCTCTCCAGCCAGTCAATCGTTTCCAATACATCGATGTATTCATCGTCAATCTTTTTGCGTTCCAAACCGGTCAGCCTCTGCAGGCGCATATCCAAAATTGCCTGTGCCTGCCTTTGGCTAAGGCTAAACTTATCCATCAACGCCGTTTTGGCAATATCAGCGTTAGCGCTGCTGCGGATAGTGCTGATAACCTCGTCTAAATGGTCGAGCGCAATTTTTAAGCCCTCTAAAATGTGGGCACGTTCTTTAGCTTTGCCAAGTTCGTACTTGGTGCGGCGGGTAATAACGTCTTTTTGATGTTCCAGATAATAATTTAAAATCTGTTTTAAATTGAGAATACGCGGATGCCCGTTGACAAGCGCCAGCATAATAATGCCGAAACTGGTTTGCAGCTGCGTATGCTTATAAAGCTGGTTCAGCACAACGTCAGGTACCGCGTCGCTTTTCAGCTCAATAACCACGCGCATGCCGCGGCGGTCAGATTCGTCGCGCAAATCAGTAATACCTTCGATAACGCCGTCTTTAACAAGTTGGGCAATACCTTCAATCAATCTTGCCTTATTAACCTGATACGGAATTTCGGTAACGACGATGCGGTGCTTGCCCTTGTTCATAGGTTCAATTTCGGCGCGCGCGCGGATTTTTACAATACCGCGCCCCGTACTGTAAGCATTTTTAATGCCTTCAGTACCCAAAATTATCGCGCCGGTTGGAAAATCCGGCCCTTTAATCGCCGTAATCAGCTGCGGAATTTCCACATCCGGATTATCAATCAGCATTACCAGCCCGTCCACAACTTCGCCAAGATTATGCGGAGGAATATTGGTTGCCATGCCTACGGCAATACCAGCGCTGCCGTTAATTAATAGTGCAGGCACTTTTGCAGGCAGTACGCTCGGCTCTTTTAAGGATTCGTCATAGTTCGGCACAAAATCTACCGTTTCTTTTTCAATATCTTCCAGCATCGTTTCAGCAATTTTGGTCATACGAACTTCCGTATAACGCATTGCCGCCGCGCTGTCGCCGTCCACGCTGCCGAAGTTGCCGTGACCGTCTACCATTAAGTAACGGGTAGAAAAATCCTGTGCTAAACGCACAATAGCGTCATAAACAGCCGTATCACCGTGAGGATGATATTTACCTAAAACTTCACCAACGATACGGGCAGATTTTTTATACGGTTTATTGGAAGCCATGCCTGCTTCCTGCATAGCATAAAGAATTCTCCTGTGTACCGGTTTTAAACCGTCGCGCACGTCTGGCAGCGCCCTTTGCACAATAACGCTCATTGCATAATCGATATACGATTTCTGCATTTCTTCTTCAATATAAACCGGTAAAACCTTACCTGTTCCAGTTTCTAAATCCACGATATCACCTCAACCCTTACTTAAAGAAAATGTCATATATCTGTTTGCCTATTAAAAGCGTAGTTACCGTCAAAAACAATGGCCTTACATAAGCTGCGCCGTGTTTAATTGCCATTTTGGTACCAAAATAAGCGCCCACAATCATGCTTACGCCCATAATAATGCCGTAAACCCACACTACGGAGCCATTAAAAATAAATGTTGCCAGCCCCGCCAAATTGCTGGCCGTATTAAGCGCTTTGCCGTTACCGGCGGCGGTAACAAAATCGCATCCCAAAAATAAAAAACCAAAAATTAAAAACGTACCAGTACCAGGACCAAAAAAACCGTCGTAAAAGCCCATTGCCAGCGCCATTAAAAAAGCACCGGCAACAGCCCAAAAATTCATTTCCGTCCTGCTGCTGAAACTGCCCCATTCCTTATGACGGTAAGTATAAACGGCAATCAGCACCAGCATAATTACCACAAGATTGCGCATAAATTCCTGCGGCAGCAAATGAACCGTATAAGCGCCGCAGACGGAACCAATTGCCGACATAGGCACCAGCGATATAATCAGCTTTTTATTAATATTGCCGGAGCGCCAAAAAGAAATGACGCTGGTAACGGCGCCCATACTGGAAGCCAGTTTGTTAGTGCCCAGCACCATATTAACGGGCAGCCCAGACGTGAGCAGCGCCGGTACTGAAATCAACCCGCCGCCGCCGACTGTAGAATCAATAAAAGCAGCTACAAAACCGGTTACCACAAACAATATTATATTTATTAAATCAAGATTTTCCATATTTTTATTGTTATCCTTTACAGCAATTCTTTACCAGCAGTTTTTAAATAAAAACCAATGCAGCCGTCGTGGCAGGCTGCTGTTACTTTAGCATCAGTAATTTCGTTGCTTACCGCGTAAGGGCGGCTAAGCAAAAGCTCCGTATTATCCAACGGCCAGCGCGTACCGGTTAAACTTACGCGGCTGTCTGCCAGCGGCAGCAGCGAAAGCGCCGTAAAACTTATAATTGGCATAAATTCCAAACTTTCTCCTGGCGTAAGTAAAATCATTATTTCCGTTTCGTCAGCCATTATTACTGCTGCGCCAGTATTTTTTTTATAAGCATACAGGCTGAACACATTGCTGTATAAATGGTCAAACCTGCCGCCCCAAATACCGGTTATAAGCAGATTCTTATCCTGCGGCAGGTTTTGCAGCAGCAGTTGTAAATCTGTATCGTCCTTAGCCGGATTGAATAAAAGCGTTTTTATTTTTTCATCGCGCGCCTGCCGTAAATAATAGGTACCGGCGCTGTCGGCGTCGCCGCATAAAAGCTGCGGCTTTATTCCTGCGTCAAGGCAAATCTCCACGCCGCGGTCGGCACAATAAACCTGCTTTCCAAGCGCCGCCTGTTTAAACCAGTTCAGCTCAGGTTTTCTTCCTCCGGCAGCGGCAACAATAAAATCATTACCGCCATTTTTTAAATTTTTAAACGTAAATTTTCCCTGCTGTAAGCTTAAACTAATCTCCATCAGGATTTCTTTTTAGCAGCGGCAGGTTTAATAATAATCTGCCCGTTCTCTTTATAAACTTTCCAATCGGCTTCGCCTCTGGTATTTTTTAACCATTCCATGCTGATTTCCAAAAGATAACGGTTTAATTTATCCAGCGCTTCGCCAGTCAGCAAAACTTCACTGCCTTCAGCCTTTTTAGTTATTTTTAATTTTTTATTTTTTACAGGTTCATCGCCGTAAATGGCATTTTCAAAGCTTACTTCTTCCTTATAGCCCTTTAACATATCTTCGTCGGACAAATTTTTTCTGATTTTCATATCGTTCACCTATTACAAATCAAGATTACGTACTTTGCCAGCATTCTGTTCAATAAACTGGCGGCGCGGTTCAACTTTATCGCCCATCAGCACAGAAAAAATAGCGTCTGCTTCCGCAGCGTCTTCAAGATGCACCTGCAAAACTGTACGTGCTTCCGGGTTCATAGTGGTTTCCCACAGCTGTTCGGGGTTCATTTCGCCCAAACCTTTATAACGCTGTACATAGGGGTTATTATCGCGCCCAACTTCGTCCAGTACTTTTTGCAGTTCGTCGTCGCTGTATGCGTACATATGCTTCTGTCCTTTGCGCACCAAATACAAAGGAGGCTGGGCAATAAAAACATGCCCTTCTTTAATCAGCGGCTGCATATAACGGTAAAAGAACGTTAACAGCAAAGTGCGGATATGCGCGCCGTCAACATCGGCATCCGTCATAATGATGATTTTGCCGTAGCGGGCTTTATTAATATCAAATTCCTCACCGATGCCGCAGCCGAATGCGGTAATCATGTTGCGGATTTCTTCGCTGCTTAAAATTTTATCAAGGCGGGCTTTTTCAACGTTCAAAATTTTACCGCGCAAAGGCAAAATCGCCTGAAAACGCCTGTCACGCCCCTGTTTAGCGCTGCCGCCTGCGGAGTCGCCTTCGACGAGGTAAATTTCCGTTTCAGCAGCGTCCTTGCTTTGGCAGTCGGCAAGTTTGCCCGGTAAACTGCTTATTTCCAGTGCGTTTTTGCGGCGGGTCAGTTCTCTTGCCTTACGCGCTGCCAGCCTTGCGCGGGCTGAAATAAGGGATTTTTCAACAATTTTTTTTGCAACAGCAGGATTTTCCTCAAAAAATTCCGTCAGCCCTTCGCTGACCATATTATCAACAATCGGGCGTATTTCGCTGTTGCCTAATTTAGTTTTGGTCTGGCCTTCAAACTGCGGTTCCGGCACCTTAATGCTAATAACGGCAGTAATGCCTTCGCGCACGTCGTCGCCGCTTAAATTATCATCGTTATCTTTTAAAACACCTATTTTACGCGCATAATCGTTAATAGTCCTCGTCAGAGCCTGTTTAAAGCCGCTTAAATGCGTGCCGCCTTCTTCGGTATTAATGTTATTGACGAAAGTAAAAATATTTTCGTTATAGGTATCGCAGTATTGAATAGCAACTTCTACGATGTTGCTGTCTTTAATGCCTTCAATGTAAATCGGTTCTTCGTTAATTTTATCTTTATTTTCATCAACATATTTTACAAACTCGATGATACCGCCTTCGTAATGGAAAGTTTCTGTTTTGCCGCTGCGTTCATCGTTTAAAGTAATTTTTACTCCCTTATTTAAAAAAGCCAGCTCGCGGATGCGTATACGCAGAGTTTCATAGCTATATACAAGTTCCGTAAAAATTTCAGCATCAGGTTTAAAATGTACGGTAGTACCTGTTTCTTCGGTTGTGCCTTTTTCGTATAGCGGAACAACTGTTTTGCCGCGCGCAAATTCAATGCCATAAACCTTGCCACCGCGGCGCACTTCAACCTCCATATGCTCGCTCAGCGCGTTAACGCAGGATACGCCTACGCCATGCAGGCCGCCGGAAACTTTATAGCCGCCGTCGCCGAATTTGCCGCCGGCGTGAAGAATCGTCATAACAACTTCTACCGCCGGTTTGCCTACCTTATGCATATCAACAGGTATGCCGCGTCCGTTATCCTTAACGGTAATACTGTTATCATGGTGAATAGTAACCTCAATTAAAGAACAATAACCGGCGAGAGCCTCGTCGATACTGTTATCAATTACCTCATACACCAAATGGTGCAGGCCCCTGCCGGAAATGCTGCCAATATACATGCTCGGGCGTTTGCGTACGGCTTCCAGCCCTTCCAAAACCTGTATCTGGCTTGCGCCGTACTGACCTTTTACTTCTGTTGCTTCTTCTAAAACCGACATTTCTACCTCCATCAATTATCCCTGTCACGGTTGTAAACCTCAATGCCAAAATCATCCTCCGCGCGCTTTTTCAAAGTCAGCGCCGAAATGCCGGAAAGATAAATCTTATCGCCTGTAAGGATACAACTAGAATATTCTCCGTTTTCCGATAAGTCAATGACCTCGTATTTTTTATTTTCACACTGCTTTTGCAGATAATTTTTAAAAACATTGTTTTTCTGGTTTCTGATATTAAAGATAGCGATAATATCGGTATTTTTAATAACAAAATCAGACCCCAAATGCAAATACATGCTATTTCCCCCGCAAATTGGTTAAAACGTTCTGATAGGTTTTATCGTCAATCAAATCAGGCGTTTTGCCAGTTTTAAAAATAACAGCCAGCATTTTTTCACCGTCGCTGGCGGTTTCAGCCGCAACTTTGCCGTAATAATGCTGCTGCAGGTGCTTTTTAACGCTGTCGTATAATATTTTATCACAATTCAGAGCTTTTTTACAATTTTCGTAGTCCGACCATGGTTCCGTCAGCAAAAACCTTACCACTTCGTCATGCAGCTTTTCTCTTTCATAACGGGCGCAAACGCTGCATAAACTGCCGCTGCCATTAATAACTGCGCCGCAGCGTCTGCATTTTTGGGCGCCTTTTTTTAACAAAAACTTGTCGCGTTTAACCGCTGCCGCTTTAAAAGCCATTATCTTACGCTGCAAATCTGTATTTTTTATGCCTGCTGCCAAAATGGCGATACTTTGCCGTTCTTCATCTTTTAATTCAATTTTATCCTGCTTATCTGTTGCCGCTGGCTTATTCAAAAACGAATTTTCAACGCTGCCGTTAAAAAATTTTAAATCGTTAACGGTTCTTTTATTTAAAACGCCGTTAATATTTTTTAAAAATTGCTTTTTCATCAGCAGCAAATGGTTGGACCAGACGGAACTGTCAGTATTGATGTACAAAACCTTATTTTCCAAATGCACCGGCTTGGAATGACGCGCTACATTGCTGCCGCAAATATCCTGCCACTTACTTTGCAGATAAAATACCAGATAAGTATCGCGTTCTTCCTTACCAGGTAACATTTTAAACAAAATCTGCTCTACATTTTTCATCAGCCCTGCATAACCTTTCCGCCTTCAATGTAAAAATAGGCATTGTTGTTAAAATCCGGTATCAGGTGCTTATCGTTAACGGTAATAAAAGTCTGCACCCTGCCGTCGATAAATTTTAGCAAATGCGTACGCCTATCTGCGTCAAGCTCGCTCATAACATCGTCCAGCAGTAAAACCGGGTATTCGCCAATATTATTTTTAACATATTCCAGCTGTGCCAATTTTAAAGCCAGTGCCGCACTGCGTTGCTGCCCCTGGGAACCGAAAGATTTCAGCAGCCTGCCGCTGACGTAAAAGAATAAATCATCGCGGTGCGGGCCAATACTGGTATTGCCGCGCAAAATATCCAGAGCCTGCCGTTTTTGCAGCTCCTGCAAGTAAAATTTCTGCCATTGGCTTTCTTCCTGTTCCGGCTGCTCCAAAACAAAATCATCATGCGTTTTCAGCCCATAGCTGACAGTCAGTTTTTCGCTGCCGCCGGCAATGGAATTATATATTCCGGCAGCAATCTGCGAAAGTTCTGCCAAAGCCTCAAGCCTTTTTTTTACGATACCGGCAGCAGCCGCGCTGAGCCCTTTATCCCATAAAGCCAGCTGGCTGCGGTCGGCATTGTTGTCGCGTATCTCTTTTAACAGCCTGTTGCGCTGCTGCAAAAGGCGGTTATATTTTACCAGCATTTCATAATAAACCTTATCCGCCTGGGCAATCTGCATATCAAAAAAACGCCTGCGCAGCTGCGGCTCGCCCTTAATCAGCTGCAAATCCTCCGGTGAAAACATTACCGCGTTTAAAGTTCCGTAATGCTCTTTGGCTTTTATAGCGGCATTATCCAGCAGCAGCTCTTTTTTAATCCGACCGTGCTGCTCATAACGCTTAATTTTTATTTCGCAATCAGCGTCAAAACTGGTAAATTCTGCCCTAACAGCCAGCTCGCGCCTGCCTTCGCCAAACAGGTCATCCTCCTGCGAAGTACGGTGCGACATTCCAAAAGCGGCATAAAAAACTGCTTCCAGCAAATTCGTTTTGCCCTGCGCATTTTTGCCATAAAATATATTAACCATCGATGGAAACTGTAAACTGCATAGCCGGTAATTTCTGAAATTATGCAGATACAGCGCTTTAATTTTCATCGCAGACAGTAATAACGGCCATATTTTTAACGTTTACTTTATCGCCGGCGCGGATTTTTTTGCGCTTTTCCAGCACCGGCTGCCCATTAAGGCTGACGCAGCCTGTTTCAATCAGCTCGTGCGCCTGACCGCCGCTCATTACAACACCGGCAAATTTTAAAAGATTGGTTAAAGTTATATATTCGGTTTCAATATTAACATTAAGTTTTTCCATTGTTTTTAAAATACCACCCTGACAGGAGTAACGATATAAAGATAATTTTCTTCGCCGACCGGTTTAATGCACACCGGGCTTAAAGAATTATTCAGTTCCATTACAGCTTCTTCATCGGACAGGTTCTTTAAAATATCCAAAATATATTTGGAATTGAACGCCACGTTCATACCGCCGCCTTCAGTACGGCACTGAATGTCTTCGCGCCCTTTGCCGACGTCTGGGCTGCTGGAGCTGATAACGATTTCAGTATCGCCGACGCTGACCTTAATAATGCTGTAATCGCCGTCGCTGGAAAACAGGGCAACCCTTTCTACCGCACCGGCAAGCTCTTTAACATTAAACCTGGTCTTAGTGTTGAAAGAAGGCGGAATAACACGCCTGTAATCCGGGAATTTACCTTCAATAAGCCTGGAAACAATAACTACCTGGTCAATAACCACCATAATCTGGTTATTCAAAAGTGAAATTTTAATCTCCTGCGGCAAATCGCCGTTTAAATTACGGGCAATTTCCGAAAGCACCCTTGCTGGGATAATAATTGACATATCCTCGTTTGCTTCGTAAGGCATGCTCTTAATTGCAAGCCGGTGGGTATTAGTACCGACAAAAGTAATCTTGCCTTCGCTGATTTCAACAAGAATACCGGTAAACAAAGGCCTTGCTTCATCAGTCGAACAGGAAAAGATAGTCTTTTTAATAAGTTCTTTAATCTTTTCATCTTCCATTACAATCTGTTTATCAGGGTTAAATTCCGGAAATTTCGGATAATCGTCCTCATTCATCAACAGCAGCTGAAAATCAGATTTGGCAGAACGTACGGAAATAGTTTTTTCTTCTTTATTTTTAACGATAGTAACAGTTTCGCCGGGCATCTTACGCATCAATTCAGAAAAATGCTTGGCGGAAACCACTATTTCGCCATTTGTTTCTGTATTGCTTTCTACCGTACAGGAAATTGCCATGTTTAAGTCCATGGCCTGCACATATAAAATATTTTCGGCAGCGATGATATGAATGCCGGAAAAAATAGGAGCGGTCGGTTTGGAAGAAATAGCTCTTTGTACTGTTTGAATCGCTTTGTTCAGGCTTGTTGTTGAGCAGGTAAATTTCATGTTATGCAGACCTCCATTATTTTATAATAACTATATAGATTTAAAATAATTAGTAGTAGTTATAGTAGTAAGTGTGGAAATGTTGAAAATACGTAAAACATCGGTAAAATCTCTTTTAAGCGGCTGTTTATAATGTGTGGAAAACTGTTCATAACTTTTAACACTATTAACTTTCTGAAAAAGCATTATAATTTTTAACAAGTTATCAACAGGTTTAAACACATTTTCCACAGATAACTGTTGAAAAATTACTGGTTCAGCTGTTCCGTTAAAAAAACAATGGCTTTTTCCACAGAAGGGTCTTTTTTACGCTGCGCATTAATTTTGTCATAAGCATGGATAACGGTGCTGTGGTCGCGCCCGCCGTAAATTTCGCCGATGCGGGGATAGGATAAATCTATCAGCTCGCGGCAGAGGTACATGGCAATGTGCCTGGCCGTAGCAATGCTTTGCGTGCGTTTTTTTGTAAATAGCTCTTCCGGCTTAATTTTAAAATAAGCGGCTGTTGCTTCGTTGATGGCTTCGTAGGTAATTTGCCTGCTCTGCACGGTTGCGCCCATTTCGTCGAGAATGTTTTTGGCAAGTTCGATGGTAATAGGCATATTCATTAATCCTGCGTAAGCTACTATTTTGGTATAAGCACCTTCAATTTCCCTAATGTTGGTAGTGATACTGGAAGCAACCAGCGTAATAACGTCATGGGGAATTTCAATGCCTTCCAGTTCCGCTTTTTTGCGCAGAATGGCAATGCGTGTTTCCAGGTCCGGAGATTGTATATCAGCCATTAGGCCGCATTCAAAGCGTGAACGCAGGCGGTCCTCAATATTTTTGATATGTTTTGGTAGCCTGTCGCTGGAAATAATAATCTGTTTATTTTCTTCGTATAATGCGTTAAATGTATGGAAAAATTCTTCCAGTGTACGCTCGCGTTTTTCTAAAAACTGAATATCGTCGATAATTAGGCAGTCTATTTTGCGGTATTTATTTTTAAAATTTTCCATCGTCCTTTTTTCAATGGAAGTAACGATTTCGTTCAGAAATTTTTCGCTGGAGATATAAAGTACTTTGGCGTCGGGCTTATTTTTCTTAATCTGGTTGCCGATGGCATGCATTAAATGCGTTTTGCCAAGGCCGACGCCGCCGTAGATAAACAGCGGGTTATAGGCAATTCCCGGTTTAGCGGCTACCGCTTGGGCGGCTGCATAGGCAAAACGGTTGGAATTGCCGATAACAAAAGTATCAAAAGTATATTTTACGTTTAAATTGCTGGGAAATTGTTCTTCAAACAGAACCGGCTGCACATAGCTGTTGGTAAATTCAACGGGCTTGGCAGGAGGAGTTTGTTCCTGTTTTAAAGGCGCTGGCTGCTGCTGCGGTATTTTCGGAGCTTCTTTGTGCGGTTCCGTTTTTACCGGCGGTGCGGCAAAATCCAGGTTTTCTATCTGCAGGCTGAATTCCTGTCCGGTAATTTCCGCCAGCAGGTTTTCGATAATTGTTTTGTAGTTTTCTTCCAGCCATTTTTTTAAAAAATTATTGTTAACGCCGATTAAGAAAACAGAACCTGCTGCCGAAAGCGGTACTGCCGGGCTGATTATCGTATTATAAACTGTTTCGCTGACGGAATTTTTCAGCCGTTGAAGCAGTTGTTCCCATATTTCAGAAACATTATAGGAATTCATTATTAGTAGTCCTTTCCAAAATAAAATGATTTTATAAGCTGCTTATTTTTGCGTTATGTCTATCACTTTATTTTAACAAAATTGGCGTTTATTATCAATTCCTTTGTTTTTTTCATAAATTTTGCATATAAAGGCTGTGTAAAGCGCAAATTTCTTAAAAAACTTTATTTTAACGTATTCTTTATTCTTGACACTTAACCGAGTATCTAATATAATTTTATCAGCTATCAATTCAATTAAAATAGAGAATTTGATAAAACCGTTAATAGTAAGGAGGTAACAGTTCATGAAGCGTACTTTTCAACCGAATAACCTTAGAAGGAAAAGAACCCATGGTTTCAGAGAAAGAATGAAAACTTTGGGCGGGCGTCAGGTTTTAAAAAGAAGACGTGCAAGAGGCAGAAAGAAATTGTCTGCATAATATTATAAATAGGCCGCTCAAACGGCCTATTTTTTCAATGCGGGCAGGTGTGTATGCATAATTTGAAAACAGACAGTGATTTTTCTTTTAAAAAAGAAAACAGAATTAAATCGAAAAATGCTTTTCAGACTGTTTATAAGACAGGCCGCTCGGTAGTTGATTCGATGTCTGTCATGTATGTGTTGGCAAATGATGAAAAAAAGATAAAAATCGGTTTTGCCGTCGGCAAAAAGCTGGGCAGTGCCGTTGTACGCAACCGCGTTAAACGCTTAATGCGCGAGGTGTTCCGTCACAGGCGCGGCGAGCTGAAAGATTCGGTCCATATTATTTGGGTAGCCCGCAAAAAACTGATTGCCGCCGATATTTATACTTACGATAGGATTTTTATGCGTCTTGCCAAAAGGGCAGGGATATTAAAGTAAAGGTGAGAGTATGAAAACGGTTATTATTTTGTTAATCCGTTTTTATCAGATATTTATTTCGCCGATGTTCCCGCCGCGCTGCCGTTTTTATCCGACCTGCTCCCAGTATGCTCTGGAAGCGGTGCAGAAAAAAGGCGCCGTTAAGGGAAGCTGGATGGCGCTGAAGCGTATTTTGAAATGCCATCCGTTTCATCCGGGAGGCTATGACCCGGTTGATTAAATTTGAAACCCATGTATTTTAATACATATACCAAACCAGGGAGTTGAAAAATTTGGATTTTTTAAGCAGCATTGTACAGGAAGCTATTACGATTCTTTATAATATCAGTGCGTCTTTTGGCTTTGCCAACTACGGCTTTGCCATTATTTTGTTAACTGTAATCGTTAAGCTGGCAACTTATCCGCTTACCAAAAAGCAGATTCAGTCCATGAAGGCTATGCAGCGCCTGCAGCCGAAGATGAAAGCTATTCAGGAAAAATATAAGGGCGATAAAATGAAAGCAAACGAAGCTATGGCGCAATTGTATAAATCTGAAGGCGTTAATCCTTTAGCCGGCTGCCTGCCGCTTTTAATTCAGATGCCGATACTTATCGGTATTTTCTATGGCATCCGCGATTTCCAGTATGCTGGTTCCCCTTTGTTTATGGGTCTTGATATTTCCAGAAGCCTGAGCGAATTTATGTCTGCCGGCGGACCGGAAATGTATGCTTATGCTGTTTTGCCTGTTTTATCTGCACTGACTACTTTTATTCAGTCTAAAATGACGATGCCGGATACTTCCACTACACAGAACCAGGTTATGCTGTACGGTATGCCGCTGTTCATCGGTTATATCAGCATCAGCTTCCCAACAGGACTTGTGCTGTACTGGGTAGTAATGAATATTATGCAGATTGGCCAGCAGCTGTTTATGGAACGCGGACAAAAGAAGTAAAGGGAGATTTTTAAGATGGATTTTATTGAAAAGACCGGTAAAACCGTAGAAGATGCTTTAAATGACGCTTTGGCAGAATTAAAAACTACTGCCGATAAGGTTAATGTTGAAGTTATAGAAGAAGCTAAAAACGGTATTTTTGGTTTATTTGCCAAAAAAGCCAAAATTAGGGTTACTTTAAAAGATGCTGCCGAAAAAATTGGCGATATTGTTAATGAAACCGTAGACAGCATTAAAGAAGATTATAAAGAAGGCAAGCAGGAAGCAGCTGCGGCCCGTGAAAGCATTAAAAGGGAAGAAACAAGGCCTGTTGTGCGCGAGCATGTTATTGAAGATGCCGCTGTTGACGCAGCCAAAGAATTTTTGCAGAAAATTTTTAATGCCATGCGCATTGAAGTGGTGATGGAAAAGTTCATTAATAAAAATGAAGGCGTAGTTACCTTTAAGCTGCACGGTTCCGATATGGGCATTTTGATTGGCAAACATGGACAGACACTGGATTCGCTGCAATATCTTACTAACCTTGTTGCTAATAAAAATTCGGCAGAGCGCATCAGAATCGTTATTGATATTGAAGATTACCGCGAACGCCGCGTTGAAACTTTAAACCGTTTGGCGCTTCGCCTTGCCGATAAAGTAAAACGCACCGGCGAACGTGTTGTACTGGAGCCGATGAATCCTCATGAAAGAAAAATTATTCATGTAGCATTACAAAACGACCGCCGTATTACTACGCTCAGCGAAGGTGAAGAACCTTACCGCCGCGTAGTAATCGAGTTAAAAAAATAATTTTCTTAATTTTAAACCCAGTCGTTTGTACTGGGTTTTTCTTTTGGAGAAGCGATTATGAAAAATAATACTTTAAAAGATTATCAGGAAGAAACAATCAGTGCCGTCTGCACGGCAATGGGCGAGGGAGCGGTAGGCATTATCCGCATCAGCGGCGAAAAAGCGCTTGCGGTTGGCGAGCAGCTTTTTAAGGCGGCGTCCGGCAAAAAGCTGGCTGCTTACCCTGTTAATACGCTTGTTTATGGGCATGTGTATGATACTGACGGCAGTGTTGTAGATGAAGTAATGGCTGTTTATATGCGTGCGCCGCATTCGTATACCGCCGAAGACGTTGTGGAAATCCAGTGCCATGGCGGTGTGCGTTCGCTGCAAAAAATTTTATCGCTTAGTTATGGCGCAGGTGCGCGCCCTGCTGAACCTGGCGAATTTACCAAGCGTGCATTTTTAAATGGACGTATTGATTTGGTGCAGGCAGAAGCGGTAATGGATATTATCAAATCCCGCAGCGACGCGGCTTTAAAGGTTGCCGTGCGCCAGCAGGAAGGGCAGCTTTCCGCGCAGGTACGTAATTTAAGAAAAGAGCTGCTGGATGTAATTGTTAATTTGGAAGCGGTTATAGATTATCCCGAGGACGATATTGAGGAAGTTACGTTTGCCAATGTTTTAAAAACTGTCGGCAATACGGCTGACGGTGTAAATAAGCTTTTGGAAAACGCCCACACCGGCAGAATTTTGCGCGAAGGCTTAAAAGTGGCAATTATCGGCAAGCCTAACGTCGGTAAATCGAGCTTTTTAAATTTTCTGCTGAAAGAGGACAGGGCGATTGTGTCGGAATTTGCCGGTACAACACGCGACGTTATTGAAGAACAGTTTTTGCTTGGCGGCATACCGATTGTGCTTGCCGATACGGCAGGTATACGCGAAACGGAGGACTATGTGGAGCGCATCGGTGTAGAAAAAAGCCGCCGCATTTTAAGCGAAGCGGAGCTTGCTATTGTGGTATTAGATGGTTCTCAGCCGCTGACGGAGGAAGATTTGGAAATACTGCCGTTAGTTAAAGGTCGCCAGTATGTTATAATAATAAATAAGAGCGATTTAGGCAGCGCCGCTGTAAAACAAAGCCTGCCGGGCGAATTTAAAAATGCGCCGGTTATCGAGCTTTCGGCAAAAACTGGCGAGGGCTTTGACGCCTTTACCGGCTGGCTGCAGCAGTTTGTTTACGGTAACGACAGGCATTTGGGTGACGGCGTTTATGTGCAGAACGCACGCCACGAGCGTTTGCTGAAAGCCGCATTGGAAAGTATGAATGACGCGCTGGCAGCGGCGCAAAGCCAGCTGCCGTATGATTGCATTATGATTGATTTGCGCAACGCTGCTGGTTTTCTTGGCGAGATAACGGGCGACACCGTGCGCGATGAAATTATCAACGAAATCTTTTCTAAATTCTGTATCGGTAAATAATTTGCGGGTGAAAATATGTATATTACTGACAGTTATGACGTTATTGTTGTAGGGGCGGGGCATGCCGGCGTTGAAGCTGCACTGGCAGCGGCACGTTTGGGCGGCAAAACGCTTTTGGCAACGCTTTCTATGGATAATATTGCTTTAATGCCGTGCAACCCTTCGGTTGGCGGTCCGGCGAAAGGGCATTTGGTGCGTGAGATTGACGCTTTGGGCGGTGAAATGGGCATTGCCGCCGATAAGGCGTGCATTCAGATGCGCCTGCTGAATACTGGTAAGGGTTATGCGGTACAGGCACTGCGTGCGCAGGAGGATAAGCCTTTTTACCACACTATTATGAAACAGACAGTGGAAAACCAGGAACACCTTGATGTTAAGCAGCTGATGATTGATAAGCTGCTGGTTGAAAACGGCGAAGTAGTTGGCGTGGAAGCAGAAACCGGTGAGGTATTTGAAGCAAAATGCGTTATTTTGGCAACAGGTACTTATCTGCGTGCCCGTATTGTGTATGGGCAGGTTAATTATGAATCGGGACCGAACGGACTGCGCAGTGCTAATAAGCTTTCGCAGTCGCTTTTGGAAAACGGCTTGGAGCTTATGCGTTTTAAAACCGGTACGCCGGCGCGTATTGATGCACGCAGCCTTGATTACAGCAAAATGGAAATCCAAAACGGCGACAGCAAGCTGCGTAATTTTTCGTTTATCAGTGATATTACGGAACGCAGCCAGGTACCATGCTGGCTTACTTATACCAACGAGAAAACACATAAAATTATTCGCGATAATCTGCATTTATCTGGTATGTTTAACGGTATGATTGAAGGCGTGGGGCCGCGATACTGTCCTTCGATAGAATCTAAAATCGTGCGTTTTGCCAATAAAGAGCGCCACCAGCTGTTTATTGAACCGGAAGGGCTGCGCACTAACGAAATGTATGTGCAGGGTATGTCCAGTTCGCTGCCGGCGGATGTACAGTTAAAATTTATGCAGACAATACCTGGTTTGGAAAACTGCCGTATGATGCGCGCTGGTTATGCTATTGATTACGACTGTCTTGACCCATTACAGTTAAAAGCTTCGCTGGAACATAAAGGCATCAGCGGCTTGTTCTCGGCTGGGCAGTCCAACGGTACCAGCGGTTATGAAGAAGCGGCTGCCCAGGGTTTGATGGCAGGTATTAACGCCATGCGTAAAATCAACGGACAGGAAGCGTTTGTGCTGGGGAGAAATGATGCTTATATTGGTGTACTGATTGATGACCTTGTAACGAAAGGTACTAACGAACCGTATAGAATGATGACATCGCGTGCTGAATACCGGCTTTTGCTGCGCCAGGATAATGCTGATTTGCGTTTGACGGAGAAGGGCAGGCAGATTGGCCTTGTTAACGATGAACGTTACGAAAAATTTACAGCCAAACGCAGCCAGCTGGAACGCATAATTCATCAGCTTAGTACAACCAATGTTGCGCCGAATGCCGATAACGAGCAAAAAATGGCAAATATCGGCACTGCGCCAGTGCGGCCGGGCATGACGTTATTAGACCTTTTACGCCGTGGAGAAGTTACTTATAAAAAATTAGCGGCAGAATTTGATTTGCCTGAACTGCCGGAGGTTGTTGCTGAACAGGCAGAAATTTTTGCTAAGTACGAAGGCTATATTAATAAACAAAAGCAGGAAGTAGAACGAGCCTTAAAACTGGAAAATAAGCTTATTCCGCAGGATATTAATTATCATGACATTAAAGAACTTTCTTCCGAAGCTGCTGAAAAACTTGATAAAATAAAACCTGTTTCGATTGGGCAGGCTTCGCGTATTTCTGGAGTTTCGCCGGCAGATATTAATGTTTTGATGATTGTACTGGAAGTAAAGCGCCGCAAGGAGCAGGACGATGACTGAGTTTCAGAAAATACTTGATAATAGTGCCAGACAAGCCGGATTTAATTTATCGGCTGCTCAGTTAGAGCAGTTTGACCTTTATTACCAAATGCTTGTTGAAACGAATAAAGTGATGAACCTTACCGCCCTTACTGAACCGCAGGACGTTGCGGTAAAGCACTTTGTTGATTCGCTGATGGCTTATGACGATTATTTCCCGGGCAAAGTTTTGGCGGACGTCGGCACGGGAGCGGGGTTTCCAGGTATACCGCTGAAAATTTACTGCCCTTCTTTAAAAGTAGTTTTAATTGATTCGCTTGCCAAGCGTTTGCACTTTTTGCAGCAGGTGATAGAGGCTTTAAAACTGGAAAACATCGAATGCGTGCATTTGCGTGCCGAAGATGCAGGAAAAAGCAAGCTGCACCGCGAAAAATATGATATCGTGACGGCACGTGCCGTTGCAAGGCTGTCGGTTTTATCGGAATACTGCTTGCCGCTTGTTAAAATAGGCGGTATGTTTGTTGCGTTAAAAGGCGCAAAATATAAAGAGGAAATTGAAGCTGCCGGTAAAGCGTTAAGCGTTTTGGGCGGTAAGCTGGTATCTGCCAGTAGGGTAGAGCTCCCCGGCCTTAACGATGGGCGCGCGGTAGTGAGCATCAAAAAAATTAAGCCTTCACCCAAGGCTTATCCGCGCAAAGCAGGCTTACCCGAAAAAAATCCTTTGGAATGATGGAGGTTACCTATGTTTGTTGAAGATGGTTTTAAAATTTTACAGACAGAAAAGGAAAGCGGTTCGGTTATTAAATATTTCAGCAGTGAAATTAAAGTAACGCGCATACCTGTTGAAAAAATTATGCCTAACCCGTATCAGCCTCGTAAGGATTTTGAGGAGGACGCTTTGGAAGATTTGGCGGCTTCTATTGCAGAATACGGCGTTTTGCAGCCCTTGCTTGTTGCCATGGGCAATGACGGCAATTATATACTGATTGCCGGTGAACGGCGCTTGCGCGCTTCTAAAATGGCTGGTCTCAGCGATGTACCTGCTATCGTCAGTAATTATACAGACCAGCAGAGCGCGGAAATTGCTTTAATTGAAAATTTACAGCGTGCTGACCTGCACTTTTTGGAAGAAGCCGAAGGCTACGAAAAACTTATGACGCAGTTCAACCTGACCCAGGAAGCTATGGCGCAGCGCGTAGGGAAGAAGCAGTCTACTATTGCCAATAAACTGCGTTTATTAAATTTATCTGCCGAAGTGCGCAACACTTTAAAAGAATCGCAGCTTACGGAAAGGCACGGCAGGGCGCTTTTAAAATTAAAAGATAAAGAACAGCAGAAACAGGTTTTAAAACTGATTATTAAAAACGGTTGGAATGTTAAACAGACTGATGATTATGTTGCTAAACTTTTAGCAGAGCAAACGCCAAAACCTAAAAAACGCCTGATTATTGTTAACGACGTAAGGGTTTATTTAAACAGCGTAAGGAAAATTATTAGCACCATTAACGATGCTGGGATTCCTGCACAGATTAAACAAGAAGTTGAAGGCGACGATGTTGTGGTAACTCTGCGCATTAAAAACACCAAAAAACCAAAAATTGCTGGCACAAAACAGTAATTGCGGATAATACTGTTGCTTACGTTTAAAACAGAAGCTGCAAAAGTTTCTGTTTTTTTGTTTTTACACAAAAAATATTATCTTCTTGCTCCATAATATGATAAAATTAAATTAAAGAACAGCCTTGCAAGTTTATCAAAGGGGTGAGTTGTATGAGTGATATGATGATGTATGCCGTAATTGCAGGTATTGCTGCTGGTGTATTTTTTTATATGTTTAAAAAAGCCAGCGGCGGCGATTATAAGCCTATTGAATTAAAAAATTGCCCGCTGTGCGGTAAAAAAACAGCTAAGTTTGTAACCATGGGCACCTTTAAGCATGATACACTTAATAAAGTTATTTGCACTTCATGCAATGCTTCTACTGAAGATTATACATCTTATAAGAAAGCTGCCGAGGCCTGGAATAAGGGTGAAGTTAAAATAAAATAAGTAAATTTTCAACTCCGGTTTTTAGCAGCCGGAGTTTTATTTAATTTTACTAATGCTTTTTGGTAATAAATATAGTAAAATAGTATACAAAGCTGCTTTATGGAGGTTAAATTATGGATTATAGTGAAGTTTTGCAAAATGCAAGAAAACTTATCGATAACGCTAAATGTAAGGCATGCCCTGTCTGCAACGGGCTGGCGTGCCGCAACACTATTCCCGGCCCTGGCGCTAAGGGTGTGGGCGATACTGCTATCCGCAATTACCAAAAATGGCAGGAAATCCGTGTGCAGATGGATACGCTGCATGAGAATAAACCTGTTGATATGACTGTCAATTTATTTAGGCGCGAATTTAGGTATCCGTTTTTTGCAGGTCCTGTTGGCGCTATTAGCTTGCATTATAGTGATGCGCTTGACGAGCTGACTTATAATAAAATTTTGGTAGCTGCCTGTGCGCAGAACGGCATTGCTGCTTTTACAGGCGACGGTTTGGACAGTAAGGTTATGGTAAGCGCAACGGAAGCTATTGCTGCTGCTGGCGGTGCTGGCATACCTACCGTTAAACCTTGGAATTTACCGCTGATTAAAGAGAAATTGCAGTTGGTAAAAAACAGCGGCGCTTTTGCTGTGGCAATGGATATCGACGCTGCTGGGCTGCCGTTTTTAAAAAATATGCAGCCGCCTGCAGGCAGTAAATCGGTAGAAGAACTTGCGGAAATTGTTAAAGAAGCAGGTATTCCTTTCATTGTTAAAGGCATAATGACGGTAAGCGGCGCGCTTAAGGCACATGCTGCCGGCGCTGCGGCTATTATTGTTTCCAATCACGGCGGCAGGGTGCTTGACCAATGTTCCGCAACTGCTGAAGTTCTGGAAGAAATTTGCCATGCTGTCGGCGGCGGAATGAAAGTTCTCGTCGATGGTGGCATCCGCAGCGGCGTTGATGTTTTTAAAGCTTTAGCACTTGGTGCAGATGGCGTTGTTATTGCACGCCCATTTGTTACGGCGGTTTATGGCGGCAGAGAAGAAGGCGTAAAGGTTTATATTGAAAAACTTGCTGGTGAACTTGAAGATACGATGAAAATGTGCGGCGCGGAAAAACTTGCTGATATTAACCGCGATATGGTGCGCATTTGACGGAGGGGTTAATTTGTCAATAGAAAAGGTAAGGTCCTATTTTAAAAAACGTGGCATGGAAGACCAAATATTGGAATTTGATGTTTCCAGTGCTACGGTAGAACTGGCTGCAAAAGCACTTAACTGTGATGGCAGCCTGATTGCTAAAACACTTTCGTTTATGGTGCACGATGAAGTAATTTTAGTAGTTGCCCCCGGTGATGTTAAAATAGACAACCACAAATATAAAATGCGTTTTGGCGTTAAGGCAAAAATGCTGGCAGCGGAGGACGCCGAAAAATTAATTGGACACGCTGTCGGCGGTGTCTGCCCGTTTGCCGTTAACGATGGGGTAAAAGTATTTTTGGATGAATCCTTAAAGCGATTTGATTTTGTTTATCCGGCTTGCGGCAGTTCTAACAGTGCCATTAAATTAACGATACCGGAGCTTGAAAAAAATACCGACCATTTTTCCGGCTGGGTTGATGTTTGTAAGTTTAAATAAAAAAATGCGGCTTATGCCGCGTTTTTTATTTGCTTAATGTGCTGTAAATTCTATTTGCTTTAATAATTTTTGCTGCTGCGCAGTTTATTTACAAATCTTTTATTATATTATTTGACAGCTGTTAGTTGAAGTACATTTTGTTTCACGTGAAACGTAAAAAACTTTTTGCTTTTCTATATGTTTGCATGTAAAAATGTGATAAAATTATTAAGAAAGTTTAGTGAGTTTTTTTATGAGGTGAGAAGTTTGGTAAAGGTAATTGCTATTGCAAATCAAAAGGGTGGTGTAGGCAAAACCACAACGGCTGTAAACCTTGCTGCCTGTTTGGCGCAAAAGGGGCGCAAGGTGTTGATGCTTGACGCTGACCCACAGGGCAACGCCACCAGCGGCCTTGGCTTTGATAAACGAGACATAAAAAAATGTATATACGATACCTTGATTAACGATGTTTTAATGAAAGATGTTTTACTGCACAGCGATTACGAAAATCTTGACGTTGTTCCTGCAACGATTCAGCTTGCCGGTGCTGAAATTGAACTGGTAAGCCTGATGAATAGGGAAGGTCGTTTAAAAAACGCGCTGGAACGTGTAAAGCACGATTACGACTATGTTTTAATTGACTGCCCGCCTTCGCTGGGGCTTTTAACTATTAATGCGCTGACTGCGGCAAACTCTGTGCTGGTGCCAATCCAGTGCGAATTTTATGCTTTGGAGGGTGTCAGCCAGCTAATGAATACTATTAAACTTGTGCAGCGCAACCTTAACCCGGCGTTGAAGCTGGAGGGCGTTTTAATGACGATGTTTGACCAGCGCACAAATTTATCAAGCGACGTTGTAGGTGAAGTACGTAAGTATTTTAATACTAAAATGTATAATACCATTATTCCACGCAACGTACGTTTAAGCGAAGCGCCGAGCCACGGGCAGCCGGTAATTGTGTATGACCCTAAATCTAAAGGTGCGCAGGTATATATGGAACTTGCGCAGGAGGTACTGGGTGATGAATAAAAAAGGTTTAGGCAAGGGTTTGGGCGCAATTTTTACTGATAACGAAACCTTAGCTCCGGTTGAAGAAGTACAGCCGCATGAAAAAGAAATAGAGATTGCGGTTAACGAAATAATTCCTAATCCGCAGCAGCCTCGTAAAACTTTTGACGCTGAAAAATTAGCGGAACTTGCTGAAAGCATTAAGGAACACGGCGTTATTCAACCGCTGATTGTACGTAAGGCTGGCGCTAAATATGAAATAGTTGCTGGTGAACGCCGTTGGCGTGCTGCAAAGGACGCTAAATTAAAAACTGTACCTGTTATTGTACGTGAATATGATAACGCCAAAATGGCGGAAATTGCGCTTGTTGAAAATATTCAGCGCCATGACTTGAACGCTATTGAAGAAGCGGAAGGCATTAAACGTTTAATGACTGAATTTGGCTTTAACCAGGAACAGGCTGCAAAGAAAATTGGGCGCAGCCGTACGGCGGTAACTAATATTTTGCGTTTGTTGAATTTGCCGGAAAGCATCCGCAAAGCTGTTTCACGTGAAACGTTGACGATGGGGCAGGTAAGGCCGCTTTTAGCACTGGAAAATAAAGAGCAGCAGGAAAAAGTGGCGGTATTTATTGAAGAACAAGGCTTATCCGCACGCATGGCGGAAGAACTTGTAAAAAAAATTAAAGCCGGTGAAGAAATTGATTTAAGCGGCAAACAAAAAGAAACTAAAACCAAAGCTGCCGTTAAAAAACAAAGGCCGGAAATTGACGTTTACTGCCGTGATTTTCAGAATAAACTGATTGAACTTTTGGGTACTAAAGTAAGGGTTGTGCCTAAAAATGAAAAACAGGGTAAAATAGAAATTGAATATTATTCAGCAGATGATCTGGAAAGAATTTACGAACTTTTAGAGCGCCGTCCGCAAACAACTATTAAAAAAGAACATAAATTGACGGTGTAATATTTTGTTTAAAATAAGGGAGAGAAGATTATGATCGGTATGGGTACAGTTGCCAATACGTCGGCAATTATAGCCGGAACTATGCTTGGTTTGTTTTTGCGCCGCGGTTTGCCGGAGAAATGGCGTGAAACAATTATGCAGGGCGTTGCGCTATGCATTATTGTTATCGGTCTGCAAATGGCGTTTGAAACAAAAAACATAATTATTTGCGTAGTAAGCTTGGTTATTGGTTCAATTATCGGCGAAGCCAGTAATATTGAAGGGCATTTACAGCGCTTTGGCAATTGGGCCGGTGCTAAAATTAATAACGGCGGAGGCGGAGCTTCTAAAAAAATTGCCGATGCATTTATAGCAGCCAGCTTGATTTACTGCATTGGAGCTATGGCTGTGGTTGGCAGTTTGCAGGACGGGCTGATGGGCGACCCAACAATTTTATATGCCAAAGCGACGCTGGACGGTATTATTGCCGTTATTTTAGCAGCGAATATGGGAATCGGCGTAGCATTGTCGGCGTTGTGCGTACTGCTTTACCAGGGGACGCTGACGACGCTGGCAAGTTTTTTACAGTCTTATATGACGGAAGCCGTTATTGCCGAGGTCACTGCCTGCGGCGGTGTTATGATTGTCGCTATCGGCATTAATATGCTGAAATTGCTGGAAATACGCTTGTCCAATCAATTGCCGGCAGTGTTTATTGCCGGGATTATTACTTATTTAATGGCTTGATTGTGGGAGGAAGCATTTTGGAGAATATCAATTTATTATTGCAGAATTACTTGCTGATTATAATTTTAGTGCTGCTGGCGTTTTTAGTAATATTGTTTATGTTATATAAAGGACAGAAAAAAGAGTTGGAGGCACTGAAAGAAAAATATGACTTTTTTACGCAGGGTGATAATACCAACTGGGATGAACTGTTAACCAAAACTTTAACAGAAGTGCGTGCAGCTAAAACCGATATGCAGACTCTGGAAGCAAACCAGCAGGCAATGCGCGAACAGATGAAAAACTGTGTGCAGAAAGTAAAACTGATGCGTTATAATGCTTTTGCCGATACTGGCAGCGATTTAAGCTATTCGCTTGCGCTGCTTGACGAAAACAATAACGGTGTAGTACTTTCGAGTATATATGGCAGGGAGGATAACAGGACTTACGCCAAGCCAATAGAAAACGGCAAATCTACTTATAACCTTTCGGACGAGGAAAAACAAGTTCTACCAAAAAACTAACAAAAAAACCGGGCGCTTAAATCGCCTGGAAGGCATAGAAAATAATGTTTTGATAATCTGATATGGAAAAACGCAAAAATCGGCGCATAAGCGATTTATATGCGTGTGAAAGGAAAAGTGGAAAATATTATATTTAGGTAAAATATTGAGTAAGTTCAAAATTTTTACGTGGATATGGTATAATAGTAAATACGAGGTTTGAAAATGATTTTTGATACACATATGCACTGCCAGTATTCCATTGATTCAAAGATGAAAATTGACGATGCCCTGGACGCCGCAGCGAAGCAAAATTTGGGTATCATCATAACCGAACATTGGGATGAAGATTATCCTACCAACCCGGAAGCTTTTGTTTTTGACATTAATGATTATTTTGCTAAGTTCGGGCCATACCGCAGCCTAAAGCTTCTGCTTGGCATTGAAATTGGTATGCAGGAAAGCACGGCTGCTAATGATAACCTGCTGGGTGAAAAATATCCGTTTGATTTTATTTTGGGTTCCATGCACTGCGTAAACGGTAAGGATTTGTATGAAGCTAAAACTTATGACGGCAAAACCAAACAGCAGGCGGTAGAGGAGTTTTTGCAGGCGACGCTGGCAAACCTGAAGCTGCACCATAATTTTGACAGTTTTGCCCATATTGATTATATGTGCCGTTATATGCCGTACGCTAACCAGGAGCTTATTTATGAAGAAGCTGCCGATTTATATGACACCGTTTTTAAAATGCTGATAAGTATGGATAAGGCGGTAGAAATCAACACACGCAGGCTGGACAGCGCAGAAGCGGTAGAAACTCTTTTAGTTTTATATAAACGTTACCGCGAACTTGGCGGGCGCTACGCGACTTTGGGCAGCGACGCGCATTATAAAGAACACGTTGGGCGCAGGATTGATATTGCCCGGGAAATTGCAGAAGCGGCAGGCTTAACGCCTGTCTATTTTGAAAAACGAAAAATGCAAAGGATGATTTTTTAAATGAGATGTATACGTTTTGAAGCCAACGGCAATAAAAGAATAGGATTTATTGACGGTGATATTGTAAGGACTGTTTACGGCAGCCTGGAAACTTTTTGGCGTATTACTGACGAAGAATTTAAGTTGGATGAGATTAAGCTGCTGGCGCCGTGCGTGCCTAAGCAGATTATCTGTGTTGGTTTTAATTACCGCAGCCATGCAGAGGAATTTCACGCGGAAGTGCCGAAAGAACCGGCGCTGTTCAGCAAAGCGGCGCATACCATTATCGGCGACGGCGCGGCGATTGTTTACCCGTGGCAGAGCAAGGAAGTTGTTTACGAGGCTGAGCTGGGTGTTGTAATTAAAAAGAAAATGCGCAACGTAAAGCCGGAGGATGTAAAGGATTATATTTTAGGTTATACCTGCGCTAATGACGTAACGGCGCGCGACTTACAGCTGGACGATGTGCAGTGGCTGCGCAGCAAATCTTTTGATACCTTCTGCCCGCTGGGGCCGTGGCTGGAAACAGACCTTGACCCGACGGATTTAAGTATAAAAACCTATCTTAACGGTGAGTTGAAACAAAACGGGCGTACGAGCGATATGGTGTATAACCCGTATGAGATTTTAAGTTATATTTCTGAAAGCATGACGCTGGACGCCGGCGACCTGGTGCTGACTGGCACGCCGATGGGCTGCGGGCCGATGGTGCCGGGCGACGTGGTAACGGTAGAGATTGAAGGCATCGGCAAATTAACCAATACTGTTGTAAAAGGATAACTTGCAGTAAAAAAAGACGATTAATCGTCTTTTTTTATTTGCCGGCCTGAGAGAGGAGCTGGTACTGCTTATCATAAAAACGAAAGGATGAATTTTATGAATAACCAACATTTTAAGCCGCGTTTAGTAATGTTTTTCTGCGGCATCATCTGTATGACTTTTGCAATTGCGCTGTCCTGCAAGGCAGATTTGGGTACTTCGCCGATATCAAGCGTACCGTGGGTTTTAAGCCTGTGCACGCCTTTCAGCGTTGGCTATACAACCATTGTAATGAATTTAATGTTTATTGCAGTACAGCCGCTAATGCTGCGCGCAATTTACTGGCGCGAACTGATGGGGCAGTTATTGGTAACGATTCCTTTTGGTTACAGCATAGATTTTTTTATGTGGGTTTTGCAGGGTTTTGTGCCGAAAAATGCCGCAGAGCAATGGGCTGCTTGCCTGTTAAGCGTAGTTGTGCTGGGTTTTGGCGTATTTTTGGAAGTACGCGCCAAAATATTTTTGGCAGCCGGTGAAGGCCTGGTGAATGTGCTGGCATTTATAACAAAACATAAATTCAGCACCTTAAAAAATTGTTTTGATATAACGCTGGTTACAATAAGCATAATAATTTCGCTGTTTGAATTTGGCACGCTGCGCGGCGTTGGGTTCGGTACAATTGCAGCGGCGGTGCTGGTTGGCAGGACAGTGTATTTATATGAAAACTACCTGCATTTTTTTGACCGTTGGAAGGTAAAAGCGTAAATGCGGGCGAATTATATAAAAGATTGTATAATATTTATAAAAATGTTAAAATGAAACTACTGACTGACAAGTCTGACTGATTAATGACAGGCGGGGATAGTTATGAAAAATATGACGGAAGGCGAACCGCTGAAGCTGATAATACCGTTTATGGTGCCGCTGTTAATCGGCAACGTGTTTCAGCAGCTGTACAATATTGCCGATATAATCATCGTCGGGCGTACGATAGGCGTTGAAGCCCTGGCGGCAGTAGGCGCAACCGCGCCGCTGTTTATGATGCTGGTAGTGCTTACGCTTGGCATGAGCGGCGGCTTCAGCGTCGTTACGGGGCAGCTGTTCGGTGCGGGCGATTTGGACGGCGTGCGGCGCAGTGCGGCGATGTCTGTAATGCTGTGCACTATGTTTGTCGTTGTTATGATGATTGCGGCAATTATATTTATCGACCCGATGCTGGCGCTGATGAACATACCGCCGGAGTTGTATGACGACGCCAAAAGCTATGTTATGATAATTGTATATGGGCTTATTTTTATGATGGGCTACAATATGCTGTCCAATATTTTACGCTCTTTGGGCGACAGCAAAACGCCGCTGTATTTTTTAATCGTGTCAACGCTGTTAAACATTGTGCTGGCGCTGGTGTTCATTATTAACTTTGGGTGGGGAGTGCCCGGCAGCGCGCTGGCGCTGGTAATAGCGCAGGGTTTTTCCGGGCTTTTGTGCATTATTTACATTGCCAAAAAATTTCCGGCGCTGCATTTGCGTTTCAGCGATTTTCAATGGAATAACCGTTTTGCGTGGGAACATATCCGTATGGGGCTGCCGATGGCAGTACAGTTTTCGGTGCTTGGCTTGGGCATGATTATTATACAGGCTATCTGCAACCGCTTCGGTGCGGAAACTATTGCCGCGTTTACTTCGGCGATGCGCATTGAACAGCTTGCTTTGCAGCCGATGATTTCCTTCGGGCTTGCTATGGCTGTGTATACGGCACAGAACTTTGGTGCGCGCAAATTTGGGCGCATCAGCCGCGGCGTAAAAAAATGTTCGCTGTTGTCGCTGGCGTTCAGCTTGTTGGCGGCGGTTATAATGTACTTTTTTGGGCAGGAAATGATTGGCGTATTTTTGGATAACCCCAGCCCGAAAGTTATGGCGCAGGCAGAACAGTACCTGCATTTAAGCGTGCCGTTTTACTTCTTTTTAAGCCAGGTATTTATTTACCGCAACTCGGTGCAGGGCATGGGCATTTCGCTGATACCAATGCTTTCCGGCATTATTGAACTTTTACTGCGTTCGCTGGCGGCGCTGTACCTGACGGTTGATTATGGTTACACCGGCGTTTGCTACGCCAGCCCGATTGCCTGGGTAGGTGCTTCGGTATTTTTGTTTGCCAGCTACCATTACTTTTTGCGTGTGCTGGCACGTAAAACTTTAGGTTTTAAATTAAAATAAATCATTAGCGGAGGTGCTGTATGGAAAACAAACAGATGCTGGAGGAGTTTTTAGAACTGGTGCAGATTCCGGTTCATTCGCGCAGCGAAAGGCAGATTGCCGATGTGCTTAAAGCCAAGCTGGAAGCTTTGGGGCTGGAAGTAACCGAGGACGGCACCGGCAGCAAAATCGGCGGCAATGCCGGCAATATCTGCGCGGTGCTTAAAGGCACGGCAGACTGCGAACCTCTGCTGTTTTCGGCGCACATGGACCGTGTTGCCAACAACGGCGCGATTAAACCGGTTGTAGACGAAGCAAAGCAAATTGTACATACCGACGGCAGCACGATACTTGCGGCTGACGACGTGGCAGGTATCTGCATTATTTTGGACGCGCTTCGCAGGTTAAAAGCAAGCGATAAACCGCACGGCGATATTGAAGTGGCTTTCTCCGTTTGCGAAGAAATGGGCATTTTGGGCGGCAAGCATTTTGATTTCAGTAAATTTCGCGCTAAAAGCGGTTTTGTATTCGACGCTGAGGGCGATATCGGCGGCGTAATGATTCAGGCTCCGGCAAAGTGCAGCTATTGCTATAAAATCCACGGCAAAGCTTCACACGCAGGCGAAGCTCCCGAAAAAGGCATTAATGCTATACGTGCCGCGGCGGCGCTGATTTTGGCGATACCGGATAACCGCCAGAGCGTAAATTCTACTGCCAACATTGCCTCCGTACATGCGGGCGGCGCGGCGCTGAACATTGTGTGCGACTACGCTGAAGTTAACGGCGAAATGCGCAGCACGGACGCAGCGGAGTTTGACGCGCTGCTGAAAAAGTATGAAGAAGCAATACCTGTAATCGAAAAAGAATACGGCGTAAAGATTGAATATTCTTCGGATGTTCTTTACAAAGCGTTCAGCTTAAAAGAGGACGGCAGGGCGGCTGCACTGACGGCAGCTGCACTGCGCAAATGCGGCATAGAACCACGCTTTGAAAAGAGCGGCGGCGGTATGGACGCCAACCACTTTAACGCCAACGGCATCGAAACCGTAGGTATTACGGTAGGTTACTTTAACTGCCATACTGGTGAGGAATACCAAAAATTGCAGGACCTTTACCAATGCGGCGAACTGGCGGCGCAAATAGCCTGGCTTGCTGCGGAAAAATAAAAAATTAACGGCAGGGTTTAAAAAACTCTGCCGTTTTTGCATATTTGCTTATTTAATTTATAAGTAAAACTACTTAATGAAATGGGTCATAACCAGCGGCTCGCGCATCGGCAGGCCGTATTTTTCTTTGCCCAGCGCAATGCTCTTAATTAAAAAGGCCATATTTTTGCCCAGCGTGCGCATGGTTTGCAGGCCTTCCTCGTCCTTGCGCACATCGTCCGGCGTAAAGCCGTGTACGCTGTTCCAATACTGGCTGGAGGCAATGGGCATATTGCTGATAGTGAAGTATTTGTTAAGCTCATCAAAAGTGGCAGAGCAGCCGCCGCGGCGTGCGGATACAACGGCAGCGCCGACTTTCATGGCTTTATCAAAAGGTGTGCTAAAAAACAGCCTGTCTAAAAAGCTGATGAGGTTGCCGTTGGCAGAAGCATAGTATACCGGCGTGCCGATAACAAGCCCGTCAGCTTCGGCAAATTTGGGCGCAACTTCGTTAACAATATCGTTAAAAAGGCATTTGCCTGTTTTTTTGCAGCTGCGGCAGTCAACGCAGCCGCGGATTGCCTGGTTACCGACAGTAACGATTTCCGTTTCAATGCCTTCGGCTTCCAGTGTTTTAGCAATCTCGCTGAGAGCGGTATAAGTGCAGCGCTCCGGTTTGGGGCTGCCGTTTATCAAAAGAACTTTCATAAAAAAACTCCTCCTTAAAATTACTGCTAAAACTATTATAGCACATTAAAGCATACTTTAAACAAGCAAAAGAGAAGTTTTAAAATTTAATTGCAGCAGATATTAAAAATAAATTTGGATAAAACTTGTTTATTTTTTTATATACCGGCTGGAACGCCCACCGCCGGTGCGTTCAATAAGCCCGTTTTTAACCATATTACCCAAAACGGCTTCTACGGTAGTTGGGCTAACATCCGGTAAAATGTTGCAGATTTCTGCCTTGGAAATTGGCGCTAACGCATTAAGCACAGTTGCTTCAATGCGGGCTTTTTTGGTAACGCGCCCGCTGTTTACAATGGCAAAACGTTTATCAAGCTCTTTATAACACATATACAAAGTAGTTAAAAAATTCTGCACAAATGCAAAGTAATCGTTTTGGTTATTTTCCCATCCTTGTGAAGATTCTTTTAAAGTGTCGTAGTATAAAAATTTAGCGCTGTTAATCTGTTCTTCAAACGAGATATATTTACCGACATCAATACCGGTTTTATACAGCAACAGCAGTGATAACAGGCGCGACATACGTCCATTGCCGTCACGGAACGGATGTATACAAAGAAAATCCAAAATAACGCAGGGGATTAAAAGTAATTGGTTAATATTGGCATTGTCACGCGCATCAAGGTAGGCAAGTTCAAGCTGTTCCATGGCGGCAGGTGTATCTGCTGCCGCGGTAGGGCGAAAGCGCACTTTACGGTTACCATTGTGGTCAATTTCTAAAATTACGTTATCTTCTGTTTTGAATCTTCCGGCGAAATCTGCACCGGCATAAGCTAACATTATTCCGTGCAGGCGTAAAATACTGTTTACGGAAAATTGTATATTACTGTAATGTAGGTGAATTTCATTCAATGCATCGCGGTAACCGGCAATTTCTGCTTCGTCATGGTTCAGCGGTGCGCTATTGCGGTTTACAATAGCGGCAATACGGTCATCACTGGTAACAATGCCTTCAATAGCGTTGGAGCTTTTTACCGACTGTACTTTGGCAATGCTTTCCAGTCCGGAAAAAATACTTTGGTTAGTTTCCTTGTGCATATCCGCCTTGGCGGAAAGAGAAGCAATGTTAGCAGTTAAATTAACGAGATTGGCTGGCAGAAGCCCGTTCGCCAAAAAGCTGTAATCAAATTTATGCATAGTAAAACCGCCTTAAAAAGATTAATCTGCATATATTTTAGCAGATTATATGCAGATATGCAAAAGAAACTGCACATAAAATTTAACTTTATGTGCAGAAAGTGGAAATAAACTAAAATATTTGTTAATCAGTTTATACAAAGTATATTTTGAAGTGGTTCAGTTTTTTTATTAAAAGTATAGTTTTTTTCATATTTGTATTGATAATTTGTACAAGTGTTATGTAATGAAACCTGTCTCTTATACA
>DXVZ01000114.1 GCA_019417125.1 Phascolarctobacterium sp.
GTTTTGGTTATATTTTTATATTTATACAGAGTGCTTATAATTTGCCAGTCGCGTTCATCCATTATTTAATCACCTTCTTTAATAAAAATCATAATATAAGCATTACGCTTTTATTATAACATTGTTTGTTAAATTATTTATTAAATTAATTGAAAAACTTTTTGTTAAAAATAACAATAATCAAAAGTTATAGCTGGTATAAAATTATGATATTTTATCTTTAATTTTTGAATATATATAATTAAATTGTAGATAAAAATAAAAAAAGAAGGTGATTTAATGAGGTTAAATGTTTTAATTAAAAATGGGCACGTTATAGACCCTGCCTGTAATATTGATGGCGTCAAAAATATCATGATCAGCAATGGATATATTATCGACGAAAATGCTGATATTAAGCCTGATATTGTTTTTGACGCAGCTGGAAAATACGTTTTCCCGGGACTTATTGATTATCATGCCCATGTTTTTCCAAAGAATACGGAGATAGGCATTGAAGCAGATGCAAATATGCTTAACCAGGGTGTGACTGCCGTTGTAGATCCGGGAAGTGCGGGTATAAGTTCTTTTGAAACTTTTGCAGAAGATGTGGTATGCCGTTCTAAAATGACTGTTCAGGCATATATTAATTTATGCCCAGCAGGCCTTGCAACTATGAAATATCATGAAGATTATAATCCTAAATATTGGGATGAGAAACAATTAAAATATTTCTTTGATAAATATCCGCAGTTATTGCTTGGATTAAAAATACGTATCAGTAAACCAATTTTTGGAGAATTGGGCTTTGATGTTCTGGAAAAAGCGGTTGAACTTGCGGAAAAATTAAAAACAAGGTTATGCGTACATACAACTAATCCGACAGGTGGTATGGCAAAATTGGCAAAAACTCTCCGCAGCGGCGATATTTTAGCGCATTGCTACCATGGAACAGGTGACAGCATTATAGGTAATGACGGCAGAATACTTTCTGAGATTAAAGAAGCCAAAAAACGCGGTGTTGTAATGGATGCAGCTAATGGGGGCAATCACTGGAGTTTTGAAACTGCTGATGCGGCAATAAAAGACGGATTTTACCCAGATGTAATTTCAACAGATTTAACTTGTAAAACATTATATAGAGACCCAGTTTTTAGTCTGCCTTACATAATGTCTAAATATATTATGCTTGGCATGCCTTTAAAGGAAATTGTTAAAGCTGTTACGGCAACTCCGGCTTCTTTGATGCATAACAAAACAGGACTTGGTACTTTAAAAGAGGGTTCGGAAGCAAACGTTGCAATTTTTTCACTAGAAAATAAAGAAATCGTGTTCAGCGATACTCAAAAACGTACAAGAACCGGTCAGCAAATTTTAGTTCCGCAGCTTACTGTTTGTAAGGGTGAGATAGTTTATAGAAATATTACTTTTTAATTATTCTAAAAGAATGGAGATGAAAGCATGAGCTTTGATCTGGTAAATAAAGTAACTCTTTGTGAAGTTGGCCCGCGCGATGGTATTCAGAACGAAAAAAAATATCCAACGACAGAAGAAAAGGTAGAACTGATTAATGCTATTGCAGATGCCGGTTTTCAGGTAATTGAAGTTGGCAGTTTTGTAAGTCCTAAAGCCGTTCCGCAAATGGCTGATACAGATGAAGTTTTTAAAAGAATTAACCGGAAAGACGGCGTTGAATACCGTGCGTTAATAGCAAACCTTAAAGGTGTAGAACGAGCGGCTGCCTGCGGATGCAAAAAGGTAAAACTTAATGTTTCGGCAAGCGTTGCCCATAATCTGGCAAATTTAAATTGTACGCCTTATGAGTCTGTATCTAAATTTGCTGCCTGCGTTGAAAAAGCAAAAGAAAACGGCATTGGAATTTCTGGTTCTATTTCGATGGCGTTCGGGTCACCGTGGGATAAAGTTATTGAAATTGACGTAGTGAAAAAAATAGTTGAAGCGTATTTGTCCGTTGGCGTTTTTGAAATTAGCCTTTCAGATGCTTCTGGTATGGCATATCCGACGCAAGTTTACAAAATTTGCAATGAAATGAAAAACTCTTATCCGCAGGTAAGCTGGTGGCTGCATTTCCATAATACCAGAGGTCTTGGCATAGCTAATATTCTTGCAGGTATGCACGCCGGTTTTGATAAATATGACAGCAGTTTTGCCGGTGTTGGCGGATGTCCGTTTGTTCCTGGCGCGGCAGGAAATGTTTCTACCGAAGATTTATTGCATATGTGTGACGAATGTGGAATTGAAACAGGGATTGACATAGATAAAATGCTGAAAGTAAGCCGGAGAATAAAAGAAATTGTTGGACATGAAACAGACAGTTACATCCTCAGGGCAGGAAAATCAAGTGATTTAATACGCGAACTGCCAAAAGGACAGGCAAAAAACAACACGCAGAAATAAAATTTGGAGGTAAAAAATGAGCAGACAAGCATTGGAAGGTGTAAGAGTTCTTGATATAGCAACAGTTATTGCTGCACCGTGGGCGGCAGGCATTATGGCTGATTTTGGGGCAGAAGTAATTAAGGTTGAAATGCCTGGCCGAGGCGATACATTCCGCGGCATGGGCCCGCTTAAAGATGGAGTAAGTATCCGTTGGCCGTCAATGGGCCGCAACAAAAAAAGCATCACGCTTGATTTTCATTATGACGAAGGTAAAAAAATATTTTTGGAACTTGTAAAAAAATCTGATGTGGTAATTGAAAATTTCAAAACAGGTACGCTTGATAAATGGGGTATTGGCGTTGATGTGATGAGAAAAGCAAACCCCAATATTATTGTTACGCACGTTACCGGTTATGGGCAAACTGGCCCTTATGCTAAACTTGCCGGTTTAGGACAGCCTCTTCAGGCATTTTCCGGGTTAACTTATTTGATGGGCTATCCTGACCGGCCGCCGGTAAGTATGCCAATGCCACTGGCAGATTATGTTGCCGGCTTATATGCTGTTATTGGCACAATGATGGCGCTTTACCATCGTGATTATTTAAAAGGAAAAGCACAGGAAATAGATGTAAGCTTGTATGAAGGACTGTTTAGAATGGAAGAAAGCTTTGTTGCACAGCTGGATATTTTAGGTATTAATAAAGAAAGGGCTCCTATTTCGACCGGTGCTTCCTGCCCGATTGGTATTTTTAAAACCAAAGATTCTCAGTGGGTTATTCTTGTATGCAGTACAAATCCGGTATTCTGGCATTTATGCGACGCTATGGAACGCCCTGATTGGCTGCCGAAATACGAAAAGGCAGGACAACGCCTTGCGGACCCGGACCCGATTATGAATGCAGTGACGGAGTGGATTGCTTCTAAAACATGGGATGAATTAAAAGAAAGATGCGACAAATGCGGCGTTCCTGTTTGCAAAGTAATGAGTATGAAGGATATTTTTGAAGATCCGCAGTATGCTGCAAGAAATGATATTTTAGAAGTTCCATGTGAAGAATTTGGCAAGATTAAAATGCCTGGCATTTGTCCGGTGTTAAGTGAAACCCCGGGTGAAGTAAAGTGGGCAGGACCTAAATTAGGCGCCTATAACGATGAAATTTATAAAGGGCTTTTGGGATTGAATGATGCCGAAATAGAAAGCTTGAAAAATAAAAAGATAATTTAATGAAAATCAGTAAAGCTTTATTAATAATTTATTAATAACGAAATAGGTAATTGCTATATTGATAATAGAAGTTACCTATTTCCGGTTTTTATTTGCTTTAGATATAATTTGAATTATAAGCAATAGTATTACAAACAATTATATTATGTGTATGGAGGGGAAGATATGGAAGAACGCGATTGGTTGATTATAAAAACTTTGCATGAGCAGAAAAATATTACAAAAACAGCAGAAAAACTATATCTTTCCCAACCTACACTGACAGCAAGAATTAAACATATTGAA
>DXVZ01000115.1 GCA_019417125.1 Phascolarctobacterium sp.
GTTACAGGCAGCCCGCATAAGGCAGGCACATCGGCGCTTTTAGCGGATAAATTTATCGAAGGCGCAGAAGCCAACGGGCACGAGGTTTTCCGCTTTAACGCGGCTTTTAAAAATATTCACGGCTGCATTGGCTGCAATGCCTGCGCCATGGACGGCCCATGTGTATTTAAAGATGATATTGAAAGGGAACTGATGCCGAAATTGCTGGAGGCGGATATGATTGTGCTGGTAACGCCGCTGTATTATTACGATATGTCGGCGCAGCTAAAAACAGTTATTGACCGTATGCACGGCAGGCTGCGGCGTTTTGACGGCAAAAAGAGCATTTTAATGGCGACGGCGTGGAACAGCGCAGGCTGGACTTTTGACGCGCTGGCTGACCACTATGATTCGCTGGTGCAGTTTATGCACTGGCAGGATATGGGCAAAGTGCTGGCGCTGGGCAGCGGCACGCGCAGCATGATTGAGCGCACGGAGTTTCCGGAACAGGCAAAACGCCTTGGCATGAGCATTTGAGTTTACGGGGGTGGCTTTAATGAAGATAGCAGTTATTACCGGCAGCCCGCATAAAAACGGAACGACGGCTTTGCTGGCAGATAAATTTATCGAGGGTGCGCAGGCAAAAGGGCATGAAATTTACCGTTTTGATGCAGCGTTCAGAAACATTCATCCGTGCCTTGGGTGCGACGCCTGCGGCATGAGCGGGCCGTGCGTGCATAAGGATGACATAGAAACGGAAGCGTTGCAAAAATTCCGCGAAGCGGACGTGATTGCGCTGGTAAGCCCGGTTTACTATTTTGCGCTTTCTTCGCAGCTTAAAACGGTTATCGACAGGTTTTATTCGCATACTTACGATATCAATGATAAAAAATCAGTGCTTTTGACGGCGGCAGGCAGCGATACGCCGCTGACAATGCGCAGCATTAGCAAACACTACGAAACGCTGGCAAATTATATGCACTGGCAAGAGGCCGGGCGTGTGCTTGCGCCGGGGTGCCCGACGCGCGAGGCAATAGAAAAAACTAAATATCCGCAGCAAGCGTTTGAACTTGGGCAAAGTTTGTAAATTGGTAAAATAAAAAAGCCTGCACTTTTGTGCAGGCTTTTGTTCGTTATACGCTTTAGCGATGGTTCTGAGCGAGAAAGGAGCGAAAGAACAACAACCACCAGCTATGCTGGTGAGATTAAAATCTTTAG
>DXVZ01000116.1 GCA_019417125.1 Phascolarctobacterium sp.
GAGTACGGCTTTTGAAGCACTGGTTGGCTGGCTGTTTTTAAACGGTAAGGACGAGCGGCTGGCAGAATTTTTGGACAGCGCTTTTAATATTATAGTTAATGAGTTTCATAAAAAATGAGGTAACAAAATGCAGGTAAAATTAGTAAGGCATACGCCGGAGCCGGAAAAGACAGTCGCTATGAGCGCGCGTCTTTGCTATTCGCCTATCGGCGCTGCGCAGCTTGAAGAAAAAATTTCGGACGAACAGGCTGCAAACTTGGTGCGCAAGCTTGTTTCCATGGGCCATTTTTCCACGCTTGAGCATGTTACTTTTACTTTTGCCATCGAGGGCGTATCGCGCGTATTAACGCATCAGCTGGTACGACACCGCATTGCTTCGTATTCTCAGCAGTCGCAGCGTTATGTAAAAGAGCATAACTTTGAAACGATTATGCCGCCCAGCATCGCCGCAAGGCCGGAAGCCAAAGCCGAGTTTGAAGCGTTGATGCAGAAATTACAGGACACCTACAACAAATTTACGGAAATGGGCATTCCGGCGGAGGATGCGCGCTATGTGCTGCCCAACGCTGCGGAAACCAAAATCGTGTGCACTTTTAACGCGCGTTCGCTGCTGAACTTTTTCAGCCTGCGCTGCTGCATGCGCGCCCAGTGGGAAATCCGTGCGCTGGCGGAAAAAATGCTGGCAGAGTGCAAGCGCGTTGCCCCGGTAATTTTTGAAAACGCAGGCCCGACCTGCGTCAGCGAAGGCATCTGCCGCGAAGGCGCGATGAGCTGCGGACGTTTGGAGGCTATTTTAAAAGCGAAAGAAGCTGCTGCTAAAAAGCAGTAAGGTGAAGTTATGAAAGAAGAATTTATTGCCGGAAGAAACCCCGTTACGGAGGCTTTGCGCAGTGGACGCGCGCTGAACAAGGTTATGGTGCAGGACGGCGCTAAAGGCGTAACGGAGATTATCGCCGCGGCTAAAGAAAAAGGCGTGGCGGTGGAATTTGTAAAAAGCGATAAACTTGATAAACTTGCGCAGGGCGTGCGCCACCAGGGCGTAGTGGCTTATGCCGCGCCGGTGGCGTTTAAAACGCTGGCTGACGCGCTGAAAAAAGCGGCAGATAAGGGTGAAGCGCCGTTTTTGCTGCTGCTGGACGAATTGCAGGACCCGCAGAATCTGGGCGCGTTAATCCGTACGGCAGACGCTGCGGGCGTGCACGGAATTTTGCTGCCCAAACGCCGCAGCTGCCCGCTGAACGCCGTTGTTGCCAAAATTTCCGCCGGTGCAGTGGAATATGTGCCGGTTATTCAAATCGGCAACATTGTGCAGCAGCTGGAGGATTTAAAAAAGCAGGGCTTTTGGGTTGCTGGCGCCGATATGGACGGAGAGCTGTACACCAAAGCCAATTTAACCGGGCCGCTGGTACTCGTTATCGGCGCGGAAGGAAAAGGGCTGGGCAGACTTGTTAAAGAGCACTGCGACATTATCGTCAGCCTGCCGATGCAGGGCGGCGTGGCGTCGCTGAACGCGGCTGCCGCAGGCGCGGTGCTGATGTATGAGGTTGTGCGCCAGCGCGGGCAAGAGGCGGCTAAAAATGCGTGAGTGGCTGATTGTAGACGGTTATAACGTAATAAACAACTGGAACGAGTTCCGCAAAACGCGCGGCGAAAACCTTGAGCATGCGCGTGATTTGCTGCGCGAAAAAATACTGGAGTACGTGGCGTTTAAAGGCTACCATGGGCTTTTGGTATTTGACGCGCAGGAAGTACAGGGCAGCGCCGAAGAAGAAAGCTACGGCGCTGTAACCGTAATTTACACGGATGAGGGCGAAACCGCCGATTCGTGGATTGAAAGGAAAACCTACGAGCTTAACAAAAACGGCGACAAGGTTTTTGTAGTTACCAGCGATTATGCCGAGCAGATTAACATTCTCGGCAGCGGCGCTTACCGTATTTCCGCACGCGAGTTCCGTGAGGAATACAAGCGCGCTAAAAAACAGATAGCAGAAAAAGTCCATGCTTCCGCAGGCGGGCTGGGGCGCAACGAGCTTGGCGGGCGCCTGTGCGGGCATGTGCGCGAGCATTTTGAAAAACTGCGGCGCAAGTAAATTGACGGGCATGAAAAAAGTATTGTATAATTAAAGCACTTATTTTAAAAAGAATGTAACGGAGGGCGTTCACATGAGCGCAGAAACACCGACTAATCCATACAGCGCTTTTGAAAAAATGACCGACGAGGAAGTTGTTTTAAAAGCGAAAGAGGACAATGTGCTGGCACAGGAATATTTGCTGCACAAATACCGTAAATTTGTGCGCGCTAAAGCCAGGAGCTATTTTTTAATCGGCGCGGAACGTGAGGACATCATCCAGGAAGGTATGATTGGCCTTTATAAAGCAATCCGCGATTTTAAAGGGGATAAATTATCCAGCTTCCGTGCATTTGCAGAGCTGTGTGTAACAAGGCAGATTATTACGGCTATTAAAACGGCGACGCGCCAGAAGCATATACCTCTTAATTCATACGTATCGCTGAATAAGCCGATTTATGAGGAGGATTCCGACCGCACGCTGATGGACGTGGTATCGGGCGTTAAAGTTGCCAACCCCGAAGATATGATTATCAGCCGCGAGGAATTTGTCGATATCGAAAACAAAATGAACAATATTTTGAGCGACCTTGAATGGCGTGTGCTGATTAGCTACCTGGACGGCAAATCCTACCAGGAGATTGCGGCAGAGCTTAACCGCCATATCAAGTCTATCGACAACGCTTTGCAGAGAGTAAAACGCAAACTGGAAAAATACATTGCCGGAGAAGGTAGCGGCACCGATTTAAGCAGCGTTTATTCCGGGCTTTTGGCCATGGACCCAAGCGAACGTTTTGCCAGCCGCACCCAGAAAAACAAACGCTGAATGCGTTAATATTGAAACAGAAAATAACATCGTTTAGAAATTTCTGAATGATGTTATTTTTTTTAGAGGATTTTGCGCATTTACAGCGAATATATTTTTTACAAAGTAAAAAGTCCGTAAAATTTAAGGGAGGTAATAGAAATGAATCAGGTAGAGGAGTTTGAAAAAGTAGTTGAACAGGCTAAAAACCAGCCTGTAAAGGTGGTTGTCGTTACCGGTAAGCCCGGCAGCGGCAAAAGTAAAGTTTTGAGAGAAGCGGCAGCTGACAAAAAGTGGGATTATATTGATTGCCGCCTTTTGATTACCGAACAGTTTTTGGAAATTCCTCCCGCAGAACGCAGGGAAAAAGCGGCAGCAATGATGGGCGAAATTTTGGATACTTATAATTCCGACGTTATTTTGCTTGACCGCCTGCAAACTTTGTTTGTTCCCGTGTTCCATATTGATATTGCCGAGCTTTTGGCAAAACTCAGCGAAAAATATGTTATCGCAACGGCATGGCCGGGCTACATGGAAGACGGCAAACTTTGCTACGATAAGTTTGACGGCACCGAGTCCATCCGTATCAGCGCCGAGGGCTTTACCCTTTGGAATGTGGACTGACAGAAGTTTTTGAAGTGCGGGGGTTATCATGGCACAGGTAAAAGGCAGATTGGCAGTGCTTACGGGCGGCGGTGACTGCCCGGGTTTGAACGCAGTTATCAGAGCGGTTGTTAAAACTGCACTAAAGAACGGTTATGAGATTTATGGTATAGAGAACGGATTCAACGGTTTGATTACCGGAACGATGAAACTGATGGATTATGCGTCTGTATCAGGTATTCTTCCGCGCGGAGGAACAATCTTAGGAACGACTAACCGTGATAACCCCTTCCACTTTGCCGTGGAAGAAAACGGCAAATATGTTTTTTACGATAAACGCGCAGAGGTTGTAAAGAACCTGCGCGACAGGAATATTGAAGCGCTTGTGGTTATTGGCGGGGACGGCAGCCTGAATATTGCGGCAAAGCTTGCCGCAGAATGCGATGTTAAAGTGGTGGGAGTGCCCAAGACGATTGATAACGATTTGCAGTGCACGGAGCGCACATTCGGCTTTGACACTGCGATGGCAATGGCGACAGAAGCATTGGACAGGCTGCATACCACGGCAGAATCGCATCACCGCGTAATGGCGCTGGAGGTTATGGGCCGTTATGCCGGCTGGATTGCCCTGCATGCAGGAATTGCGGGCGGCGCAGATGTAATTTTACTGCCGGAGATCCCTTACGATATAAATTCTGTGCTGAAGAAGATTGATGAGCGCAGAAATAATGGCAAAAAGTTTAGTATTATTGTTGTGGCTGAAGGTGCGAAACCGATTGGAGGTGAGCTGTCCGTAGCCAGAGTTGTTGAAGGAAGTTTCGAACCGCTCCGCCTTGGCGGCGCAGGCGAAAAACTCGTACGTGAAATTGAAAACCGGACAGGTATTGAATCGCGGTGTACAGTATTAGGTTATTTACAGCGCGGCGGATCGCCTACAGCGTTTGACAGGGTGCTTTCCACCCGCTACGGTGTAGCAGCAGCCGAAGCTTGCATACGCAAGGAATACAACGTAATGGTGTCACTGCAAGGCGACAAGATTGTAACGGAACCTATTGCCAAGGTCGCCGCACAGCCACGGTTAGTCCCGTTAGACAGTGAGATTATACGCACAGGTAGGCAAATGGGCTTGTGCTTTGGTGACTGAGGCCCCGTAAAACGGATTATTCAGCGGCAACGATATATAAAAGGCAGCGGTAATGGACGCCGCTGCCTTTGCTTTTTGTCTTTTAAGATTATTTTAATGTTTACGTATTATATTAATGCTTGGCGAATTAACGGAATAATAGTATAATAGCAATATTGTATATAATTTTATAGCCGTTGCGGCAGAAGGCAGAGGATTATGGATAATAATTTAATCGCAGTAATTATCGGTATTGTAGAAGGCGTGACTGAGTTTTTGCCGGTATCTTCTACCGGGCACATGATTATCGTCGGCAATATGCTGGGCTTTGACGGGCCGGTTGCCGATTTGTTTGACGTGTTTATTCAGCTGGGCGCGATTTTATCGGTAGTTTTTATTTATAAAGAACGCTTTGCCCGCTTTTTTACCAAAGAAGGTTGGCAGCCTGATAAGGGCCTGAGCGTATGGCATGTGGCAGCCGGAATTGTGCCTGTAATGGCCGTTGCCTATCTTGGGTACAGTTATATTAAAACTTATCTGTTCTCGCCGTTTACGGTGGCTATAGGGCTTGTGCTGGGTGCTTTTTGGATGATGTTTGCCGAATACAAAACCAAAAACCGCCAGGCTGAGCTTGAAAGCGATATCGACAAACTGACGTTAAAACAGGCAACAATCGTCGGCGCTTTTCAGCTGCTTTCGCTGTGGCCGGGTTTTTCACGCAGCGGCAGTACCATTGCCGGGGCGCTTTTAGTAGGCTTAAGCCGCGAGGCGGCAGCGTCGTTCGCCTTTTTAATAGCTGTGCCGCTGATGTTTGCGGCGTGCCTGTACGATTTAATGAAGCACTTGCACTACCTTACCGGCGATGAATTTCAGATGCTCGCTATCGGTTTTATAACAGCTTTTATCGTTTCTTATTTCTCAGTTTTATGGTTTTTGAAATTTTTGAACAAATATAGCTTGACAAGTTTCGCATATTATCGTATTATACTTGCTGTAGCTGCTCTTTGGTATTTCTACTTGTAAAACGGATTTTGAAAAAATCTCAAAAATAAGTAAAAATACTGTTGACAAATGGTTAAAGGTGATGTAAAATATCATTTGTCACTAGCGAGTGCTGGCATAGCTCAACAGGTAGAGCAGCTGACTTGTAATCAGCAGGTTGTGGGTTCAAGTCCTATTGCCAGCTCCAAAATATGGAGAGGTTCCCGAGTGGCTAAAGGGAGCAGACTGTAAATCTGCCGCGTTTCGCTTCGTTGGTTCGAATCCAACCCTCTCCACCAACTTTCATCGCGGGGTGGAGCAGTTGGTAGCTCGTCGGGCTCATAACCCGAAGGTCGTTG
>DXVZ01000117.1 GCA_019417125.1 Phascolarctobacterium sp.
GGTTAATTGTTTTAGTTAAAGATAATTTTACATTTTTAGTTGTACATTTTGTAACAGATATGCTATAATATTTTAATAAATTACACTTATCTTGGGGATGTACTGGTTTCGACGGGGATAGGTGTGGTATGATAAGCGAGCCGTGTTTCCGTCAGCACGTTAAACGGCGGACGTTTAAAAATAAACGCTAAAAACGATTACGCTTTAGCAGCTTAATGCTACGTCCTTTCGTTCCTTTCCTGCGGGAATGATCTGGACGCCAACAGCAGGATACTTTAAAGGCCTCTCCCGTAGCTTTTAAGGGAAACCTTTCGGGATAGCAACCGGGCAGCCCGCCGTCAGGCGGCACGGAAGCGAATAATAAAATGACGCCTGCGCTCGGAGAAAGTCATATTGCAATATTTTCGGACAGGGGTTCGACTCCCCTCATCTCCACCAAATGCTGCAAAGCCGAACACTTTAGTTATAATTATGCAATTTAGTGCTGCGGCTTGTTACAATAAAAGTTACTATAAAATTCTATACAACAATTAAGGCTGTCTGCAAAAGCAGGCAGCCTTTTGTCATTTAACTATATTAAACTAATATTATTTTGCTTTTAAACTAAAAGGGAACAATTGCTCCCCTTTAGTTACATTGCCATTGATTAATTAAAAGCTGAACGTAAGGTTTGCCATCCATTTGTTGGCTTTAAGCGAATCGCCTTTCTGATATTCATAAGCTAATCCATAGGTTACATCAGATTTTTCAGCTTCAATGCCTAATCTGCCAACAAAGCTGCCGCTGTCAGCCGTTTCAAAACCAAAAGTATCTGCCGCGCCGTTAAGGCTTACAGTCTGGTCGGTGTCACGGTCGCCCATCGTCCATACATAGCCGACTTCCGCAATCGGTTTTACTGTCCAGTCTCCGCTCTGTACTTCCGCGCTGTAAGTTACGCCAATAGGCAGCAGCCACAGGTTCTGGTCATCTGCATTGTATTCCATACCAAGGCTGTTAGTGTAATCGCCTGCGCCAAGGTGCATATAACGGATGCCTGCATACGGAACAAATTTACCTGCGCCTGCTTTAAACGCCTGTTCTGCACGGATACCAATGCTGAACGCATCTGCATCGGCAGAAGCTGTAATTTCGTGTCCGCTGTTATGTTGGGTAATATCGTTATCGCTGTGCATATAGCTGATGTCGCCCAAAATCGCGCTGTTGCCGTTATCAATGCGGCCATACAGGCTTGCGCCATAGTATTCGGCTTCATTCTTGGCAGAAGATACGGAGTTGCTGCCGTTGATGTTGCCATCGGCATAGCTTAAAGCGATACCGGCAGTAGCTTTGCCGTTTTTGAACAAATCGCTGCCCACTACGATGCCGTTATACTGCGCTTCATAGCTGCCATTAATACCGCCAAGGTTCATATCGTCAATATCTTCTTTGTTATGAATGTAGTGTGCCCAGATGTCTTTATCCTGTTCGCCGTGGGTTGCAAGGCTTAAGTGGTGTGCAACAGCATCGGTCATAGCATTGCTCATGCTGTAAGTGCCATGGTTTACGCCTGCCAGTTCACCCATATTGGCAACGCTGTTAAGGGCTTCAACCTGTGCAGCTTTAGTTGCATTGTTTTTGTAGTTAACCGCATCGTTAAAGAAGTCAAATGCTTTGTCGCCTTCGTTTTTAACTTCCAAAGTTTTATCAACAACGCTGTCAATTACTACTGCGTTATCGCCATAAACGTTGTTAACGCTTTGATATTTTGCGGTAACGTCGTATTTGCTATCATTATCAACACCATCGCCGTTAAATACAAGCAAAGCATTATCCGAAACAATATTAGCATCTGCCCAGCCGTTAGTATCACTGCCAGCAATTACATGATAAGTTTCACTTTTCTTGGCCCCATCAATGTACAGTTTACTGCTTTCATCAACAGTTACAGATGCAGCTCCGGTAACGGCTGCATCATTTGTGCCATTAACGCTCTGGCCATCTACCATTACGATTGAGTTTGCCGCTGCCGTAAAAGTACCGTTGCTAATTGTGTCCGTCGGTATCTGAGTCATACTGCCGTCTACAACAATTGCACCATTAGTCAAATCGGTACTGCCGTTAAGGTATAAACCTGCAGTAACAGCATCTTCGCCCCAGGTTAAACCGGTTTTTGCAAAGGCTTCCTGTGCTTTTTCGTTATTATCTACGCCAAAGCTCATTACGGAGTTTTGCCCTACAACATATTTACCGTCAGCAGTAACTTTGCCTTCAGTGCCGGCAACAGCCATTTGGCTGGCGTCAGTAATTTCGGTACCGTCAACCCATGCCGGGTCAAGGAATACGGTTGCACCATTAAGGTCTGCATTAGCAACAGTTACTTTACCTGCATTAGTTGCATTGCCAACATTAATAACCGCATCAGATGCACCGGTTAAAGTTCCAACTTGAGCATTACCGGTAATAGAAGAATTGCCATTAGCAGTAATATCACTTACTAAAGTACCGTTGCCAACGTTAACAGAACCGTTGTTAAGTTCTACACCACCAGTTATGGTAGTTTTGCCGTTTACATTAAGGGAACTGCTTTCATTAACAGTAACACTGCCGGTTAATTTATATTCGGTATCATTTGTTGCTAAACGGTTACCAATAGTAAAGGAACCGTTTTTAACATCTGCACCATTAACAACATCAGTTGTACCAACAACAACTTTAACGTCTGTTACATTGCCATCAACAGTAATCAAATCACCGCCAGCACTGCCGCCAATGGTTACGTTTTTATTATTGGTAATAACCATACCTGTAGAATCTGCCGCCAAATTTAATTTACCAGCGCTAAATCCATTAGCTACATTATCTTCTACTTCAATTCCATCAATGGAACCGCTTGCAGAATCAGATCCAACAAGCAAGTTCTTATCTGCATTAACAGTTACCCGGTCAAGTTCAATGCCATCACCAATAGAAGCTGCGTCGTCAACATCCATCACATTATTACCGCTATCTGTAACAAGCGTACCAGTCATAACTATTTTAGTTGCACTGTCATTGTTATAAGCAACAAGTGCATCTTTAGCGGAATTTACATAATTTAAACTGTATTTTTCATCAGTCAGGCTTAAAGTACCGCCAACATAACTGATAGCAACGTTAGTTACAGCACCGGAGGTAGAATTTAGTACAGTTTCGTCGCTGCTTACATCTACGCCGTTAGCAAAAATCTGGTCGCCTTTAGTTTCGATAACGCCGTTATTTTGCAATACAATGCCGCCTTTGACTACTTCATCACCAGTAGCTATAGCTTCAGCAATCAAAGGATTATTTTCACTTACCAAATATCTTAAGTTTTCAGCTTTTAAGGTACCGCCGTTTATCTCAATTAAACCAGCGCCGCTCTCACCATCTGAACTGCCGCTTAAAGCTACAAATACATTCTCACCATCGGCATCAAATGAATAAACAGTATTTTCATCACCGTTTAAATAAATTTTACCGCCTGCATATGCAAAAATACTGCCTTTAGTGTTAATGCTGCTGTTGTTAACCGTTACTACACTATCATTGCCAAAAGAAGATACACCGGTATTAAGTACGGCATTATTAACCGTTACTTTACCGCCCTTTTCAGCATGAACTTCAGTATAACCATCAGTAATAGGATTACCTTCGTTGTCTACTGCTATATGACGATCCTCAGAGTGATCCCCCTCAACTTTATAATATTCAACTTCAGTAACAGAGCCGCCATTAATTTCAACAAAAGAATCAAGATCTTCAGCCATAACATCGCCGGTAATAGCTACATCTTTGGCTATAAGCCCGCTTTGGGCAGTAACCCTAATATCTTCCTGTAAATATTTATTTTCTCCTATAGGATAAGGATTACCAGAAATAATTTTTCCACCATTAAAATATGCTACGCCACCGCTAATATTAACATAACCATCAATATTAGCATTATTGGTAGTTAAAGACAGTTCATCACCAGACCGCATTTCAATGCCGCCATTAATACTGCCGGTATCACTAAAAACAACTTGTGATTCGCCGGAAATTGTCAGTTTTTCAATGTTGTATTCACCATTGACAGTAACATCAGCGCCGGATTGTTGAAATTCACCCTTTACAATAACATTCTTCCCATTTAAGTTTTCTAATTCGTTACCAGATATAATCTGTTGTTCTTCACTAGGATTGATTACATAATCTTCTGCAAACACATTTCCACAAACACCAAACACACTTGCTGCCAAAATAGTACATAAAATACTTTGTGACAACTTACTTTTTTTGCAAGTTTTTCTTTTCATCTACACAACTTCCTTTCAGTATTTTAGCTGTAATTTATATAGGAAAATACAAATTATG
>DXVZ01000118.1 GCA_019417125.1 Phascolarctobacterium sp.
ACCTTAATAAGAAAAACTTAGAAGTTGTTATAGTAGGAAGCAGAAATGATAAAAAGTATATAAAAGAATTAAACCAGTATATTGATGAAAATAAATATGTAGATTTGACAGGGCGAACTACTTTAAAAGAATTAATTAATATAATAAAAAATGCTAAATTACTTTTAAGCGGAGATACAGGTGCTATGCATATAGCTGATTCTTTAAACACACCTTTATTAACTTTTATGGGACCGACGGATCCAAAAGTTTGGGGTCCATATAATAAACCGGAAAGTTTTATTAGTGTAGATTATGAATGTAAAAATTGTTATGCACATAAATGCCCGTTGAATAAACAATGTTTGAGTAATATAACATATGAGAATGTCGTAATAAAGTTAAATAAAATATTAGCAGATAAGGATGAATAAGATGAGTAAGTTCAAAAAAAATTTAAAATATTTTCCTATTTTAATTTTACCATTGGGATGTGTTGGCATTACAAGTGGATTTCAGGCTATAGCAATAATTATTTTTTTATATTGCCTTTTTAAAGAAAAAGAGCAATATGGTTATAAGACTTTTTTTGCTGATGATGCTGTAAAAAGAAGTTTAATATTTATTTTTTTATGGCTTTTATGCGTTACTGTGTCTGATTTAATATCAAAAGAAAATATACGGAGTCTTAAAATAACTTGGAATTATTTGGAAAGAATGTTACCATTTTTATGCGTAGGGCTTTTTGCTATTTATGACAAAAAATTTCAGAAATTTGCGTGGGTAGGATTATGTGCTGGTATGCTATTCGCTAATATTGATGTTTTTTATAATTTAGTTTTACAAGAGAATTGGCGACCTAGAACTATATTTAGTAATCCTAATCGTTTAGGGGCTTTTATTATAATGCTGTTGCCATTTATTGTGTGTGGCACATATCAGTTTAGAAAAAATAGATTGGCTGTTTTGATAGGTGTAATTTTGTCTATTTTAGGACTTATTTCACTTGCAATATCTGGCAGTAGAGGTGCTATGTTGGGATTGATGGGTGGCTGCTTATTTGCTTTTAGTATTTTTAGCATAAGGCAGGGCGATATGAAAAAAGTTTGTAAAATATTATTATGTGGAGTAGTTTTAGTTTGCTGTATCATTGGACTTGCATATTATTTTTATCCGGGAATAGTTACTAGGAGTTATGATATGGAGCGAGTTTATCTTTGGCAGTCTTCACTTAAAATGATTGAGGATTATCCATTGTGGGGTGTTGGAACTGGAAATTTTAACGAAGTTTATATTAATAACGGTTATATTAATAGTTTAGCAAAAGAGCCAACTTTAGCTCATCCACATAATACATATTTGTATTATTTTGTTGAACGTGGCATTTTTGTTGCTATTGCCTTTGTTTTGATGATGCTATCTCAAGTTTATATTTTGTCAAAGAATATATTAACTAATAACGAAAATATTAACATGGTCGTATTTGCTGGTTTAATAATGGTTATTGGAGCTATTATACATGGTTTTGTTGATGTTGTGTGGGATAATAACCGAATCTATCAATTAATGTATTGGTTATTATATGGTTTGGCATGTTATAGTATAGTGTTTAGTGGTAAAAAAAGAGTGTATTAATTTATGTATATTTTGACAGTAAAAAATTATTGAAAACATATGGGATTTGGAAAATTATTTCTAGTATGAATATGGATCAGGGAGTTTCTCTTTGCTGGGCAAGCAGTGAAAAGGGAAAACAAGTTTTGGCAGAGGCATTAAGGCAGACTGATTATTATGAAGTTAAATAAAAAGAAGCAATAAAGCATAATTCTTCTGCTATTAAATCTGTTAAAATGCACAAAAATAGAGATAAATTTTTTGAAAAACTTAATAATTCGGATGCAGAAATTATTAGTTTAATCTAAAAATATTATGATAATAGAAGTTTAAGAAAAAGATTATCTAGCAAGTTAAGGGCTAAATTAAAGAGTTTGTTTAGATAATTTTTTATTTGGAGTTTACTATGCCGTTAAAAGTACTTAAAATTCTTCTTGCCGGATTGTTAGCCGGGCATTTATTAAAAGCGAATAGAGTGCGTTCTGTGGCGAGGTTCAGCCGGGCAGGGTGGGTTATGCTTTTTACGGCGGTAAAGTTCTTTTGGCTGGTGTATAAATATGCCAGGCAGAGGGAGAAAGAGTTGAAGAAGTGAAAGGTATTGATTTTCACCTATTGGTGCCTTAAAATAGCACTAATAGGTGAATTTTTATAAATAAAATAATAATTAGTTTAGTATAATAATTAATAAATAACAGGAAGGTAGCAGAAATGCCTGAAAAGCAAAATGTAGAGTGGAAAAGTAGATGGAAAGATGAATACTTAGAATGGATTTGTGGTTATGCCAATGCGCAGGGTGGTAAACTTTATATTGGATGCGATGATGACGGAAAAGTTGTTGGTGTTGCTAATGCTAAAAAGCTGTTAGAGGATATTCCAAATAAAATTAGGGATGCAATGGGAATTATCAGCAGGGTCAATCTGCTGGAAAGTAACGGTAAAGAATATATTGAAATTGATGTTCCCCCATATCCAATAGGTATTTCTTGCAAAGGCGTATATTATTATCGAAGCGGCAGTACTAAGCAAATTTTGTCTGGCCCTGCGTTAGAAACATTCCTTATGGGTAAACGCGGCGCAACATGGGATAATTTACCGTTGCCGGCGTTTTCGCTGTCTGATATTGACGATGATACTGTTAGCCATTTTAAGCAGTGGGCAGCAAAAAAGGGACGTATTGATACAAGTGTATTTGATGAACCTAAAGATGTATTGATGAAAAAACTGCATTTAATGAATGGTTTTTATTTAACAAATGCGGCTATGCTGTTATTTGCTAAAGACCCTGAAAAATGGCAGACAGGAGCATATGTAAAAATTGGCTATTTTGAAACCGATGCCGAGTTATTGTACCAAGATGAAATTCATGGTTCTATTTTAGAACAGGTTGATAAAATTGTAGAGGTACTGTATTTAAAATATATGAAAGCAAAAATAACATATGAGGGAATGCAGAGAATCGAGAGGTATTTTGTGCCGGAAGCAGCGCTGCGAGAAGCGTTGTTGAATGCTTTATGCCATAAGCGATATCAATATGGGGTACCAATTCAGATTAGTGTTTATGAAGATAGATTATATATTGCTAATTGCGGATGCCTTCCTGAAAGCTGGACAGTGGAAAATTTGATGAGTAAGCATGCTTCTATTCCTTATAATCCTAATATCGCTCATGTTTTTTATCTTGCCGGATTTATTGAAAGTTGGGGGCGCGGTATAGAAAAAATTTGTGCGTCCTGTAAAAAGGACGGAGTTCCGCAGCCTGAATATGTTATTAATCCCGGGGATATTATGGTAAAATTTATGTCACCAGAGGAAAGAGTTAATAGGGTGACTGATAGGGTGACTGATAGGGTGACTGATAGGGTGACTGAAATTGAACGTAAGATTTTGGATTTATTAATAGAAGATCCTGGTTATACGATGCTGCAATTGGCTGATAAACTAAGTGTCAGCAGAAAAACGATTTCTGTTCACTTGAAAAAATTAAAAGAAATAAATTTAATTGAACGTGCCGGATCGGACAGAAAGGGTTATTGGAAATTGCTGAAGTGAACAAAATCATTTAACAAAGATTGCTGAAACGATAAACGTGTTCTGTGGCGCGGTTCAGCCGGGCAGGGTGGGTTATGCTTTTTACGGCAGTAAAGTTCTTGTGGCTGGTGTATAAATATGCCAGGCAGAGGGAGAAAGAGTTGAAGAAAAAGATTTGATTTTTGTTATTTTATTATATTTTTAATTTTAGGTGATTAGAATGAATAATGAGATTGTAATTTTTAAAGATAATGAACTTGAAATAAATGTTAATTTATCAACAGAAGAAAATACTGTTTGGCTGAGCCGTGCTGATATGGTAGAGTTGTTTCAAAGGGATCAATCTGTAATAACTAAACATATTAGAAATATTTTTAAAGAAGGCGAATTAGACGAAAAAAGCAATGTGCATTTTTTGCACATTGCAAATTCTGACAAACCTGTTAAGTATTACAACCTTGATGTTATAATTTCTGTTGGGTACCGTGTTAAATCTAAGCGCGGCATAATTTTTAGGCAATGGGCTAATAAGGTTTTAAAACAATACCTTTTGCAAGGGTATGCCGTTAATGAAAAAAGATTGAAAGCACTTAATAAAACAGTTCAGATTCAATCCGAAATTATTGCAGGCATTGCCGGTATTGAAGCAAATGAGGTTTTGAAAGTTGTTAACGAATATTCCAAGGCATTGGAACTTTTGGATAATTACGATCATCAGTGCATAACCGCACCAGAAGGCAGTAAATGTACATATTGGTTAAAATATGATGAGTGCATGCAGCTTATAAAAAATATGGAGTTTAGTGCGTCTTCCGGAATTTTTGGTTTGGAAAAAGAACCGGGTAAATTAGAAAGCATTTTATCCGCGATTTATCAAACGGCTTTTGGCCAGGAGGTTTACCCAACTTTAGAAGAAAAGGCGGCAAATTTATTGTACTTTGTTGTTAAAGACCATCCGTTTAACGATGGCTGCAAACGTATTGCAGCGGCTTTGTTTTTATACTTTTTAGATAGAAATAAAGCATTGTTTAATAAAGACGGCAAAAAGGTTATCAGCAACAGCGCGTTGGTTGCAATAACTTTGATGGTGGCGGAATCGAAACCGGAAGAAAAAGATTTAATGGTTAAACTTATTTTAAACTTTTTGCACTGGTAAGTTAAATTTAATAATAAAAAGGAACATCACTATGCAAATCATAATTTCTCCGGCGAAGAAGATGCGCGTTGATAATGACGATATTGGCGCGGCGCGTTTGCCGGTGTTTTTAGGTAAAACCGAAGAACTTTTGGGCGCTTTGCGTGCGCTTGACTTTAAGGAGCTGCAAACTTTGTGGCGGTGCAATGACGCTATTGCGGAGCTTAATTATAACCGTTTGCAGCGTATGGATTTACGCCGGAACTTGACGCCTGCCGTTTTTAGTTATGACGGTTTACAGTACCAGCATATAGCTCCTAACGTGCTGGACGAAGCGGCGCTTGCTTATTTAGAGAAGCATTTAAAAATATTGAGTGGGTTTTACGGCATTTTGAGTGCATTTGACGGTGTTGTGCCTTACAGCTTGGAGATGCAGGCGCACCTTACTTGCGGCTGCGCTAAAAATTTATATGCTTTTTGGGGCAGCATTTTGTATGATGAGTTAGTTAAAGAAGATAACGAGGTTTTGAATTTAGCCAGCAAAGAATACAGCAAGGCGGTGGAGCCTTATGTTACTAAAAATGTACGTTTTATAACCTGTGTATTTGGCACGCTGCAAAATGGCAAAGTAAAAGTTAAAGCTACGGAAGCTAAAATGGCGCGCGGCGCTATGGTGCGTTGGTGCGCGGAACATAACGCGCGGCGGCTTGACGATGTACGCGATTTTAATGCTGATGGTTACAGCTTTTGCTGCGAGCGTTCCAGCGAAAATGAATTTGTGTTTTTAAAGTAGTGCTACGAGATATTAAATAAAAAAGTTATTAGCTTGTGCTACTGCATATGGAATAACAACAGCCAGCATCTAAATGATGCTGGCTGTTATTTTATATCCATATGTGATTATAAGAATGTTTAATAAAAATTTTACTTTTTGCTTGCCGCTACATCAGCAAAGGCTTTTTCGGCGGCGGAGATTGTTTTGGCAATATCTTCCGGCGTATGTGCCAGCGATATGAAGTTGGTTTCAAACTGAGACGGAGGCAGGTAAATGCCCTGTTCCAGCATACTGTGGAAGTAGATGCGGAAAGCATCTAAGTCGCTGGCGGCTGCCGATGCGTAATCGGTAACGGGTTTATCGTTAAAGAATACGGTAAACATCGAGCCGAGGCGGTGGCACTGCACGGGCACGCCTGCTTTTTCGGCCGCGCGCTGTAAGCCGCCTACCAAAATTGCAGTGTGGCTTTCCAGTGCAGCACAAACTTTGTGTTCTTCCATATAGGTAAGGTTGGCGATGCCGGCTGCCATTGCCAACGGGTTGCCGCTTAAGGTGCCTGCCTGGTACATCGGCCCGACCGGTGCTACCATTTCCATAATGGCGCGTTTGCCGCCGTAAGCAGCTACCGGCAGTCCGCCGCCAATAACTTTGCCAAGGCAGGTAATATCGGGGTCGATGCCGTACAGGCTTTGCGAGCCGCCCTGGGCAGCGCGGAAGCCGGACATAACTTCATCGCAGATAAGGAGCGCGCCGTATTCTTTGGTGATGGCGCGTACTTTGGCAAGGTAGCCGTCGTGCGGAAGCACAAGGCCCATATTGCCGGGCGTTGGCTCCATAATAACGGCGGCAATGGTTTCGCCCTGGGTGCGGAACACTTCTTCCAGTGCGTTTTCGTCGTTAAACGGAATAGTAATGGTGTTGGCGGCAACGTTTTTCGGTACGCCAGGGCTGTCAGGCACGCCCAGGGTTGCAGCGCCGCTGCCCGCTTTAACCAGCAGGCTGTCGTGGTGGCCGTGGTAGCAGCCGATGAATTTAACAATGTTGTCGCGGCCGGTGTAGGCGCGCGCCAGGCGCAGTGCGCTCATGGTGGCTTCGGTGCCGCTGTTTACCATGCGCACCATGTCCATGGATGGTACAAGGCGGCAGACGAGTTTGGCAAGTTCCGTTTCGGCAAGCGTCGGCGCACCGTAGGAAGAACCCTTTTCAGCCGCTTTTTGGATGGCTTCGGTAACTACAGGGTGCGCATGCCCTAAAAGCAGCGGGCCGTAACTTAAAACGTAATCAATATATTCGTTGCCGTCGATGTCGGTCAACTTGCTGCCGTGCCCGCCTGCAATAATGGGCGGTACGCCGCCGACGCTGCGGAACGAACGCACGGGGCTGTTTACGCCGCCGGGAATATATTGTTTGGCTTCTTCAAAAGCAGCCTGTGATTTTGCGTGCTGCATAACGTCCTCCTATTCTCCGCGCAGCCAGCGTGCTGCGTCAAGGGCATGGTAGGTAATAATCATTTTAGCACCGGCGCGTTTAAAACCGGTAAGGGTTTCCATAACGATGCGCTTTTCGTCAATCCAGCCTCTTTCGGCGGCGGCTTTAACCATGGCGTATTCGCCGCTGACGTTGTAAACGCACAGCGGACGGTTAAAGGTGTCTTTTACGCGGCGGATAATGTCCATAAACGCCAGCGCCGGTTTAACCATTACAATATCGGCGCCTTCTTCAATGTCCAGTTCAACTTCGCGCAGTGCTTCATCGCTGTTGGCGGGGTCCATTTGGTAGCCTTTGCGGTCGCCGTGTTCCGGTGCGGAATCGGCAGCTGCGCGGAACGGGCCGTAATAAGCAGAAGCAAATTTGGCAGAATATGCCATGATGGGGATATTGGTAAAGCCGTTTTCGTCCAGCGCGGTGCGGATTGCCTGTACATAACCGTCCATCATGTTGGAAGGGGCGATAATATCGGCGCCAGCTTTGGCGTGGGATACAGCGACTTTAGCTAAAAGCGGCAAAGTCGCGTCGTTGTTGACGGTGCAGCCGTTTTCCAAAACACCGCAGTGGCCGTGTTCTGTGTATTCGCACAGGCAAACATCGGTAACAATTACGAGGTCAGGGTATTTTTCTTTAATCAGGAGGCATGCCTGCTGGACAGGTTCTTCCATGTCCCAGGCGCTGCTGCCGGTAGCGTTTTTGTACGAGGGGATGCCGAACAGGATTACTGCCGGAATTTTCAGTTCGGTAATTTCGTCCAGCACTTCCGGCAGGCGGTCGAGTGACCAGTGATAGTTGCCGGGCAGGGATTCGATTTCGTGTTTAACATTTTTGCCGGGAACGACAAACAGCGGATAAATTAAGTCATTGACGGAAAGCTCTGTTTCGCGGATCATGCTGCGCAGGTTTTCGGTTGCGCGTGTACGGCGCGGGCGGTAAATGGGAAAGCCCATTGTTAATCACTCCTTAGTATAATAGCTTTTTATGGCATCCGTTAAACCGGCGATGGTAAAAGTACCGGCGGTTACGGCGGGTGTTAAACCGTTTTTGGTGCAGGTGGCGGCGGTTACGGGGCCAATGGCGGCAAGCGCGACGCCGTTAAGCAGTTCTTTATTGCCGTTAAGCACTTTTAAAAAGTTGGTAACGGTGCTGGAGCTGGTGAAAGTAACCATGTCCACCTCTTTGTTTTGCAGCGCGGCGATAAGTTCGTCCGCGTTTTCGCAGACGGCGGCAGTTTCGTAGGCGGTAATAACGTCTGCTTCTGCGCCCAGTTTGCGCAGGGCTTCGGGCAGTACCTCGCGCGCTTCTTTCGCACGTGGGATGAGCACTTTGTCGCCCTTATTAAGCTGCGGCGCTAATGCTTCCGCCAGTTCTTCGGCTTTGTAGGTGCAGGGCACAAGGTCTGCTTTAACGCCGAAGTTTTGCAAGGCTTTAGCTGTGCCGCAGCCGATAGCGGCGATTTTTACGCCAGCCAGAGCGCGGGTATCGAGCCCTGCTTCTGCCAGGCGGGCAAAAAAGGCTTTGACGCCGTTAGCGCTGGTAAGTACCAGCCATTTATAGGTGTTGATGTTTTTAATCGCTTCGTCAAGCGGGGCGTAAGTTGCGGGCGGCACAATTTTAATGGAGGGCGCTTCAATAACCTTTGCACCTTCTGCTTCAAGCGCTTTGGTAAGGGCGCTTGCCTGCGAGCGTGCGCGCGTAACGACGATGGTTTTGCCAAACAGCGGCTTGTTGTCGTACCAGCGCAGCTGCTGGCGCAGTTTTACAACATTGCCGACGATAAAGATGGCGGGCGGTTTCAGCCCTGCGGCGGCAACGTCTGCGGCAGCATTGCCCACGGTGGTAACAAGCGTTTGCTGTTCTGGGTGGGTGCCCCAGCGGATAACTGCTGCCGGGGTATCGGTAGCGCGTCCGTTTTCAATCAGTTTTTGCGTAATTTTGGGAATGTTTTCCACGCCCATTAAAAATACCAAAGTATCAACGGCGGTGGCAAGCCCCTGCCAGTTAATGGTGCTTTCGCCTTTGGTGGGGTCTTCGTGCCCGGTAATAACGGCAAAGCTGGTGGCAACGCGCCTGTGCGTTACGGGAATGCCGGCGTATTCGGCAACGGCGATGGCGCTGGTTACGCCCGGCACAAATTCAAAGGGCAGCCCTGCTTCCAAAAGCTCAATGGCTTCTTCGCCGCCGCGCCCAAAAACAAAGGGGTCGCCGCCTTTAAGGCGTGCTACAATTTTGCCTTCGGCAGCAAGCTTAACCAAAAGCTTGTTAATATCAGGCTGGCGCATAGTGTGGTTAGCCGATGCTTTGCCCACATAAACCATTTCCGCATCCGGGCGGGCATAGCTTAAAATACGCGGGTCAGCAAGGCGGTCGTACACAACGGCGTCCGCCATTTTTAAACATTCCATTGCTTTAACCGAAAGCAAGCCCGGGTCGCCGGGGCCTGCGCCGATGAGATAAACTTTACCTTGTTTTGTCATATATTCCTCTCCTTACAGGATAGCGGCAAGAATTTCCTTACCGCCGTTATCAAGCATTTTTTGCCCAAGCGCGCGCCCTAAACTTACGGCGTCGGCAGCATTGCCCTCCGCCGTGTTGCGCAAAACGGTGCTGCCGTCTAAAGAAGCAATAACGGCTTCAATAGCGATGTGGCCGCCTTTAACCTCGGCGTGCACGCCGATAGGCACCTGGCAGCCGCCTTCAAGCAGTCCCAAAAAGGCGCGTTCCGCGTCGGTTGCCTGTTTGGTGGGCGTGTCGTTCAAAAAGTCCAGCATTTGGCGGACTTTAAAATTATCGGTGCGGCATTCGATGGCAAGCGCGCCCTGCCCAACGGCAGGCAGGCAATAGCTTTGCGGGATGATTTCCTTAATCCTGTCTGCGTGCCCCAGGCGTGTCAGCCCGGCGGCGGCGAGGATAATGGCGTCCATCTGCCCTTCGTCCAGCTTTTTCAGGCGTGTGTCTACGTTGCCGCGCAAATCAACAATTGTTAAGTCCGGGCGTTTGGCAAGCAGCTGCGCGCGGCGGCGCAGGCTGCTGGTGCCCAGTACGCTGCCAGCAGGCAGTTCTTCAATACTGTTATATTTGTTGCTTACAAAAGCGTCGCCGGCGTTGGCGCGCTCGGTAATAACCGTCAGGCACAGCCCATCCGGCAGTACGGTGGGCATATCTTTTAAGCTGTGCACGGCAAGGTCAATCGTGCCGTCCAAAAGTTCCTGTTCAATTTCTTTGGTAAACAGCCCTTTGCCGCCGATTTTCGCCAGCGGCACATCTAAAATGCGGTCGCCTTTAGTAACGATTTTTTTCAGCGTTACTTCGCAGCCGGGATATTCTTCGCGCAGGCGCCCGGCAATATAGTTGGACTGCCACAGCGCCAGCAGGCTCTGCCTAGTCCCAATAATCAAATTTGTTTTCATCGCCGATGTAGTCCTCTCCTTTATCGTTCAGCAAAAACAACTCGCAAATCATCTTGCGCAGGCGTTCTTCGTCCGGCGTGCCGGCGGCGTTGTTCATCGCCGTCATCGGTTCGCGCAGAAATTTATGTTCCAAACGCTGCGTCATAATGTCAATAATGCGGCGCTCGTGTTCGGTAAGTTCCGGCATTTTGGCAAAGGCGCGCTTCAGCACTTTCTCGCGCAAAAAGTTCATTTTTTCGTGCAGCTGTACCATTACCGGGCGCATCGTCAGGTAACGCAGTCGCTCTTTAAGTTCGGTAATTTCTTCTTCAATAATGCCTTCGGCAACCTTTGCTTCGTGCGTGCGGAAGTGCTTATTGGTATCTACAACGCCCTCCAGGTCGTCGATGTTGTACAGCGTAATGCCAGGCAGTTCTGCCACTTTGGGGTCAACGTCGCGCGGTACCGCGATGTCTATTAAAATCAGCGGCCTGCCGCCGCGTTTGGCGGTAACTTCGCGCATATCTTTTTCACGGATAACGTAATGTGGCGCTCCGGTGCTGGTAATAATGATGTCCGACGTTTCCGCCTGTTCCAGATATTTATTGTAGGCAATTGCCGTGCCGTTAAACTTATCGGCAAGTTCTTTGGCATGGCCATAGTTGCGGTTGCTGACGAAGATAGTCTTGGCGCCCTTGTCAATTAAGTGGCGCGCGGTCAGCTCGCTCATACGGCCTGCGCCGAGAACGAGTATATTGGCGTCTTCGATGCTGCCTAAAACTTCCATTGCCAAATCAACGGCGGCGCTGGATACCGACACCGAGCTGTAAGCGATTTTGGTTTCGGTGCGCACGCGCTTGCCGGTGGCGATGGCGCGGTTAAAAATCGTGTTGAAAATCGTGCCCGTCATACTGTTTTCGCGGGCAATCTGGTAAGCGTTTTTAATCTGGCTTAAAATCTGCCCTTCGCCGATGACCAGCGAATCGAGGCTGGAAGCAACCTTAAACAGATGGCGCACGCAATTAACGCCGCTGAGGTTGTAAAAATATTCCGTTTTATAGCCGTCGCCTGCCAGGTGCTTAACGAGATGCTGAATAAATTTCATGCCGCTGACCGGTTCTTCCAGCACCATGTAAAACTCGGTGCGGTTGCAGGTTGAAAGCAGCACTGCCTCGTCAAGGTTATCGTAGTTGCGCAGGCGGCGCAGAATGCGGGCAATGCGGTCGGCGCTGAAGTTAAAGCCCTCGCGGACTTCTACCGGCGCTGTTTTATGGTTCAGCCCTAAAACTATTAATTGCATTGTTAATGCGCTCCTTTAATATATTTAAACGGCCCTCGTGCAAAAGGGCGGTACAATCGTCAGTCAGCGTCCGCCGCCAAAACGCAGTGCGCTGGGCGCTGGTCAGCGGCAGCTGCTGTAAACGCTGGCGCGCTTCCGCTAAAAAAACGGCGAACTCGGCAAATTCACTGCCGTAGGTTTTTGCCATATCCTGTGCCAACAGGCGCGAAAATGCAGGCAGCCCGCCGCCAAAAGCGGTAAAGGTTAAACGCCCGCTGCTGCGGCTGGCAGGCACGCTAAAATTGCCAAGCTCTGGCTCTGTAACTACGTTAACAAGGCAGGGCGCGTCCTGCGCTATTTGGCGGTTCAGCGCGGCGTCATCCGTTGCGGCAACCACTAAAAAGCAGTCCGCGTCGCTGCGTTGGTAAGCGCGTTGCTGCAGGGTAATTTTACCTTCGGCAGCCAGCTTTAATAAAGCTTCCTCCGCCTTAGGCGCGGTAACTGTAACTAAAGCTCCGGATTCGGCAAGCGTGCGTACTTTGCGCAGGGCTACTTTGCCTCCGCCGATAACGGCGCAGCGCTTGCCGTGCAGGTTGAGCGCTGCCGGATAATTGAAAAGATTTTCTTCCATAAATATCAGCCTGCCTTGTACTGACTTTTGCTTAAAAAATTACATAAAGATACAACTACAATAATACCATAAAATAGGAAGTATTTCCAGTTAAAAGTAGGTTGCAGCGGCAGGAAAATATGTAAAAAAGTATCAATTAAGATAAAAGGATTTAAGCGCCCTGCCGCAGAATATTACAAGCGTAGGCAGCTGAGGAGGGATTTTTTATGAATTGTGCTTTTTGCCCGCATCACAAATGCTATACGGAAGGGCAGAACTGTACCAAGTTTTCGCACGAGGAGGTTTGCGGTTTTTATAGCGACGATGACCGCAAAATGATGCGTGCGTCATCGGCGACGGAAAGCCGCAATTATATGAAAATGACGCGTCTGGAAGAAAGTGCGTTTTTTGCCAAAGAAATGGGCGTTAAGAAAATTGGCATTGCTTTTTGCATCGGGCTGGCAAATGAAGCCAAATTCTGCGCGCAGTATTTTAAAAACCAGGGCTTTGCGGTGGAATCAGTCTGCTGCAAAGTGTGCTCGGTTGATAAAGATTTGCTGGAACTGGAGAAAATTAAGCCAGGCAAGCACGAGGCAATGTGCAACCCGCGTACGCAGGCGCTGCTGTTAAACAACGCCGGTACGGAACTGAACTTTATCGTAGGCTTGTGCGTAGGGCACGATATGCAGTTTACCATGGCAAGTAAAGCGCCGGTATCGTGCTTAATTACCAAAGACCGCGTGCTTGCCAACAACCCGGCTGGGGCAGTATATAGCCGCTATTGGCGCAGAAAATTAGGAATACTTGAGGACGGAACGGTATAAATAAAAAGGTGCAGCATTATGCTGAACCTTTTGAGATTGACAATTATAAAGGTTATAATAATAAAAGAGAGATAACCTGATGTTGGCGCGTCAGTCCTCTCCACTGAATTTTTTGAGAATTGAAATAAAGGCTGCCGGCCACGGTGGCCTTATTTCATTATAACGCTAATTTAACGTTTGGCAGAAATAATGGCAGCAACAAGAATACCGAAAGCTACAATTAGCGATAACGTTTCGTAAGTACTCATTGCTTCACCACCTCTCCATCATAGGAGAGAAGCCGACCATCAGATTATCTCACAGGAATATTATAGTATAATAATATATTTTATAAAAGCAAACAGTAGGCAAATATTTTGCTTGTTGTTTTTTGTTTTATTTTCTTTTAATTTACGTTGCGGCTTTGTATATAGGTTTTAATATTTTAATTTACTTTTAAATTTTCTGAAAACTATTTTACAAATGTTCTGACAAATGTTAAAATAAAATTATCAAAACTGTGAGGTGATGGCATGTTTGTTTTAACTTTACCTGTATTAAGAAAAATGCTGCATGCCGCAGCGGTTGATTTAAAAGAAAACGTAAAATATTTGTGCGAATTGGACAGCGTTGCCGGTGATGGCGACCACGGTATTGCCGTTTGGCATATGGCGGATATTTTAAAAAGCCACAGCGAGGACAGCACCATCGCTACGATGAACCTGATGCTTGAAGGTATCGGCGATGCGTTTATGGCTGTTAACGCAGGCAGCAGCGGCCCGCTTTGGGGCACTATTTTCGCCGGTATGGCAGATGGCATTGACGACCAGCAGGAGCTGACTGAAATTGAGTTTAAGCGTATGTTTGCGCAGGCAAAAGAAGACTTTATGGACATCAGCAAGGCTAAACCCGGCGATAAAACGCTGGTAGACGCTTTTTACCCGGCTGTAAGCGCCATTGCCGAAACGGAAGGCAGCATTGAAGAAATGATGGCGGCAGCCGCTAAAGCAGCGCGCGAGGGCGCGGACGCTACGGCGCAGATGGTTGCCAAATTCGGGCGCGCCAAAAATGTAGGCGAGCGCAGCCTTGGGCACAAAGACCCGGGTGCGGAATCTATGGCGATTTTGTTTGCCGGTATGTGCAAAGGTTTAACCGAATAGTATTTTAGGGGCAGTGCCTTTAAAAATAAATTTTACCATCCGGAGGTTGAATGCAATGAAAAAATTTATCAACGACCCTGAAAACCTTACTTCTGAACTGTTAGAGGGCCTTGTGCTGAGCAATGCCGACACCGTTTCCTTAGTAGACGGCAACCTCGTTGTCAACAATAAATTGAAAGACGCCGACCGCGTTACCATCGTTACCCTGGGCGGCACCGGCCACGAACCTGCCATCAGTGGGTTTGTAGGCGAAGGCATGATTGATATTTCCGTAGCAGGCAACATTTTTGCGGCACCCGGCCCGCAGTCATGCGTTGAAGCTATAAAAATGGCAGATAAAGGCCACGGCGTGCTGTTTGTTGTATTAAACCATGCCGGCGATATGCTGACTGGCAACCTGACGATGAAACAGGTAAAAAAACTGGGTATTAAAGTTGCCAAAGTTGTTACGCAGGAAGACGTTGCCAACGCACCGCGTTCCAACGCTGATGACCGCCGCGGCTTGGTAGGCTGCATTCCTCTGTACAAAATTGCCGGCGCCGCTGCGGCACAGGGCAAATCTTTGGAAGAAGTTGCCGCTATTGCCCAGCGCTTTGCCGATAACATGGCAACCATCGCCGTTGCGGCAGTTGGCGCAACCCACCCGGCAACCGGCATGGAAATTGCCCACATTGAAGACGGCATGATGGAAGTTGGCATGGGCCAGCACGGCGAAGGCGGCGGCGGCAGCATGCCGATGAAATCCGCGGATGAAACCGCCGTTATTATGATGGACGCGCTGTTAAAAGACCTTGAAGTTAAGAGCGGAGAAAAACTGATGGTTATTATTAACGGCAGCGGTTCTACCACGCTGATGGAACAGCTGATTGTGTTCCGCAAATGCTATAAATACCTTGCCGAAAAAGGTATTGAAGTTGTAGCAAGCCACGTTGGCGAGCTGTTGACCGTACAGGAAACCGCTGGCTTTCAGATGTTTATCGCCCGTATGGACGATGAGCTTACAGCGCTGTGGAACGCTCCGTGCCGCACTCCGTATTACAGAAACTAAGGTGAACTATTATGGCAGATAAAGAAGGAAACATCCTTGCAAAAGATTACGGCATCGGCATTAAGCCGCCTACGCAGACTTTTCACGTTAAAGGGCTGGGCCACGCCGAATGGGGCATGAAAACAAGGCTGTCACAGATTTTTGCCGCTGACGGCCGCACCATTATGCTGGCTTTTGACCACGGCTACATTATGGGCAGCACCGCTGGTTTAGAAAGGCTGGATTTGGTTATCCCGCCGCTGGCGGAATACGCCGACTGCTTGATGGCGACGCGCGGCGCACTGCGTGCCTGCATTCCGCCTGATTGCCGCAAGGCGATTGCCCTGCGCTGCACGGCGGATACCTCCGTGCTGAAAGATGATATGAGCCACGGCGTTATCGGCGTTGGCATTGAAGACGCTATCCGCATGAACGCAAGCTGTATGGCTGTGCAGTGCTTTGTGGGCGCGGACGGCGAACTTGGCTCGCTGGAAAATTTAGTGCGCACCGTCGACGCCGGCGAGCGTTACGGCATCCCCGTACTGGGCGTTGTCGCCGTCGGCAAAGAAATGGAACGCACCACGCGCTACTTTGCGCTGGCAACGCGCCTTTTGGCGGAACTTGGCGCGCACATGATTAAAACTTATTACTGTGAAAACTTTGAGCAGATTACCGCTGCCTGCCCCGTGCCGATCGTAATTGCTGGCGGCAAAAAAATACCGGAAGCCGACGCGCTGCAAATGGCGTACCGTGCCATCAGCGAGGGTGCAGCCGGTGTTGATATGGGGCGCAACGTACTGCAGGCAGAAAGCCCTGCCGCTATGCTCCGCGCAATCCGCATGGTTATCCACGAAGGCGCAAAACCGGAAGAAGCCTATAAAGCTTACCAGCTGATGAAGGAGGAATAACCGATGAAAAAATTTATGCACGTTGGCGTGCCGACCGATAAAGTAATGGAGGGCAGCGTTTACGCCGAAGGCATTAAAACGCATATTGTGCCGCCCGAAACCAACGAGTTTGGCATTGAATACCTGCGTTTTGAAAAAGATACCCCGCTGCCCGAAGAACTGCAAACGCTGGTGCATGTTGCTTACCAGGTAGACGACATGGACGAGCAGCTGAAAGCCAACCGCGTGGTTGTAGAACCGTGGATGGCAGATGAAAATACCCGCATCGCCTTTATTATGAAGGACGGCATTTTGATGGAACTGATGGAAGTAAAATAATTGCTTACCGATAAAGAGCTTGCCGGACTGGTACAGGCAGCGCGCCTTTATTACGAAGACGGGCTGACGCAGGCACAGGTTGCCGCTAAAATCGGCGTGTCGCGCCCGCAGGTCAGCAAAATGCTGGCGCACGCGCGTGAGGCAGGCATAGTACACATCGAAATACGTCCACCAGTTGCAGGCGATGCAGAACTTTTAAAACTTTTACAGAAGCGTTTTGGCCTAAAAGGCGGCATTGTGCTGCCAGCTGCCCCGCGTGATGCGCTTTTGCGCGAAGCGGCGGAATACCTGGCAGGCGAGCTGCGCTACGATAAAAACATCGGCTTGGGCTGGGGTTATACGCTGGGTGAGATTGCCGTAAAAATGGCAGCCGGCAGCGGGCTGAAAGGCACGGGCAAAGTTTACCCGCTGATTGGAAAAACTGCGATACCCAACCGCGGTTACCGCGTTAACGAGCTGGCGCACTTTTTGGCAGGCGGCGGCAGGGATACTTTTTGGCTGGAGGCGGAAGCCTTTCCTGAAAGCCGCGAGGCGCGTGACGCTATGGAAGCCGCGCCTAATTACCGTGAGGCGCTGGCTCTGTGGCATCAGACGGATGCGGCGCTTGCTGAAATACGCGCTTACCCCGGCGTGCCGGACGAAGCGACGGCGCTGCGCTTTGAGGATGCGCTGGAACGCCAGCAGGCGGTCGGCAGTTTGCTGTCGTACTATTTTAATGTGCGCGGCGAATTTATCAGCGGCGCAGGCGACTTTGCTGTGCGCATACCGCTGAAGCTTTTACGCCAGCTGCCAAAGGTTATCGCTATCGGGCTTACGGCAGGCGAAAAAGCCGTGCTGGGCGCTTTGCGCAGCGGGCTTGTTACGCACCTTGTTGTTACCAAAGACATAGCGCGTAAAATATTGCACGAATTTTTTGATTGACGGCTTCTGCGTGTTTTTTTATGTACCGCTGTAGCCGGATGAAAATTAAATACGCTGTTAAAATAATATAACCGGCAGTAAGGCTTATGCTTTACTGCCGGTTTTGTGCGTTGTAAATTTGCTTGAAAAATTTTGTTTTACAGTTACCGGCAAAATTAATAAAATTTACGCAGATATTTTTGTAAGGTTTTTGCCGGTAATGTGGTAAAATAATTACAGAAGATTTTATTATGCACTGGCGGGGGTGAAAAAATGGAGTATCTATCCGTAAGCCAAATGGCAAAAAAATGGCAGGTTTCGGAGCGCAGCGTGCGCAATTATTGTGCAGCCGGGCGTGTGCAGGGAGCTTTTTTAACCGGCAAAACGTGGAAGATACCGGCAGATGCTGCTAAACCGCAGCGCAGCAACGTAAAAATGGCAAAGCCCAACACCTTGCTGGATATTTTGCAGTACGAAAAGGCTGCTAAATACAGTGGCGGCATTTACCATAAAACGCAGATAGAACTGACGTATAATTCCAACCACATTGAAGGCAGCCGTCTGACGCACGACCAGACGCGCTATATTTTTGAAACCAACACTATCGGCATAACGGGCGAAGCGGTTAACGTGGACGACGTTATCGAAACTACTAACCATTTCCGCTGTATTGATTTAGTTATTGATAAAGCCAAAGCTGTATTATCGGAAAAGTTAATTAAAGAATTGCATTCAATTTTAAAAACAGGCACCAGTGATGCGCGCCAGGATTGGTTTGCCGTCGGCGAATACAAAAAAATCCCTAATGAGGTGGGCGGTATGGCGACAACGCTGCCGGAAGAAGTTTCCGCACAAATGCAGGCGCTGCTGGCGGCGTATAACGCTAAAAAAACAAAAACGCTGGAAGATATTTTGGATTTTCATGTGCGATTTGAAAGGATACATCCGTTTCAGGACGGCAACGGGCGCGTCGGCAGGCTGATTATGTTTAAGGAATGCCTAAAATACAACATTGTGCCATTTATTATCGAGGATAATTTAAAAATGTTTTATTACCGCGGCTTAAAAGAATGGCAGCACGAAAAAGGTTATCTTACTGATATCTGCTTAGCTGCGCAGGACAGGTACAAGGCGTACCTTGATTATTTTAGGATTAAATATTGATTTTTCACATTAGCATAACTTATGCAAAATACCTAAAAATCCAAATTGATTTATTTAGAGCGCACTCCTATAATAAAGCTGTAAATGATAGCAGCGCTTCATTGATAGATGAAGATTTATAAGGAGGGCTAATAAATGGATAAAGACGTTATGCTGTTAGTCGGCGCGGGGCAGATTGGCATGGCGATTGCGCGCCGTATGGGTTACGGCAAAAAAATTATCGTCGGCGATAAAAAGCCGGAAAACGCGCAGGCGATTGCCAGAATTATGAACGAGGCAGGTTTTGACGCTGTGCCTATGGAGATGGACTTATCTTCGCGCGGGAGCATTAAAAACATGATAGCTGAAGGGCAAAAGTACGGCGCAATTAAAATGATGGTCAACGCGGCGGGCGTTTCGCCGAGCCAAGCGCCGGTAGAGGCAATTTTAAAAGTTGATTTGTATGGCACGGCGGTGCTGCTGGAAGAAGTTGGTAGGGTTATCGCGCCGTGCGGCGTGGGCATAACTATCAGCAGCCAGTCGGGGCACCGTATGCCGCAGCTTACGCCGCAGGAGGACCGTGCGCTTGCAACTACGCCGGCGGAAGAACTGCTGAGCCTGCCGCTTTTGCAGCCTGCAAACATCCGCGACACTCTGCACGCCTACCAGCTTGCTAAGCGCTGCAACGAAAAGCGCGTGATGTATGAAGCGGTTAAATGGGGCGCAAGGGGTGCGCGCGTAAATTCTATCTCGCCCGGCATTATTGTTACGCCGCTGGCGATTGACGAGTTTAACGGTTCGCGCGGAGATTTTTACAAGAATATGTTTGCCAAATGCCCGGCAGGGCGTCCCGGCACGGCGGATGAGGTTGCCAACGTGGCTGAATTGCTGATGAGCGATAAGGGCGCGTTTATTACTGGCGCAGACTTTTTAATTGACGGTGGTGCGACGGCTTCGTATTTTTACGGGCCTTTGCAGCCGGAGCGAAACTAAATGTTTTTGCCCTTAAATAGCAGATAATAAAAAAACGGCGGCAGGCGCTGAACCTGCTGCCGTTTTTGCATGCTTACGTTTATTAAGCTGTCAGTTTTTTAAAAACGGAAACCATGTATTCTGTGATGGCGCAGTCCTCTGTTTCAGTACCGCCGCCATCACTCTTTCTGCAATTTTGCCGCTTAAAATTCTGGCAGTCAGCTCATCGTCAAGTTTTAAAACCGCCGTCACTACGTCGTGCACGCTAAAAAATCACGCGCGGCAGGATAAACGGCGGGAGCGGCGAATTTATAAGTATAGCAAATAAAAGGAGGACAGCTAATGCGGAAATTTATTAAAGACTACCTGGCGAAAGAATACGATAACTATGTGAAAGATTTGGAAACGCTTACTAATATCGACAGCGGCAACGGCGATTTGGAAGGCACGGAAAGGGCGAATAAATTTGTGGCAGAAAAAATGGCTGCCCTCGGTGCGGAAACGGAGTTCCGTTATAACGACCGCGGCTGCCATCTAATTTCGCGCCTTAAGGGCAAGGGCACGCAGACTGTGCTTTTGGTGGCGCATGTTGATACCGTGTTTAAGCGCGGCGAAGCGGCAAAACGTCCCTTTACCGTTGATGAAAACGGCTTTGCCTGGGGACCGGGCGTGGGTGATGACAAGGCAACCGTAATGGAAGTTATTTACGGCCTTGCGGCGCTGAAAGAAGCAGGTTTTGACGATTACAGAGAGATTATTTATTACACCAACGCCGAAGAAGAAGGCGGCAGCCCGACGGCGGAGGGGATTGTGGCAGAACTTTCGCAGCAGGCGGACTTTGCCGTTATTATGGACGTTGCGCGGCCGAACTGGGGCATTGTAACGCAGCGCAAAGGCAATGCTAAATACAAAATTACCGTTACCGGCATCGGCGGGCACCACGGCAACGCTTCGCAGTGCTGCGCCAACGCCATTCACCAGCTGGCGTACACCATTACTGAGCTGCACAAACTGGCAAGCCCTATGCCCGGCAAGCCGGAAGATTTTACCGCCAAAGCGCTGGAAGCGCGCGGCATTGTAGACAGCGGGCAGTTCATTCCGCCTAATACCGTTAACGTCGGCGTTATTGGCAGCACTAACGATAAAATCAGCGTTATCCCCGGCGACGCTTACTGCGAGGTAAACGTACGCTGCTTTGAAGTGGCGGAGCAAAAGCGTTTGGACGCCGCTATTAAAGCGCTGGCAGATAAAATCGTTATCGACGGCACCAAAGTGGAAGTTACCGGCGGCATTGTAACCGGGCCGATGGAGAAAACCCCGGCCGTGCAGAAAATGATTGACGTGTACAGCAGCGTTGTTGCCGAAGAATTTGGCGGCAAAGTAAACGAATGGGTGGCAGGCGGCTTAACGGACGGCAACCGTACCGCTAAGTTTATACCGACGCTGGACGCCTTGGGCGTAGAAAACTACGACGAGCACACCGACCACGAATCGGTAGATTTAAAAACCGCCGTGCCGCGCACCGCAGCCTTTGCCATTACCCTGGCGGAGCTGTTAAAAACCGGCGTAAAATAAACGCTTATAATTAAAAACGGCAATAAAAAACGGGGTTAGGCTTTTAAGCTTAACCTCGTTTTAGCTTTTGCGCAGTTAGTTTTTAGCGCACGCAATTTCAATAATTTTTTCGGCGGCTTCTTTAACAAGTACGCCTATGGATTTATTTTCTACGCCGATAAATTCAAAATGGTTCTGCGATACCGGCAAAAGTAATTTGCGCGCACGGCTGGTGGCAACCGCCTCTGCCATACGCGGCGTAACCTCGCCCAGCATGGCGTTGGGCAGCACAATGCCGATAGGCCCTACAATAACGTCCGCCGTCTGCGCCGTTACGCACACCGCGTTTTCGCCCGTCGCGCCGCGTTTAAGCCCCGCCTTTAACATCGCCGCCGTGGCAAGCGAATTGGTGCCCAGTGCGATAAGTTCCGTATCCGCCGGCAGGCGCCCAGCCACAAGGCTTATAACTTGCGCTACAAGGCCGCCGCCCATGCCGTCTATAAAAACAATACGCATAAAGATCCTCCTTGCAATAAAACTATTTTAATTATAACATAAAGCACTTGAAAGGCGCTATTTTTAAACAGGCGTAAACTTTTTGTTAACTTTTATATTTTTGAGCTGCGGCAGTTGAATTTGCGCGGAATTTCCTTCATAATAAAAATAGGGTTAATCACCAGAAGGGAGTGTTTACAATAGAAGTTTTAACTGGAAATTTAGAAGATATACGCTGCAAAAAGGGTTTTATCTGCGATATGGACGGCGTTATCTATCACGGCAACAAGCTGCTGCCCGGTGTTAAGGAGTTTGTAGAATGGCTGTACCGCGAAGATAAAAAGTTTTTGTTTTTAACTAACTCCAGCGACCGCTCGCCGCGCGATTTGCAGCAAAAATTGCAGCGTATGGGGCTGGATATTGACGAAACGCATTTTTACACCAGCGCTCAGGCAACGGCGCGTTTTTTAAACAGCCAGTCGCCGGGGTGCAGCGCCTATGTAATGGGCGAGGCTGGGCTGATGAACGCGCTGTACGAAGTTGGCATTACCATGAACGACACCACCCCGGATTACGTCGTTATCGGCGAGCCTAAATCGTACAACTACGAGATGATTATTAAAGCCGTAAGGCTGATACAAAACGGCGCAAAGCTGGTAGCTACTAATTCCGACCTGACTGGCCCGACGGAAAACGGCGTTATTCCCGCTTGCCGCGCTTTTGTAGCGCCGATTGAGCTTGCCACCGGCAAGAATGCTTACTTTGTGGGCAAGCCGAACCCGCTGATGATGCGCACGGGCTTGCGCCTTTTGGGCGTGCATAGCGACGAAGCAGCGATGATTGGCGACCGTATGGACACCGACATTGTTGCCGGTATGGAAAGCGGGCTGGAAACGGTGCTGGTGCTTAGCGGCGTAACCACGCGCGAAAACATGCAGGTGTTTGCTTACCGCCCGCGCCATATTTTAAACGGCGTCGGCGACATTGTGCCGAAAGAATAATGCGCAAAATACTGTAAAACCAATAAACAAAAAAACAAATAACTCAAACAAAACAACAGCCCTTCCGTGCCTTGATGGTGCGGAAGGGCTGTTTTGCTTAAAAGCGGTTCTTTGTCAAATCTTGGGGGATGTATGAAAATATAATCTAACAAGTTCTTC
>DXVZ01000119.1:0-12222 GCA_019417125.1 Phascolarctobacterium sp.
AGAGCTGCTGCACCTGGGCGTGGAGATTAAAACCAACGTGCTCATCGGGCCTGACTACACCGTGGACGATTTGTTCGGCATGGGCTACGATGCTATTTTTATGGGCACCGGCACCAGCCTGCCGCGCACGCTCAATATTCCCGGCAAAGAACTGACCGGCATTTTAACCGCTACCTACTTTTTGCGCATGGTAGTGCTTTCTGACAGCGGCAAACTTGACGAAAGCGAAACGCTGCTGCACGTCGGCGACAACGTTATCGTCATCGGCGCTGGCAATGTGGCTATGGACGCAGCGCGTACCGCTATCCGCCGCGGCGCGAAAAACGTTACGGTTGTTTACCACAAAACAGAAGCTGAAATTTCGTGCTTCCCTTCCGAATATGAAGCTGCCGTTAAAGAAGGCGTGCAGTTTAACTTTTTGCAGCAGCCGATTGCCTACCTTAATAAAAAACAAATGCGCGCGCTGAACGCCATGCGCCAAAAAGCTGCGGAAAGCGACGAAACGGAACTGGCAGGGTTGCTTGTGCAGAACATTGTTAAAACCGAGGACGGGCAGTTTATTGAAGAAGGCGGGCAGGAAGCCCTGCCGTGCGACTGCGTAATCCTCGCTATCGGCCAGCGCCCGGCGGCAAGGATTGTTTCTACCACTAAGGGCATCCAGGTTGACGGCAGGGGCTTTGTAATAACGCGCGAACGCCCCTACGGCATGACGACGCGCGCCGGTGTATTCAGCAGCGGCGACGTTGTGCACGGGCCCGCCACGGTAGTGCTTGCCATGAAAGAATCCAAAAAAGTCGCGGCAGGCATCGCGCAGTACATTGACGCGAAAAAGCTGCTGGCAGAGTGCGAAGAAGTGCCTGAAAACTTAAAATAAGCAAAAAATTAACCACATTGAGCGTTACTGCCCAATGTGGTATTTTTTATGCCCATAAACCGGTTAAGCTAAATTTATCTACGTCGGCAAGGCCTTTATCGGTTAAGCGCAGGTGCGGTATTACCGGCAGCGCCAAAAACGACAGTACCATAAAGGCGTTAAGCCCTTCCGGTACTCCAAGTTCTGCCGTCCAGTAGCGCAGCTGCTTTAACCGGCGGTTAACAAATTCTATGCGCTGGCTGCTCATCAGCCCGGCAAACGGCAGCGGCAAAATTGCTTTTACCTCGCCGTCCAGCGCCACGGCAATGCCGCCGCCCTCTTTGCGCAGCGCCGCTGCCGCCGTCAGCATATCGGCATCGTTAGTACCAGCCACAATCAAATTGTGCGAATCGTGCGCCACGGTGGAAGCCACTGCGCCGCGTTTAAGCTTCAGCCCCTGCACAAAGCCCAAGCCTACGTTGCCGGTTGCGTGGTGGCGCTCAAACACCGCCAGTTTTAAAATATCGCGCGAAGTATCGCTTACCGCCTCGCCGTTAATGCACAGCGGTTTTTCCGTACGCATCTCCGTTAAAATCTGCTCCGGCACAATGCTGATAACCTTAATGTTTTTGCCTGGCTCTGCCGCTATTTTCAGCCTGCTGCTGTCCAAATCCTTAATATCCGTGCCAGCGGCGGCAGGGTTAAGGTACGGCTCGCTCTCCCACAGCAGTTTGCCGTTTTGCACAACTTTTTTACCGCTTTTAAACACAAACTGCGGCGTAAAATCCTGCAAATTGGTCAGCACGTTAATATCCGCCAGGTAACCCGGCGCCAGCGCGCCCCTGCCATACAGGCGGAAGCGCTCCGCCGTGTTCAGCGTAGCCATCTGCAAAAGCATTTCTGCCGCATAGCCGTGCGTAACGCCGATTTCCAGCATGTAGTTGATGCTGCCCTGCGTTACCAGCTCGTCCAGATGGCGGTCGTCCGTCGCCATACAGCAGCGGCGGCTGTTCAGCGGGGTAACGCACTGCAAAAGTTCTAACAAGTTGTGCGCACCGCTTGCCTCACGCAGCATTAAATAGCAGCCGCGGCGTATTTTTTCAATACCCTCCTGCCAGGTTGTAGCCTCGTGGTCGCTGCTAACACCAGCCGCCAGATATGCGTTTAAATCGCTGCCGCTTAAACCCGGCCCGTGCCCGTCGCAAATGCCGCCGCGTACCAGCGCCAGCTTTTTATATACGCCCCCGTCACCGTACAAAACGCCGGGGTAGTTCATCATCTCGCCCAAACCCAGCACGCGCGGGTGGCTTAAAAACGGCTGCAAAGCCTCTGCATCCAGCACCGAGCCACTGGTTTCCATGCCCGTTGCCGGAACGCAGGAGGGCAGCATAAAAAATACGTCCAGCGGCATGTTTTCCGTTTCGTCAAGCATCCACTGCAAACCATCCGTGCCCAGCACGTTGGCAATTTCGTGCGGGTCGGCAAAAATGCCGGTAACGCCGTTTAACAGCAGCAAGCGCGCCAGCTCGCGCGGCGCCAGCATCGTGCTTTCAATGTGCATGTGCGCATCCAAAAAGCCCGGCGTTAAATACTTGCCAGCCATCTTATATTCTTCTGCGCCTTTGTAGCTGCCAATACCGGCAATTACGCTGCCGCACACGGCAACGTCGGCAACTTCCCATTCGCCCGTAAAGCTGTTAAACACATTGCCGCCCTTTAAAACAAGGTCCGCCTTTTCCAGCCCGCGGGCAACGCGCAGCAGCCTTTGTTCAAATTCTGCGTCACGCATAATCTTACCTCATGTTAATAAACTGCAAATCCACGCCGAAATCCCCTGCTTTTAAAGTTTGGATTACGGCTTGCAAATCATCTTTCTTCGCGCCGCTGATGCGTACCTGGTCGTCCTGCATCTGCGCCGTAACTTTCAGCTTGGTCGCCTTAACGGCAGCGATAATGGCTTTCGCCTTGTCCTTGGGAATGCCCTGCAAAATATTCAGCGTCTGGCGTACCGTGCCCTTGGCGGCAGGCTCAACTTTGCCCAGCTCCAGGCAGCGCAGCGGAATGCCGCGTTTAGCCATGCGCGCGCGCAAAATGTCGATAATCGCGTTCAGTTTGTATTCGTCCTCAGCGGCAAGCTTAATGCACTTTTCCTCCAGTTCAATGCTGGCGTTGCTGCCGCGGAAATCGTAGCGCTGGGCAATCTCCTTTTTGGTTTGGTTAACGGCGTTGTCCATCTCCTGCATATCCACCTGAGAAACAACGTCAAAAGAACTGTCTTTAGCCATTTATATAATCACTCCATTCTTATTTGGTGCTTATATTGTAACATAATACGTTTAATTTAGCACCTTTTTGCTGGCGCAGATATAAACCAAACCCCCGGCATGCAGTGTACCGGGGGTTTAAACAGCCTTCCCTCATTTGGCCATTAGTCGATGATGTTGTGTTTATATTCGTTGTACTGCGCTTTCAGCCTCTGCATCATGTCTGCCATTTCCAGCTGCAAGGTGCTGGCGGCGTCAAAGTCGCCCCTTGCAAAAGCATCGCGGGTCATGGTAAACAGGCTCGGCTGGTCGGTAATGTCTTTTGCCATGGTATTGCGCATGCCGGCGATTTTCTCCCACATTGCAGCGTCGTGCGTGGTGTGGTTATCATCATCGTGCAGCTTCTTCATCAGGCAAATTTCTTTATGGTATTCCGGAATAATTCTATTGAGCAGTTCCGTCTGCCAGCGGATTAAAGCGCCTTTGGCAAAGGATTCGATAAACTCTTTTTTAAGAATGTTGCCGGTAGTAAGCACGGCGATTTTTTCCGGATAGTTTTTAATAGCGCACATGTTTTCCCAAACAGTTGCAGGCGGTTTGCCAAACAGGCGGGAGCGTTCTTCTTCGTTGTAATCTTCAAAAACATCGTCCTCGCTGCGGTACTCCCTGTCTTTTTCCAGGTAGAAACCTTCGGTGCCCGCCTTTTTGGAGAGTTCGTTTTCCAGTTCTTTAAGCGTTTTGCCCGCTTCTACGCAAGCCTTAATGCCGTCCAGCATGGAGATGTAGAACGCGGCAATGGCAAGGTAAGTATTGGTGTACGGGTTCGGGGAACGCATTTCAATGCGGGTTGCCAGCGGATTATCGATGTCGCGGATTAAGCCTGCCAAAATGGTACGGTTGCGGGAAGGTACTTCCGGGCTGAGCCCAAGCGAAGTAACGATGCAGACCGGAGCTTCAAAACCAGGTTTCAAACGGTTGAGAGAATCAATAGTAGAAGAAATGAACGGGTTGATAACCTCATAGTTTTTCAAAATACCCATCATAGAGCCGTAGCCTACTGCGGAAAGGAATTCCTTGTGCATATCTTTCGGTGCGAACAGGTTAACAACTTTGCCGTTTTTCAGTTTAGCGGCAATGCCAACGTGGGTATGTTCGCCGCTGCCTGCAACGCCCGGCACCGGTTTTGCCTGGAAGGAAACTTCCAAACCGTTCAGGCGGAAAATTTCTTTCACGATGATGCGCGCCAGCAGTTCGTTATCGGCAGTCTGCACGCCGGTGCTGTATTTCCAGTCCACCTCCAGCTGTTCCATAACGTGGGTCATGTGGCCGTTGTCGTCAATCTGTCCGCGTACACCGCCGCATTCCTTGTGCCCCATTTCCGGCCCAAGCCCGTAAGCCTCCAGCATTTCCACGGTTTGTTCAAGCGCGGTGCGCACGTTGCCGCGGCAGCGCTGCCAGTATTGTTCCTGCATCATCTGCGATGAGCTTAACGCTTCAATCGGCGCGTCCTCGCGCGGGGATTTTACCCAGAATTCCAGCTCAGTTGCGCAGGTAAAAATAATTTTTTCAATTTCTTCGCCGCTGATGTGCTCCAAACCGGCAATCTGCGGATGCTTTTTAAACAGCGCCAGCAGTTCTTTTTCTACATAATCGAGCGTGTCGTGCAAAATAGAGCGGGAATCGACGCGCACGTTGTTGTGCACAAGGAAGCACGGAATGCGCAGCGTGCCCACCATTCTGCCGGTAGCGGAATCGAAATGTTCATAGTTATAATCAATGTACCAGTTTACGCTGCGGTCAATTTTCATATCGACGCGCGCGTTATTTAAAGTGGCAATGCCGGTCAGCACAACGGAGCTGCCGTCGGTTTGGGCAGCCATGCCGTCCATAATGCCGTCAATATCTTTTAAAAACAGGCTGATAGGTACTTTTTCGTCGGTATCGTTGCCGGCAAAATCGACGCCCATAAAGGAAACAAATTTAATTTCCGGGTGCGCCGTCAAAATCTCGGTAAGCGTTTCTCTGTTCTGTTCTTCGGGGCTGATTACATACAGCATGTCGGGGTTCATCATGTCAGTCACCTGCGGCTCGGAGCCGCGCTCCTTTCATTAAATAAAAATAAATAATAAATAAAATACAAAAGACCCTGCTTTTGGGTATACCAATAGCAGGGTCCTCGTTGACCACGCTTGTATTATATCAAATAACGGCGCGCGCGTCCAGGAAAATTTTTGTGTTTTCAAAAAATTTTAACGCCGCCCCAAAAAGCGGATTAATATTTCTTCCAGCATCTCAAACTGCCTGCCGCCGTAGCGGATATTGGCGTTAAAATCTGCCAGCGCCAGCATAAACTCCGCCAGATTGCGCGGCGTAAAGTTACGGCACTGCTCCATCAGTTTTTTAACGGCGTAAGGCTGCATTTTCAGCGCAGAAGCCGCCGCCTGCTGGTTCATGCCCTGCGCCGCCAGTTCCTTAACCTGCGCCAGCCGCCGCACCTGAAAGGCAATCAGCCCGCTGACGGCAATGGCGCTGCCGCTGTGCTTTTTTTCGTTCTGCAAAAGTTCCAGCGCTGCGGGCAGGTTTTTAACGGCAATAGCGTTTAACAGCGCAAAGCGCGAAACTTCCGGTAAGGAAGAGAACACGGCTTCCACGTCAGCTTTCGTCCAAATGCGCCGCTTGCCGCCGTAAACATAAAGCTTTTCAATCTCCTGTTCCAACAAAAGCAGCGGCGCGGTATCGGCAGCAGAAAGATATTCCATCACAGTCTGTTCCGCTTCGTATTCAAAACGGCAGCCGCGTTTTTTGGCTTCGGCGTCCAGCCACGGCTTCAGCTGGTAGGGCTTCAGCGGCTTGCATTCCGCCACAGCGCCCTCCGCCGCAAGTTTTTTATAAATACGCCCGCGCTTATCTATTTTGCTGACGCTGATGAACACGCGGCAAAAATCCGGCACGTTCAGCAAAATTTCTTCTAAGTTTTCCTTTTGCTTTTTTTCGGCGGCAAATATTTTTTCATCGCTGATGATGACGAGGCTGCTGCCGCCAAAAAACGGATAGGTGTTTACGGCGGCGTTCAGCCGTTTTAAATCGGTGTCGCGGTCAAACACGCTAATTTCCATATCTTCGGCAGGCACGTCGCCAAAAGCGTATTTTTTAATGCACGCCGCCGCTTTGCTGCGGTAGTAAGCTTCTTCGCCGTACATCAAAATTACGTTGGGCAGCGGCTCGCCCTGTTCCAGCATCTCTATCAGTTTTTCCGGCGCCACTTCCATAACATCACCCTAAAAAAATTCTTTATCGTACCTATAACTATACCATTGCAGCCGCCCGCCGTCAAAGCATACTTTTACCGCGCCCAGCTTATCTGTACGCAAAACTTTTGCCCCCGCGCCCTGCAAACGCTGCAAGGCGTCGCGCCCAGGGTGCCCGTAGCGGTTATCCGCACCGACGGAAATTACGGCTATTTGGGGCTGTGCCCGCTTTAAAAACACTGGCGTTGATGAATAATTGCTGCCGTGGTGCGCCACTTTCAGCACATCCGCAGGGCTGATTTTATTTGCCGCTGCCAGTTCAATACTTTCGTCCGCGTCGCCGGTAAACAAAATGCTGCCGCCACCGTCCGACACGCGCATAATAACGCTGCTTTCGTTGCCGCCGCCCTCCGATTTGCCGGAAGCAAGCACCTCCAACCGGCAGCTGCCCAGCGTGTACACCGTACCTGCCGCCGCTGTGGTAATTTGCTGCGGCTTAATATAGCGCAAAAGTCCGGCAACGTCTTCCGATGGTTTTTCCTGCGGCAGTAAAAGACGGTTTACCTTTATCAAACGCGCCAAAGCGGCAGCGCCGCCAGCGTGGTCGTGGTGACCGTGGCTTAACGCCAGCAAATCTACCGTATCTACGCCCAGATAGCGCAGATACGGCACAATAATGCGGCTGCCGGTATCAAAACCGCCCTGCAAACCGCCGCAGTCGATAATGATGTTGTACCCGCTCGCAGTCTGTACCAACGCCGCGTCGCCCTGCCCGACATCCATAAAATGCACGGTAAAGGGCTGCGGCGCAAATGTTTTGTATAACGCCAGTGTTGTAATGCCTGTAAAGCATAATATAAGCGTATATTTGCGTTCCGCCGCTGTAAACCAACTGCGTTTAAAATACGCCAGCAGCGCCAAATAGTACAGCGCGAAACACGCCAGCGGCAAATGCGGCACATTAACCACCGCCGCAGGCAGCGCCGCCAAAAAGTGTACGGCGTGCAGCAGCGGCTGCATTAAAACACCGGCAGCGGCGATGATATACGCACCGGCAAAGGGCAGGCATAAACCGCCCAGCACGGCGATAACCAGTATTTCCATCGCGGGCACAAGCAGCAAGTTGGCAGCAAAAGTTATCAGTGAAAGCTGGTTAAAATGCCACAACAAAAGCGGCAGGCTGGCAAGCTGTGCCGCCAGCGTAATGGCAAAGCCCTCTCGCACAAGGGCTGGCTTAATAAGCTGCAGGCGTTCTTTTAGCTGCGGGTAAATAAATATCAGCCCGCCCGTCGCCACAAACGATAGCTGAAAACCGGCGTCCAGCAGCCACAAGGGGTTATAAATTAACAGCAGTACCGCCGCCGCGCAAAAAATGTTGCCGCTTTGCGCCTTTTTGTAAGTGCCGGCACCGGCAAGGGCAATGGCGCTCATAATAAAAGAACGCCACACCGGCGCACTGCCTCCGCAGAGCAGCGCGTACAAAAACAGCAGCGCCAGTACGGCAACAATCTGCGCCCTGCCGCGCCTGCCGATGATTAAAATTAAAAAGCCCGCCACCAGCGCCATGTGCGTGCCCGACACCGACAGGATATGCGCCAGCCCGGTTGCCGAAAACGCCTCGCGCGTTGTTTCGCTTAAACCATCGTAGCCGCCGAGCGCCATGCCGCACAGCACCGCGCCTGCTTCGCCGCTGACGGTGCTTGTAATTTTGTGCCGCAGCCCCAGCGCGAAAGTGAAAAAGCGGTCGCCCATGCCTGGCTCGCCGCTGATTTGCAGCGCCGCTTTTTTAACGGACATTCTGCCCTGTATACCCTGCTGCAAGTTCCAGCTTTCGCTGTCGAAACTGCCGGGGTTGGCAAAACCATGTACGGCTTTTAGCGTGCCTTTAGCGGTGACGCTGCCGGACTTAAAATCCTGCACGGTGCCGCCGCTGCTGAACACACGTATTTTGCCATGCGCCGTCTGCATTTTGCCGCCATCCGGCTGTACGGCGCTGCAATCCAGCACAAAGCTTACGCCGTCTGCGCGCGCTTTAAGGCTTAACAAATCAGCGCTGCCGTACACCGTAAGCTGCTGCCCGGCGTAATTTTTAATATCGGCAGCATTTGGCTGCACCGCCCGTGCGCCCACCGCTAAACCGCACGCCGTAAACAGCGCCAGCCCGCAGGCAGCGGCGGCATAACCCTGCGGTTTCAATTTGGCGGCAAGTACCAGCAAAACTGCGCAAAGCACAGCGGCAGCGCCGTACCAGGTTAAGTGCTGCGGCGTTAAAATTCCCAGGTAATCACCGGCGGCAAACAGCGCCGCCGCCGCTAAAAACCAGGTCTTCATAAATCAAGGTAGGGCTGCATTTTGTTAAACTTCGCCTGCCCAATGCCTTTCACATTCATTAAATCCTCCACGCGGCTAAAACCGTGCACGCTGCGGTATTCCACAATGCGCTGCGCCGTTACCGCTCCCACGCCGGGCAGTTCTTCCAGTTCCGCGGCCGTAGCGGTGCTGATGCGTACTTTGGCGCCGTCAGCCTGCGTGCTTGCAGCAGATTGCACACCATGCATACTCTGCACCGCTGCAGCAAAACCATTGCCATACCCCTGCGCGCCGCTATTAACAACGGCAGCATTCCGCGCGCTTTGCAGTCTGCGCAGTTCCTTTTCACTTAAACGCGGCACATTCACTTGCATGCCGTCCTTACAAATTTTGGCAAGGTTTACGCGGTCTTTGTTGGCTTCTTCCGTCATGCCGCCTGCCGCTTCAATCGCATCAACAGCCCTGCTGCCGGGTGCAATTTCGTGCAAACCTGGCTTTGACACCGCGCCGCTGACATACACCGTTATTTTTGCCTCTTCCGCCGCTGCTTCCTGCACGGGGTTCTGCTCTATCTGCAAAACTGCGTCCTCGCGCTCCAGCGGCCAAAAGCTTGCCAAAATACAAAACGCTGCCGCCACGGCGACGGCAATAATCTTTTTATTAAGCTGCGCCATCTGTTCAACTCCTAAAAAATAAAAAACTCCCCGGATTAAATCCAAGGAGTTTTTGTAAACTTAACCTGTTACGGTTTTACAACGATATTGACCAGACGGCCCGGCACGCAGATAACCTTCACAATTTTAGAGGTATCGACGGTACCGGCAATGTGCTGTTCGCCAAGGGCGAGTTTTTCCAGTTCGTCTTTAGAAGCATCAGCAGGCACAACCAGGCGGCCTTTCAGCTTGCCGTTAACCTGCAAAGCAATTTCTATGCTATCCACTTTCATGGCTTCTTCGTCGTACTTCGGCCATTTTTCTTCGTGGATGCTGCCCTCTTCGGTAATTACGCCGTGCCACAGTTCTTCCGTAATATGCGGAACAAACGGCGAAAGCAGTTTCAGCAGGTTGGAAACAACTTCGTAAATAAGCCCTGCATGCGGAGTTTTTTCGGCTTCTTTGTAAGCGTACAAAGCGTTAACCAGTTCCATCATCGAGCTGATGGCGGTGTTGAAGTTAAAGCGCTGCTCAATGTCGTCCGTTACCTTTTTAATGCTGGTATGCAGCACGCGGCGCAGGTTTTTGCCTGCTTCCGACAGTTCTGCCGGGTCGTAGCTGGTAACCTTCTGCGCCAGCACGTCCTGGTAATGGTAAACAATACGCCATACCCTGCCGAGGAAGCGGAAGGAACCTTCTACGCCCTGGTCGCTCCACTCCAGTTCCCTTTCGGGCGGCGCGGCAAACATAATAAACAGCCTTGCCGTATCGGCGCCGTACTTGCCGATGATTTCTTCCGGCGAAACGACGTTGCCGAGGGATTTACTCATCTTAGCGCCATCTTTAATAACCATGCCCTGGGTCAGCAGGTTGGTAAACGGTTCTTTGTAATCTACAAGCCCTGCGTCGTGCAGCACTTTCATAAAGAAGCGCGAATACAGCAAATGCAAAATAGCGTGTTCAATGCCGCCGATATACTGGTCAACCGGTGACCAGTAATTTACTTTATCTTTAGCAAACGGCGCTTCGCTGTTTTTCGGGTCGGTATAACGCAGGTAGTACCAGCTGGAGCATAGGAAGGTATCCATGGTGTCGGTTTCGCGCCTTGCAGGCTTGCCGCATTTCGGGCAGGTGCAGTTTACAAAGCTTTCGGAAGTTGCCAGCGGCGATACCGCGCCGGCGTCAAATTTAACGTCCTCCGGCAGCATAACCGGCAGCTGGTCCTCCGGCACAAGCACTTCGCCGCAGTCCGGGCAGTAAATAACCGGAATCGGCGCGCCCCAATAACGCTGGCGGCTGATTAACCAATCGCGCAGGCGGTAGTTAACACGGCGTTTGCCGATGCCCATTGCTTCAATCTTGTCTTTAATTGCTTCCATGCCGGCATGCAGCTCCATACCGCTGAACTCGCCGGAATTAACAAGCACGCCCTCTTTTTCTTCGTAGGCGTCGGTCATATCTTCTAATTTAAGCTCTTTATCCTTGGGATTAATTACAACAATTTTCTCAAGGCCGTATTTATCGGCAAACATCCAGTCGCGTGCGTCGTGGGTAGGTACGCCCATAACCGCGCCGGTGCCGTAATCGTAAAGTACATAGTTGGTAATCCAAACCTGCACTTTTTTGCCGGTTAACGGATGGATGCAATAGCAGCCAGTAAACAGGCCTTCTTTTTCCGATTCGCTGGAAGTACGTTCAATATCGGACTGGTTCCTTACGCGCTCGCAGAAAGCTTTAATTTCTTCGGCTTTAGGGTTGTTTACGCACAGTTTTTCAACCAGCGGATGTTCGGCGGCAAGTACAACATAGGTAACGCCGTAAATCGTATCCGGGCGGGTGGTATAAACAGGAATGCGCTCGCCGACTTCCGGGAAATCAAAACTGAATTCCAAACCTTCGCTTCTGCCAATCCAGTTGCGCTGCATGGTTTTAACGCGCTCCGGCCAGCCTTTCAAAAGGTCAAGGTCTTTTAAAAGTTCTTCAGCATAGTCGGTAATTTTAAAGAACCACTGTTCCAGGTCTTTTTTTACAACCTCGTGGTCACAGCGCCAGCATTTGCCGTCAATAACCTGTTCGTTGGCAAGTACGGTGTTGCAGGTGTTGCACCAGTTAACAGCGGATTTTTTCTTCACGGCAAGGCCGCGTTTATAAAACAGTTCAAAAAACCACTGGGTCCATTTATAATAATCAGGTTTGCAGGTAGTTACTTCGCGGTCCCAGTCATAAGAAAGGCCAAGGCGTTTCTGCTGGCGCGTCATATTGGCAATGTTTTCCATCGTCCATTTCTTCGGCGGAATGCCGTGTTTAATAGCGGCGTTTTCCGCAGGCATGCCAAAGGAATCCCAGCCCATGGGGTGCAGCACGTTAAAGCCGTTCATCGTGCGGAAGCGCGCTACAACGTCGCCGATGGAGTAGTTGCGCACGTGGCCCATATGCAGGTTGCCGGAAGGATACGGGAACATTTCCAGCACATAGGATTTCGGGCGGCTCGAGTCCATCTCGGTTTTAAAAGTTTTGTTTTCTTCCCAGTATTTCTGCCATTTGGCTTCAATCTCATGGGGATTGTACTTTTCCTGAATCATATTTTTCAACCTCGCAAATAAAGCTATTTAAGAATAATACCCTTAAAATTATATAGCTTACAGGATTTAAAGTCAATTATAAAAGCCTGCACTTGCGGGCAATATCGCCAAAGTGTGAAAAATGTGATACAATCAAAGAAGATTTTACATAACAAGGAGACAACATGAGCCTTTTCGCTATCGGCGACTTTCATTTATCGGGCGAGCCGCCAACTAAACCAATGGAGGTTTTCAGCCCCCATTGGGCAAACCATTTTGAAAAAATACGACAAAACTGGCTGGCGCTGATAAAAGACAGTGACACCGTCATCA
>DXVZ01000119.1:12232-15797 GCA_019417125.1 Phascolarctobacterium sp.
CAGCAGGCGCTGGGCGGTAAATTTATGTTTTTGCAGAACAACTTTTTTGCCTGCGGCGATGTTGCCGTGTGCGGCTCGCGCGGGTGGATTCTGCCCTCATCCGAAGCGTTTACGGACGAGGACCGGCACATTTACGAACGCGAAGGGCTGAGGCTGGAAATGTCGCTGGCAGCAGCTAAAAAAGCAGGCTTTACCAAAATAGTTGCCGCGCTGCATTACCCGCCGCTGTACAAAGCCGGTGAAGAAACCGTTTTTACGCAGCTTTTTGCCAAGTACGGCGCTGCGCACTGCGTTTTCGGGCATATTCACGGGCAGGACGCGGGCAATATTTTTGAAGGCGAAACGCACGGCGTAACTTATAAACTCGTCAGCTGCGACACGCAGAACTTTATGCCGCAGCTGGTGCTCCCATAGGCATTGCCAACTAAAAATTTTATAGTTCAAATCCTCTTATCCGCATTCATTCAGGGTGTGGATTTTTTAATGCTGCTTTAAGCGGTACGCTGTTACAAAAGGCTGCAAAACGCCCTCACCGCGCATAATTGCCACGCCGTCCTCCACAATCAGCCTGCCGCCGCACAGTGCAACGCCGTTAAACTGCGCGCCGCTTTTAATAGTAATATCGTACTTAGAAAGCAGCAGCGCCCGCCCCAGCACGGTGTTTTTGCCTATTTCAATCTGCCCGTCGCTGAAAATAACGCAAAAATCCGGCAGTTTGGTGCCGTCGGCAATAAAAATGCTCATTTTGCTGACAAGGAAGCCCTCGCCGCCGATGTTTTTGGAGTTTGCCGCAATGTTCTTGCTGTAATTGCCGTCGTCGTAATACAGCGCGCCGCTGAGCCCTGTTTCTTCAAACATCGTCTTGGTAGGGAAATCCATTTCCGCAAACGCGGCAAAATTTTTATAGTCCAAACTTGGTAAAATATCGCCCAAATTACCGGCATACGTTATGCCTTCCGGTATGTTTTCCACGCCCTCTATGCCTTTACCGGCAGCCAGCGTGTAATGCCCGGCAAGTTCTGCAACGTCCGTTGGCAGTGTAATTTTCAGCTGCTGCAAGGCAAAACTTTCGCCGCCTGCTTGCGCACTAAGAATGTAACGGGTAATGCCGCTGGCGTTTTGTTCCTGCGTAACGCCTGCCGCCAGCGTGTAATTGCCGGGAAATAATTTTTGCGGCGGCAGCTGCAAACCGCCCTCCGGCAAGGCTGCGTCCTTAAAATTACTTTTTGCCAATGCCTGCACCGCAAAATGCAGCTGGCGCTGCAAAATCAGGCGCTGCGTTTCTTCCGCCTCCTGCCGCAGCCAGTAAGCCGCCGCGTGCAGGCAGCCAGCGATAAGCAGTACGCCCGCCAGCAGCGCCGTACCGATGCCGCCGCGCTTATCGCGCCATAAACTTTTAAAAACTTCCATTTGCCATCGTGTAAACTTCCGTAAATTTTTTGCTGCGTCCGCTGGCGTTGTCTTTCAGCTGCAAGGTAACTTTAATTTTATCCGCCGCCAGCTGCTCTGCCGTCAGCGCCTGTAAAGTTACTTCTGGCAGCGAAAGCGGGTTTACGCCGCGCGTTGTGTTATATTTAATCTCGCGCGCCAGCGCGCCGCCGCTCACATAAAATGTTACCTGCCTGCTGCCGCGTATCTCTTTGCAGACGATTTTATCGTTCTTGCCCATCGTTATTTTCACGCTGTTAGTGTTCAGCAAAAGCTCATGTGCGATAAAGCTTTGGCTATAACGGGCGGCGCGGTACAGCAGCAAATCGCTCTGCAAACTGCGCCACGAGGCGGCAAAGCCAGATAAACCGTTATAAAAAACAACCGCAGCAATAGCTGTAACAGCCAATGCCAAACAGGTTTCCGCCAGCAGATAACCTTTGTTATTCACCGCCTGCCACCATGCTTGCCACAGTTTTGCCCGCCGCATTTGTAACCGTTACATAATAAAACGGCTCTGCCAAACCGCTGCAGTAAACTTCTTCGCGCGTCAGCGTTAAGCCGCGCTCATCCAGTCCGTCTTTACCGTAAGCGCCGCTGGCAGCGTTAAAGGCTTCCATGGCTGCATTGCGCCCGGTAATCAGCCTTACGCCGCTGCTGAACGCCCCTACCGCCGTTACACACACCATCGCTGCAAGCGCCAGGCACAGCAGCGCCTCTGTCAGCAAAAAGCCTTTGCCGCCTTTCATTTAAACACCACCCTGCCGGTAACAGGCTGCACTTGCAGCCATTTGCTGATGTTTTTATCGTGCCGGCATTTAATGATATAGTTGACGGTTGCCGAAGGGGCGCCCTCCGTTGAAAATTTAAGCGCGTTAAAATGCTGGTTAAAATACAGCCCGCTTTCCGCGCTGAACTTTCTTGAACGCACGAGCTTGCCGTCGTAATATACGCGGTAGCCGCCCTTGTCGGCGTCCATCTCCAAACGGCTTTTGCCGCTGTTATCGTAAAAGCATTGCTGCTGCAAAGCGGCAATATCGGCCGCCATCTGCTGCGCGGCACGCTCTGCCTGCATGTTAAGCAAATAACACTGCAAGCCGCCGTAAACGGGCGTTAAAAAAGCAGCCGCAGCCGCTAAAAGCCCTGCCGCCGCCAACACCTCTATCAACCCAAAGCCTTTATTCTTCAGCGCCGCTGCTGCCATCAGACGTTACCAGCTCGCCGCTGGCGTTTTTGCCCTGCAGCGTATAAGTCAGTTTATCGCCGGTTGCGTTATACTGCAATTCTTCACCAACAGCGTCTTTAAATTCCTTACCTTTGGCAATGTAATCGTTCTGCAAAGCCGTTAAACTGTCCGGGCATACGCCTTTATCCATTTTATAAAGCAAAATCGCGTTGTCTATCGTCGCCAAATCGCTCTCCAGGCGTGCGTTTTTGGCACGTGCCGCCGCACCGTCCATCGAAGGCAGCAGCATTGCGCCAAGCACGCCCAGCAGTGCGACCACTGCCAAAACCTCCAGCAGCGTAAAACCTGCGTTTTTCCGTAAATTCTTCAGCAAAATATAACCCCTTCCGTTATTAAAATCCGGGCAGCGCGCCCGACAGGGAAAACATAGGTGCAGCCACAGCCAAAATAACAGCCGCCGCAAAACCCGCCGCCAACAGCAAAAGCAGCGGTTCCAGCACGGTTTTTAAGTTTTTCACCGTACTGTCAAAACGGTGCTGCAAAAGTTCCGCGGCACGCGCCAGCATCTCCGGCAGGCGTCCCGTTTCACTGCCCACGCCGATAAACTCCACGCTTAGGCTGCCAAACAAAGGCTTAACACGCACGGCGGCTTCAGCCGGATTTTCACCGCGCAGGACCTCATTGGCAAAAGCCTCCGCCCTTTGGCGCAGCAAAGCATCCCCCAATGCTTCACCGGCAAGCTGCGCTGCCTGCGGCAGCGGTATGCCACCGCGCAGCAGCAGCGCCAAAACCTTGTTGAAGCGGATTTCCAGATACAGCTGTTTTTGCGTTTTTAAAAACGGCACCGCAAACAGCATTTGCACTAGCCGTTTGCGGCAGCGCACCGCCGCCAGCACGAACAGCATAAGCAGGGCAAACACCGCAGGCAGGTTAGCGGCAACAACGCCCTGC
>DXVZ01000012.1:0-8464 GCA_019417125.1 Phascolarctobacterium sp.
GGTTATATCTGCTTGGCTTGATAAATTTTAGTGATGGCGTCGATGCACTTTTTAACGTGCGGCGCAGGCTGCGGCGAATGCAAAAGCCCGAACGGCATGGAAAAGTCCCAGTCAACGGGAATGATTTTTAAAAGCGGGTGCACGTCGCGCCAGCTGGGCACCGCCATTAAAAGATTGTTGCCGTTTTCGCAGCTGTTAAAAACCTCGGTGTTGTAAAAATCAAAGTCGACTATATGAACCTGCGGGTGTTTAACCGTCAGCCAGTCGCGCAGCGCATCGGCTTCGCCCATCTGCCTGCGCGTAATCAGCATTAAGTCCTGCCCGTACAAATCGCTGACGCTTAAACGTTCCTTTTGTGCCAGCGGATGGTTTACGGCAGCGGCGCAGCACAGCGGCTCGCGCAAAAGTTCCAGCCCAGCGCATTTGCGGTAGTCCAAAAGTGTGGCGTCAAAAATGCCAGCTACCATGTCGATGTTCTGACCCAAATTTAAAAGTATCTCGCGTGCGTTTTCGGGCGTGTTTTCAAACGGTACCAGCTTAAAGCGTATTTCCGGGCAAATGGCGTGAATCTGCGGCCACAGTTGTACCAAAATCTGCGCCGGCGTCATGGGCGAGGTGCCGATGCGGATAATGCTGTTTTCTTTTTGCATGGCGTTTTTAGCGCGCTCCAGCGATTCCTGGGAGTAGCGGATAATGTATTTGGCGTCACTGTAAAGTGATTTACCTGCCGCCGTCAGAGTCAGCCCGCGGTGCGTGCGGTTAAATAGTTTTAAGTCAAGGTTGTTTTCTAAAATATTTATTTGCTTAATAACCGCTGTCGGCGAAATAAAAAGTTTTTCGGCGGCTTTGGCGAAGCTGCCGCTGTCGGCAACGGCGATAAAGGTTTCCAGCTGGGGGTTGTACAAAAAATCACCTTCTTTGCGGCAGGTGCGTTAGATGCAGTCAGCCTGCCCAGCGGTGTGGAAAGCGCCGCTTTGGTACAGCCCTATTTTATGGTTCAGGCGTTCCAGTGTCGCCTGCATAACGTTAATGCGTTCCTGCAAGCGGTCGCGCTCGGTAATAAGCAAATCCTCGCGCTCTTTTAAAGTGGCGTCGCCCTCTAAAAACAGGTGGATGTACTTGGTTAAAACTTCAATGGAAAGCCCTGCCTCGCGCATACATTTGATAAATTCAATGCGTGCAAGGTCAACTTCGCCGTAGTTGCGGTTGCCGCTTTTGTTGCGCGCTACCGGGGGCAAAAGCCCAATGCGCTCGTAATAGCGCAGCGTATCGGCGGTTAGGCCGTATTTTTTGCTTACTTCTGCAATGTTCATGTTTGTCACCTCGTGTAAAATTACCGCGCTTTAAGCGGACAGGATTTTATAAGCGCTGCATACAGCCATGCGCCCGCTGATGTTGACGATGGTATAAATAACTGCAAGCGCTGCGGCGCATTGTAAAAAGAGTTTCATAATAAATCCCCCTCATTTTAATATCTATTTGGTAATGGTTACGCTGTCAAACTGCGTGCCGTCCGGCAAAAAGGCTTTAAAAGTTAAGGCGTCCGGCGTTTTTTCAAGCGTCAGGTAATTGGCGTCCTCCGGCTGCGGCGCCAGCGCTGCGTCGGCTAGGTTCTTCTGCCATAGGTTGGCATAGCGTACGCTGCCAGACACGCCCGTTAAAATGTAGGTAATGCCGTTATCGTCCGGGCGGAAGTTTTTCAGCGGCAAGCGGCGGCGGTAGGTGTGCAGGTGCGCCGTTAGTACCGCATCGACGTTGTATTCTTCAAACACCGGCATTAGCTGCTGCGCCCACGGCGTAAACTGAATAGTCTGCGGGTCAAAGCTGTTGGGGCGGTCCGTAAAGGCGTAGCGCAAAATGTCCTTGTGCATCAGCACTATTTTCCATTTGGATTGCGTTTGCGCCAGGTCGTTTTTAAGCCACGCCAACTGTTCTTCCATTAAATTGGGGTTAAACTTCGCCATCTCATCGGTCTGTGTGTTCAGCACCGTAAAATGCACATCGCCGTAATCAAAGCTGTAATATTGGTTTTGGCTGGCTGCCGTGCCGTTAGGCGGCAGGCTAAACAGTGTAAGGTAGGGCGTGGGCATGTCAACCTGCCAATCCATGTTGTAGGTTTCGTGGTTGCCCATCACCGGCGCAAAGGGTATATTTTCCAACATCGGCTCAACACTGCGGAACCAGGCGCGCCACTGAGAAAAATCGTAGCCGTTGTCCACTAAATCACCCATGTTGATGAAAAATGCGGCGTCGCCGTTTTTGCTGTACGCCGTCTGCGCCAGCTTTTGCCAGCCGCTGTAATCGGCTGACTGCGAATCGGGGAAAATCAGTGCTTTAAAGCTGCCGTTATTATTGGCAGAAAGTTTGTGCCAGTCTGTGCGGCTGCCCTCGTAGCCGGCGCGGTATTCGTAAGTGCTGCCCGGTTCAAGCCCCGTCAGCGCGGCGGTGTATACATAAAGGGTACTGCCGTTGGCATTAAGCTGCTGCACCGCAGCAGGCACAGCGGTAATTTTGCCGCCTGCATTTTTAACTTCTGCCACCGGGTCTTTCAACGCAGCATCAGCCTGCCACATAATAGTGCGGCTCTCTGCTGCGTCCTGCGTTATAATCTGGCGCAGGTAAGTTACTTTATCTGCGGCGGCGTAGGCTTTTTCCTCGCCGTTAGGGGCGGTGGCAGCGCAGCCCGCTGTCAGCAGCACGGCAATTATAATAAGGTATTTTAAGTATTTTTTCATTGGCAAGGCTCCTTTAATGAGTCGTAATTGATTACATTATTAATATAACAGTTGTAGTAAACTTCAAGTCAAGCGGTTTTCAAAAATTTTTTACTTGACTTTAAGCAGACTCCAAAGTATATATTATATACAATAAACAAAAAAGGAGATTGCCGATGAACCTCTTTATGATTATTATGTATTCCTATTTGGCGGCAATGGGCATTGCCGTTTGGTTTTATTACCGCACGCTGATACCGGGCTTTACCAGCTGGCTGTGGCCCATTGCTGTTGCAGGCTGCACGGCAAGCTATCTTATCAGCCACAGCGGCTATATTGTTCATCCGGAACCCGTTGCGCGCGCGCTGGCGTGGATTGGCAATGTGTGGATTTTGTTCGGCTTTTACAGCATTTTGCTGATGCTTTTAAACGGCATTTTAATTATCCCAGCCAAACTGTTTCATATTCAATGGCGTTTCAGCACGCCGCTGGCAATGCTGGGGCTGGCGTTAATCGGGCTTTCGCTTGCCTTTGGCATTTACAAGGCAATGAACCCCATTGTGCGCACAGAAACCGTGGCGACGCATAAAAACATTGCCGCTGATACCAAAATCGTGCTTGTTACCGACCTGCACCTGGGGCACATCAACGCTCTTGGCGCTGCGCAGGACGTGGTAAACCGTATTAACGCGCAGAACCCCGATTTGGTGCTGATTGGCGGCGACATTGTGGACGAAAAACTCAGCTATGTGCTGGATAACGGTTCCCTGGCAGCGCTTAAATTTAATGCGCCGGCTTACGCCGTATACGGCAACCACGATTACCTTGACGGCGAGATGAAAACAATCCGCCAAATGCTGTCTGATAACGGCATTACGCTTTTAGAGAACGAAACGGCGGTACTGCCTGACGGCATTAAACTTGCCGGTCTGCGCGATTACAGCCGCGAGCGCGGCACGGAAGCGCTGGAGCGCCTGGCAGATGGCAACCACGATTATTTCAGCATTTTAATCGATCATCAGCCGCGACGTTTTACAGAAGCCGCGCAGGCAGGCTATGACCTTGCCGTTTCCGGGCACACGCACGCCGGGCAGGTGTGGCCTTTCCGCTATATTACGCAAAGTATGTACCTTATCGACTACGGCATGACCTACGTTGACAATATGGCGGCAATCGTCAGCAACGGCAACGGTTTTTGGGGTCCGCCGGTGCGTATGGGTCCATACCCCGAAATCGTCGTTATCAACGTTAAAAAAGCAGGGTAAAATAAATAACGGAATTACCATTAAGGCGATTCCGTTATTTATTTTATATTTTACGATTGTTTTCTTTTATAAAATCAATATTTTTAATTATTTCATCCACACAAGCATTTATGTTTTCTTTAATTTCTGTTTCCCAAAAACGTAGGACAATCCAACCATTGTCGCGTAATTCTATTGTGTTTTCTAAATCTCTTTCTTTATTGCGTTTAATTTTTTCATTCCAATATTTGGAATTAGATTTTATACTACGGCTTTCTAAAACTTTTCCATGCCAAAAATCTCCATCGCAAAAAATAGCGATTTTATATTTTGTGATTACAATGTCAGGATGGCAAGAAAAAATCTTAAAATTTTTTCTATAATGTATACCATGTTTCCATAATGCCCGTCTTAAAGCAATTTCAATTTTTGTATCATGGCTTTTTATAGCTTTCATATTTTTAGAGCGCTGTTCAGGAGTTTCAAAAAACATTTTGATCACCAACTTTAGATTAATACTTGAAAAAATGGTTATTAAATGTTAATATAAAATCACAACAATTTGGAGGCCTAATGGTATGTATTTATCTAAAGTGAAAGTAAAAGAAATAATGAATGATAAAGGTATAATGACATTTACCGATTTAGCCAATCAGTTAGGTATTACTAAATATCAGTTATCTGTAATGTTGTCTGATGGATATAATCCGTTGAAATCTGGTGTAGAAAAATTATGTAATGTATTGGGTGTTAATCCTGGAAATATTATTGAGTTCACAGAACACAATAATACAGAACACAATAATATAGATAATATAAATGACATTAAGAATGAAGATGTTACTGCAATAGAATTATTTGCTGGAGCTGGCGGAATTGCCTTGGGATTAGAAGAGGCCGGAATAAAAACAATAGAATATGTAGAAATAGATAAAGCATGCTGTGAAACATTAAAAACTAATAGACCGGAATGGAATGTAGTTTGCAAAGATATTTCAGCGGTAGATTTTACAATGTATAAAGATAAAGTAGATATAATTACAGGTGGGTTTCCTTGTCAAGCGTTTTCGTATGCTGGTAAAAAATTAGGATTTTCTGATACAAGAGGTACGTTGTTTCACGAATTTGCAAGATGCGTGAAAGAGGTAAAACCTAAGATTTTTTGGGCAGAAAATGTTAGAGGTCTTGTTTCTCATGATAAAGGGAGAACTTTGAAAACTATTATTGATGTTTTAGAGTCATTGGGTTATAAGATTCAATATAAAGTATTAAATGCGGCTTATTATGGAGTTGGACAAAAAAGAGAAAGAATAGTTTTAATTGGAATCCGTAATGATTTGAATATTCATTTTGAATATCCAAATCCAGAAAAGCGTATGACAACATTAAAAGAAGCATTAAAAAATTGTCCTAAAAGTCAAGGGGTTTCATATAGTGCAAACAAAAAAAGAGTTCTTGAATTAGTACCGCCAGGTGGTTGTTGGGTAAATTTACCTGAAGAAATAGCCAAAGAATATATGGGTAAATCTTACTTTTCTGGTGGAGGAAAACGTGGAATAGCAAGAAGAATTAGTTGGGACGAACCGTGTTTAACTTTAACTTGCAGTCCATCTCAAAAGCAAACAGAACGTTGCCATCCAGATGAAACACGGCCTTTTACTGTTAGGGAATATGCAAGAATACAATCTTTCCCAGATGAATGGCAGTTTTGCGGCGGCATAGGTGATCAGTATAAGCAGATTGGAAATGCTGTTCCAGTTGAACTGGCAAGAAGAATAGGAGTGGAATTAAAAAAAGCTATAATTAATTATAGATTGAATGACAATGAAGAAATCATTTATTCTGAGAACTTATTTCATGAGCCAATTTGTGTATGATTTCTTTTATTAATTCAGAACTATCCATTTCGTCAGCAACTTCTGCAAAAGCATTTATAAGTTCATTATAAAAGCTGCTATCTCCTGTTAAGTGTAACCAAAACTCAGCGCCTGCGTAAACTGGATATTCTTCATTGATTTTTTTATAGAATTGGTTTAAGTCATCTTTGGCGCCATAGAATACTCCGACTATACAATCATCAATATTCATTTTTAAATGATTAGTTCGAGCAAGATTTCTAACAGCTTTAAAATGATTGATGATAGTAGTAACATCATCATAATTTATTGTATTAGGACCTGCTTTAGTTTGGCAATATTTTTTGTGTCCGTCTATTGCATCAATAAATTCTATGTCCATTCCACTTGTTGTTGATGCATAAGAACTCAAAACTTCATTACAGAAATATTGTAGTTGAGTACCAAATGTAGTTGATATAGATGTACCTAATATACGTGGATAAATAAGTGCTTTTGCCATATTTTCCGGAGACGAATTACCAAAAGCAAATTGTGCTAGATATTTGTGCGTAAATGGATTTACATTGAACTTATCTAACGAAGTGAGTTTTTTAGTATTATTCTTATGGTTTTCAGCAATTCTTTTGCGAAAGAAATCTTTGGCTTTAACGAGAATAGTTTGTTTTTCAGTTTCATTCATTGGACAATCACCGCCTAATATAGTGATAGAATATGATTTATGTTTATTATAGCTTATTTATATAATAATATCAAAACTTTATGAACGGCAACGGTTTTTTTGGTCCGCCGGTGCGTATGGGCCCATACCCTGAAATCGTCGTTATTAACGTTAAAAAGCAGGGTAAAATAACGCGCTGTCAAAGTGGACGGCAATTCCCTTTGTAAAAAACATGTTAAGCAATCCTCTAAACTGTAAGTTTTTTAACAATGTATATCTTAAATTGCGTTTTGTACACTAAAATCTTTATAAAAATAACAAAATGCTTGCCTGTAAAACGCTAAAGTGCTACAATTTATTATTATAACAGTACACCAACAAGGTGTACTGTATTGATTTTGAAAATATTTGGAGGGAAAGAAACATGAAATTTGCTAAACGTATGGAAAGGATGCAGGCATCCGAAATCCGTGAACTTTTAAAACTGACCGCTCAGCCGGACATCATCTCTTTTGCAGGCGGCTTGCCCGCGCCGGAACTTTTCCCGGTTGAAGAAATTGCTAAAGTTTCCCATGACCTGGTTGAAAAAGAAGGCCGCCAGCTGCTGCAATATGCAACCACCGAAGGCCGCCCGACCCTGCGCGCTAAAATTGCTAAACGCATGAAAGACAAATATCACACCGAAGTTGACCCGGACGATATTCTTATCACCACCGGCAGCCAGCAGTGCCTTGATTTTGCAGGCAAACTGTTCCTCGACCCGGGCGACGTTGTTCTGTGCGAAAGCCCGTCCTATCTTGGTGCGCTGAATGCTTTTAACGCTTATGAACCTAAATTTGTAGAAGTTCCGACCGATGACGGCGGGCTTATTCCGGAAGAACTGGATAAAATTCTTGCCACCACTCCGAACTGCAAATTTATTTATGTAATTCCTGATTTCCAGAACCCGACCGGCCGCACCTGGAGCCTTGAACGCCGCCATAAATTTATGGAAGTCGTTAACAAATACGACCTGCCGGTACTGGAAGATAATCCGTATGGTGAACTGCGTTACGAAGGCGAAATTCTTCCTTCCCTCAAATCCATGGATACCAAAGGCCTGGTTATGTTCCTTGGTACTTTCTCCAAAATCTTCTGCCCGGGCCTGCGCTTAGGCTGGGTTGCAGCGGAACATTCCGTTGTGGAAGAATTTGTTAAGATTAAACAAAGCGCCGACCTGCATACCTCTAACTTTGACCAGGGTATTGCCGATGCTTACATTGAAAACTACGACCTTGACAAACACGTTGAAGAAATTAAAGCTCTGTACAAAAAACGCCGCGACCTTATTCTTAAAACTATGGAAGAAGAATTCCCTGAAGGAGTTGAATTTACCCGTCCGCACGGCGGCCTGTTCCTGTGGGTAACTCTGCCGGAAGGCGTAAGCGCCAACAAAGTATTCCATAAATGCATTGAGATGAAAGTTGCTGCCGTTATCGGCGATGCTTTCTATCCGAATGACAAAACTGACCGCAGCATGCGCGTAAACTACTCCAACATGACCGAAGACAGAATTGTTGAAGGCGTTAAACGTATGGCAAAAGCAATTAAAGAGTGCATGAAATAATTGCGTAAAAAATTATCCCTCCGTCTTTGGGCGGAGGGATTTTTTAATGTATAAACAGCGAGACGGCGCAGTAAACGAGTAGCAGTGCCATAACGGTATTAACGCTTTTGGTGTGGCGGTTGAACAGCAGGCGGAATGCGGAACCAAACGCCGACCAGCACAGCGTAAAGACAAAGCCGATAAAGGCAAGCAGCAGCGCGAATAAAATCAGCGTCAGCGGCTGCCCGGCATACAGTGGCAAAATGTACGCCTGCATGGACATAATGCAGTAAATGTAAATTTTGGGGTTGATAAATTGTAGTGCCAAACCAGATACAAAGCCGCTGCGCGAATGGTTCTCGGTAATTTCGCCGCTGCTTTTGTAAGTGCCCCACGCCAGGTGC
>DXVZ01000012.1:8474-8769 GCA_019417125.1 Phascolarctobacterium sp.
GTGCAGCATATAAGCGGCGCCAATAAACAGCATCGGCGTCTGCACTGCTGGCAAAAGCTCTGTCAGCGTACTGCAAAAGGCGGTGCAGATAAGCATTACCGCGCTGAATCCAGCCAGTATGCCAAAATTAAAAGGCAGTGCCCGTTTAAAGCCCAGCCTGCCGCCGTTGCTCATAGACATAATGTTGTTAGGCCCCGGCGTCGCTGCGGTAACAACGGCGTAAGTTAAAAATGCCAGCCAGTTGAACATAATTGACTCGACCTTCTCTCTGTGATAATATAATAGAAAAAAGTAC
>DXVZ01000120.1 GCA_019417125.1 Phascolarctobacterium sp.
GTGCAGGCAAAGAACCCCGTCAGCGTAATGCCGATTAACCGCGCTAAATTTTTAAAAGGCCAGCATTTTGATTTGCAGGTAGAAGTTAAAGGGTTGGCTGATGATTTTAAAGTAACCGTTAACGGCGTTGATGCCGAAAAATATTTTGGCAAAACCGGCGAAATTAAAACTGCCGACGGCGTAACAACTTATACCATCCCTGGCGTTGCTTTTACCCAGGCTGGCGACGTTAAGGTTGAAGCTGTAAGCGGCGGCAATAAAAACGTTGTAAACTACACCGTTACCGAAGCTAAAGCTAAGAAAAAAGCTAAAAACGTTATTCTGTTTGTAGGCGACGGCATGAGCGTACAGGCTCGTGAAATAGCGCGTATTCTTTCTAAAGGATTGAGCGACGGCAAATACAACGACCTTTTGAACATGGAAAAAATGCCGCGCATGGCAGTTATCACTACATCCGGTTATGATTCGCTTGTAACGGACTCCGCTAACAGCGCATCCGCATACGCAACCGGCCATAAATCCGTTAACAACGCGATGGGCGTATACGCTAACAGCACCAAAGACCCGTTTGACGACCCGAAAGTAGAAAATATTATCGAGCTTGTTAAACGCACCAAAGGCATGGCAACCGGCATTGTTTCCACCGCTAACATTACCGACGCTACTCCGGCAGCTATGCTGAGCCATACCCGCCGCCGTGCGGAACAGAACTTCATCGCTGAAACGATGACCGAAGATTATCACCGTCCTGACGTTATTATGGGCGGCGGCTCACGTCACTTCATCCCGATGAACGTGCCCGGTTCCAAACGAAAAGATAACGTTAACGTTGTAGAGCAGTTCCAGGATTTGGGTTACACCTTCTCCGGCAACAGAACCGAACTTTTAAATACACCGGCAGATGAAGATAAAATTCTTGGCTTGTACCAGCTGGATAACATGAACGTTTATGTTGACCGCGCTATGCTGAAAAACCCGAAAGTGCTCGGCGGCTTTAATGACCAGCCCGGCCTTGTGGAAATGACCCAGCGCGCTATTGACACCTTGAGCAAAAATGAAAACGGCTTCTTCTTGATGGTTGAAGGCGCTTGCGTTGATAAACAGCTGCACAACATGGATTGGCAGCGTGCCGCTTACGACAACATCGAGCTTGACCAGGCTGTTGGCGTAGCACAAAAATTCGCCGCTGAAAATGGCAACGATACTTTGATTATCGTAGTTGCCGACCACGCTCACGGCGCAAGCATTACCGGCACCTATCACGAACTGGACGGCAAAACTGGCCGCGAAGCTGTACGCACCTATGCTGCCGCAGGCTGGCCTACTTTTGAGGACCGCGACGGCGACGGTTTCCCTGATAACCCGGACCCGGATGTAACTTTGGCAGTACATTTTGCTAACCACCCGGATACCAACATTAACTATAAATTTAAAGCAGAGCCGACTTCCCCGGCTATTATGGCTGGCGATAAAGCCATTGCCAACCCGAACCTGCAAGGCGAATTTGCACCGGGCAACATTCCTTACGATGAATCCCAGGAAGTACATTCTGCCGACGATGTTTTACTGAACGCTATGGGCCCCGGCAGCGAATACTTTAAAGGCGTTATGGATAACACCGAAGTATTCTTCGGCATGGTAAGGGCGCTGGGCATTGACGGCACCAAAAATTACAACAAATAATAAACTGATGGAGGCAGGCAGATGCTTGAGAAATTATTAAAAAGCTTTCTGCTCTCGCTCCTGCTGTTGGCAGGCGGCGCCTTTACTGCCGCAGACTTGCCTTTCAAGGCGGTTCACTACGAACCGCCTTTTTTGTGCAGCAGGGCGGAAGCAGCGATTAGCATGACTTTTGACGAAATGTATTCCGGCGTTTCGTCGCTGGGCATTACTTTTTCGGACAAATTAAAAAACAGCGAGGGGCAGGTTGTGCAGATGGCAGGTTTTATGGCTCCGCCGTTGACGCCGACCATTAACTTTTTTGTGCTGACGCGCGAGCCGATGAGCATTTGCCCGTTTTGCAGCACGGACGCCGACTGGCCGGCGGATATTGTGGTGGTGCAGCTTAGCGAGCCTGTGGTAGCGCTGCCGTTTGACAGGCCGATAAGCGTAACCGGGACTCTTGATTTGGGGACGGAGGTTGATGCGGAAACCGGCTTCGTCAGCCTGGTACGCATTAAAGCGCAGTCGCTGGAGGCTTTGTGATGCTGCTGGAACTGAAAAACGTTTTTAAACAGGTAACGGAACCTTCCGGCGAAGTGATTACCGTCAGCCACGCGGAGCACCTGACGCTGGATAAGGGTGAGCAGATGCTGTTAACTGGCCCCAGCGGCAGCGGCAAAACTACGCTGCTGCACATGATTGCAGGGCTTTTAGCGACCAGCGGCGGTGAAATTTATTTTGACGGTGCGCGCATCGACAACATGCCAGAGCGTGAGCGCGATTTGTGGCGCGCCCGCAATATTGGCTATGTTTTCCAAAAGCTGAACCTTATAGAAGCGCTGACGGCGGAAGAAAATATTTTGCTGGCGGGTTACTTTGCCGGCGGCGATATGGCGGCGTTAAAAGAACGCGCGGCAGCGCTTCTGCACCGCGTAGGGCTGGCGGCTAAAAAGGACGTATTACCCGGGAACTTAAGCATCGGCGAGCAGCAGCGCGTTGCCGTTGTGCGTGCGGTTATTAACAGCCCGGTGCTGCTTTTGGCGGACGAGCCGACAGCCAGCCTGGATACGGAAAACAGCCGCATTGTGCTGGGGCTGTTGCGCGGCTTGTGCTGCGAAAACGGAACAGCGCTGATTTTATCCACGCATGACGAAAGCGTTAAAGAGCAGTTTAGCGAATGGTTTGACATTAAAGGCGGGAGGTTTATCACACATGGGCATAATTAAAATTGTACGCAGCAACATTATGTTTAAACCTCTGCAAAGCCTTATCGCCTGCTGCGTGGTTATGGCAAGCATTGCCATGGCGGTGCTGGTGCTGCTTTTAGCAGATGGCGTGCACAGCGGGCTTACCTCGGCGGCGGAACCGTTCCCAATTGTGGCGGGCAGCAAAGGCAGCCCCAATCAGCTGGTGCTGAACACGGTGTTTTTAAAAGATACGCCGATGAGTAATATCAGCTACGCGGAAGTGGAAAAGCTGCGCGCTAATAAAAACGTAGGCATGGCAATTCCTTTCGGCTACGGCGATAATTACCGCGGCTTCCGCATAGCGGGCACGGAAAAAGAAATTTTTGATTACGTTATTAACCCACAGCGCGGCAAGTGGCTGCAAATAGCCGAAGGGCGCACGTTTGCGGCTCCGTTTGAGGCAGTGCTGGGCGCGCGCACGGCGGCAATGGCCGGCTTAAAAGTTGGCGATACCTTTAAAACCTCGCACGGCATGGTAGAAATACCCGGCAGCAAAGGGCACGCGCAGGAATATAAAGTAGTTGGCATTTTGCAGCCCGTCAGCGGTCCGTATGACCAATGCGTTTTGACGGATATACAAAGTATTTGGGCGGCGCACGCAGGGCATGGCCAGGCGGCGCAGGGCGTAACTTCGGTGCTGGTTAAGCCTGCCGGTTATGCGCAGGCGCTGGCGCTGCTGGCACAGTACCGCAATAATAAAGAAATGCAGGTAGTATTCCCCTCGCAGGCGATTATCGAACTATTCTCCGTAATGGGCGATGCGGAAAAGGTGCTGCAAATTATCAGCTATGCGGTAATTTTGCTGGCGCTGATTATTATTGCTTTTACCACTTACTGGGCGGCGGCAATGCGCAGGCACGATAACGCCGTTATGCGCGCTATCGGCGCAGGGCAAAAGGCGATTATTAAAATTAACTTTTTGCAGGGCATGCTGCTGGCGTGCATCGGCGTAGCGGCAGGAGCGGCGGCAGGGCACGGTGCGTTTGCAGCGCTGTCAGCCTTAATGCGCGAAAAAACTGCCGTTAACCTGGCGGCGGGCTTTACCGTGCAGGAGGGCGTTTTGCTTTTGGCGGTTGTTACCGCGGCGGCGGTGTTCAGCTTTATTCCGGCAGCAGCGGCGTGCAGGCGGCAGGCAGCGGACGATTTGTGAAATTTTTATGCCCCGGGTTTGTTAAACTTAAAGTATGCTATAATTAACGTAACAACAAACTCGGAGGAGGGTTTTTATGAAAATCACAAAAACTCTGGCAGTGGCGGCGCTGTGCCTTTTGGTGTGTTCGGCGGCTTTGGCTGCGCCGGCGGTTAAGGCTTACAAGGTTAACGAAGGCAGCGTAAAAATTGAAGTGCCGCAGGTTAAAGGCGCGGCGGGCGGCAAATTTGCCGACCACAGAATTAACAACACTTTAAACTTTACCGTTTTGCAGGAGCTTTACCGCGCTTTGCCGATGAGCATGCGCAACGATAAAGTGATGCGCGCAGCGTTTGATAAAACTTTTGCTAAACCGGACAGCAGCGAGGACGCGCGCGATTTTATTGAGGACGTGGCGCGCGTAGTAAGTTTTAAACTGCGCTGCGACCTTGAGGATGTTAAACAATACAGCGGCACCAGCGTAGAAAGCTACGATTTGCAGGGGCAGTACACCGTGCATTTTAATGGCGATAACCTTTTAAGCGTAGAGCAGCAGGGCTATATTTACACCGGCGGCGCGCACGGCATGACATTATTTAATGTAACAACTTTTGATTTAACTACCGGCAAACAGCTTACGCTGGCAGATTTGTTTAAAAACAGCAGCAGCTATCTGGAACGTATCAATAAAGTTGTTGCCGAGCAAGTGGCAGCGCAGCAGCGTATGTTTTATGCGCCGGTAACGGTTAAGGACGGCGATCTTTTTTACTTTAACGAAAACGGCGAACTGGTAATTGCCTATGCACCGTACGAAGTAGCACCTTATGCCGCCGGCATAGTAAGATTTACCATTCCCACGGCGGAGATAGCAGATATTTTGGCAGTAAGCGTTAACTAATTTTAAATAATTGCCGTAAATTTGTAAGCGGCGGCTATTTCCTTTAACCGGTAAAAATGTTATAATAAAGGCAGTCAACGGGGACTTCACAAATTGGTGAAGTCCCTTCTTTTTTAATATTTTGAAAGGTGAGGAAGTGATTGTATGGCAAAAACAGATGCAAGACAGAAAGGTTTTTTTGACAGAGCGATGGACTTTATCGAAAAAATCGGCAACGCCATGCCCGACCCGGTCAGCCTGTTTATTATCCTGGCTATCGTGGTTGTAGTGCTTTCGGCAATTTTGGGCAGCATTGGTTATGGCGCTGTGCATCCGGGTACCGGCAAAACGGTGCAGGTTGTAAACCTGTTAACCAAGGAAGGTTTCCGCGATATGTACAGCAAGGCGGTTGCCAACTATTCTAATTTTGCGCCGCTGGGTATGGTAATGGTGTGCATTATCGGCGCGGCAGTTGCCGAAAAAAGCGGTTTTTTGGTAACGATGATGAAACAGGTAATGGGCGACGCCAAATCATGGATGGTTACTTTTGCTATTTTGTTTGTAGCAATTAACGCCAACCTAGCTGGCGACGCGGGCTTTATCGTTATGCCGCCGCTGGCAGCCGTTATTTACATGGGTCTGGGGCGCAGCCCGGTTTTGGGTATGATTGTTGCTTACGCAGGCTGCGCCGGCGGCTTTAGCGCCAACATTATGCTGGGCATGACTGACGCTTTGGCTTACGGCTTTACAGAAAGCGCCGCGCGTATGATTGACCCCAACTACCAGGCGACTATGGCTATCAACTGGTACTTTTTAATTGTTTCGTGCTTTGTGCTGGCTATTTTTGGCACGCTGCTGACAGAAAAATTTTTGGTTAAACGTTTTCCAACGACCAGGGAAGATTTGTTAAAATATAATTTTGACGAATCGGAAGGCAAAGTTACCGAAGAACAAAAACGCGGCTTAAAATGGGCATCCATCGGGCTTGTAATTTTTATCATTGCCCTTGTAGCTGCCTGCCTTGGCGATGACCCGCTGCTGGCAGACCCTAAAACCCATTCGGTTTTGACAAACGGCTCTCCTTTTATGAGCGGCATTATTTTAACTGTTACTATCGCGCTGTTTGTTGTGGGTGCGTGCTATGGTTTTGGCTGCGGCAAATATAAAAATGACCGCGATTTGTTTGCGGATATTACGCAGGGCTTTAAAGATATGGCTGGCTATATTTTTATGTGCTTTTTCATCGCGCAGTTTACCAGTTATTTTGCCTGGAGTAATTTGGGCATTGTAATGGCAATTAAAGGCGCGGAAGCTTTAAAAGCAATGGAATTTACCGGCGCGCCGCTGTTAATAGGGCTTATTTTCGTATCCTGCATTGTTAATATCCTTATTGGTTCGGCATCCGCCAAGTGGGCGATTTTAGCGCCGATTTTTGTGCCGATGCTGATGCTGATGGGCTTTGACCCGGCTGTTACGCAGATTGCTTACCGCATTGGCGACTCCATCACTAATCCGCTGTCGCCGCTGTTTCCGTACTGCCCGGTTATTTTGGGCTTTGTACGCAGGTACGCGCCGGATATGGGGTTGGGCTCTGTTATCGCCAACATGGTGCCGTTTTCCGTTACGTTTACGGTTATCTGGGTTATTCAGCTGTTAGTGTGGATTTTCCTCGACCTTCCGTTAGGCCCTGGCGGCGGTATTTTCCTTCCATAAAATGTTAGTATGAATTGACGGCGGCTGCCCTGGCGGCAGCCGCTTTTATAAGGAGCACGCTTATGTATAGCACAAAAGTTGATATTTTAATACACGGCGAATCGGCGCACGGCTCTACGCCGCATCTGGCTAAAGACGCCATTGTCGCCGCTTCGTC
>DXVZ01000121.1 GCA_019417125.1 Phascolarctobacterium sp.
GCCGTTGCAAGCCTGGCATTTTTTATGCGCCGCCGTGCCTACCACCTGCTGCTGTTGGGGCTGATGGTTGTATTGGTTGTTTCCAGAATTTTGGGCATGCGTGCAATATTATCGCTGTTTGCAGTTATTGATTTTAACGAAGGCTTAAAAAACTTTTTGGAAGAAGCGTTTGAGCTGCTGGGTTACCTGGTTATTTTTATTGCTTCCGTTTTATTTTTGCATGAGTACAAACTGGCTTATAACCTAAAAAGAAAAAACAGTGATGATACTATCCCTTGAATGTTATGTTCAGGGGATTTTTTATTTCGTGATAATTTATTTAGTTTATGATAAAATAATAAATAATTTTATCGTATAGCTGGTGATTATTATGAAAAATATAAATAAATCAGTATTTCCTGTTTTAGCATTGGCACTTGGGCATATGGTTACGGATTTACAGGCAGGCGCATTGCCAATAGTACTGCCACATTTGAAAGAATTATTTGCTTTAAGTTATTCACAACTTGCCTTTATTGTTTTAACACAAAATATTACTTCGTCAGTTATTCAGCCGTTGTTTGGCTATATTACTGATAAAAAATCGATGCCGATAATGCTGCCGTTTTGTGCAGCTATGGCAGGAGCAGGTTTTGCTTTTGTAGGCTGGGTGCCTGCATATACTCTTTTGATGTGTACTGTCGTTGTTATTGGCGTTGCCAGTGCAACATATCATCCTCAGGCGTCAAAAACTGTTAATTTCCTGAGCAATGAAAGCAATAAGGCTAAAAATATGGGAATATTTTCCCTGGGTGGCAATGCCGGTATGGCAGCTGGTTCTATTTTAATGGCGTTTTTACTTACTTTGCCTGGAGGTTTGCATAATACAATGTATTTTATTTTGCCTGGCCTTTTGGTTTTTAGCATGATGATGAAATATATGCCTGAATATAAGCGTGTTAATTTGGAACATAATTTAAAAGTTCAGGCTGCTAAAAGAAATGGTGCAGTGCAAAAAATACCTTATGCAGGTTTGTTTCTGATACTATTTTTTATTTTTATGCGTTCAACGATTCATACGGGGCTTTCCACTTATTTACCGCTGTTTTTCATAAACTTCCGCAATGCAGAACCTGCTTTTGCCGGTATGCTGGTATCATGTTTTTTATTAGGCGGTGTTGCTGGTACATACGTTGGTGCGGTGCTAAGTGACAAACTTGGTGCGCGTCGGATTATCTTGGGTTCTATATTGTGCAGTATTCCCGCTATCTGGCTGATAATTAATGTTACACAGCCAGTTGCAGTGATTGGCGCTGTTGCGCTGGCAGGTTTTTCCATTATTGGTTCTTTTGCAACAACTACTATTTTAGCGCAGACTATGCTGCCGAATAATGTTGGCATGGCCGCAGGCTTGACTATTGGATTTAGCGTTGGCATGGGCGGTTTTGGCGTAACTGTACTGGGATTTTTAGCCGATAATTACGGGTTGCCATTTGTTATGCATTTGATTACGGCACTTCCTGTTATTGCAGCGTTAGCGGCATTTAAAATTCCGGTGCCAAAAGAAATGCAAAAATAATTTTTGCTTAAAGGAGCATATTATAAATGAAAAATTATAAAAAAGGAATTGCGTTTGGTCTTAGCGCTTATGTTTTATGGGGAATTCTTCCTATTTATTGGAAAGCGCTTGAACAGGTTTCACCGTTTGAAATTCTTTCCAGCCGTTTTATTTGGTCATGTGTTTTTGTATTTTTACTGATTATTGCACAAAATAGGTGGGGCACTTTTATAAAAGAAGTAAAAATGATTTTTGCTAATGTTAAGACAGGCGCAGCAATGATTGCCGCCGGTATTACAATTAGTTTTAATTGGGGAAGTTTTATCTGGGCTGTTAACAACGGGCATATTGTGGAAACAAGTTTGGGTTATTATATTAATCCGCTGGTAAGCGTATTGTTTGCTGTAGTTTTTCTGCGCGAGCGGCTTAACAAATTACAGTTGGCAGCCATTATATGTGCCGCTGTTGGCGTGGGCAGCATGGTGTACAGCTTCGGCAGCCTGCCGTGGGTTTCGCTTACGCTGGCGTTTACTTTTGCTTTGTACGGACTGCTTAAAAAAATTCTGCCTGTAAGCGCCTTTACCAGCATTATGCTGGAAACGCTGCTTATTACGCCTATAGCCCTGGGTTACGAATACCTGTTGTGGCAGCAGGGAGGTTCTTTTTACGCAGGCGGCGATTTTAAAGTGCTGGCAATGCTTGCCGGTGCGGGCGTGGTAACGGCAATACCGCTGCTGCTGTTTACAGCTGGCGCACGCCTGCTGCCGCTGAAAGTTATCGGCTTTTTGCAGTATATCTCGCCTACGCTGACACTTTTAATAGGGGTGTTTGTTTACCACGAAGCGTTTACGGCGCAACACCTTTTAGCTTTCGGCTGGATTTGGGGCGCACTGCTTTTATTTATTGTTTCTCAGCTGCGGAACGGTTAAACAGTTTTTAAATTTATGTAAAGTGCGGACAAAAACGTGCGGAGCATATATATGGTGGTCTGATAAGTTATCCGCAATATATAAAAAGTTATCAACAAAATGTGCATAATGTGTTGAAAACTGTGGAAAAGCTTTGTTAAGTTCTGTATAAAACTGTAAAAACGTGTAGAAAAAACTCTGCAAAATTTTAAAACCACGTTAAATTGTGGATAACTATGTTGATAATGTCGATAACTTGGGGATTAAATAAAATTTTGCTTGACACAGTATATAGTGTTAACGGCAGCAATAAACACTGTAAGCACCAAGCCCTCTTTTAGAGGGCAGATGTTTTTTTGCTTGCAGAAACTGCGTTTTTTGTAGATAATATATAAGGATAATACGAGATTTTAATAACGGAGGCATTTTAATGGCTATAAAACAGGTAACAGCCGTACAGGCAATAGAAGAAATTACTAAGGGCAAAATTGTGCCTGCTTCTTTAAATGAAATGCAGGGCGCGTGGCTTGCGCTTGCCGATACCGCAGCGGGCAGGGTGCTTGCCTGCGCCTACACTGGCGAATGTGCTGCAGCGGCGCTTTTTGCCAAAAAAGACAGCGGCAAGGTAAAAAACATTACTGTTGACGTGATGGAACTGAACCCCAACAACGCTGCCGTTGTGCGCCGCTATTTAAAATGGGCGGCGCCGCAGGCGCAGGGAGGCAAGGGCGTAAGCATTGCCTTCAGCGACTGGCTGGGCTGCGCAGGCGCTTATGCCGCACCGCAGTTTAAGCTGCGCCAGGCACGCCCGGTACTGGTGGATTACGCCGCTGCCAACACGGATATTTTAAAACGCAACTTTTTGGAAGCGGTTGATACCGCCACCTGGGGAGTTTTGGAGCTGGGCTATAAAGAAGGCTACGGCGCTAACGCCGCCGGCCTTACAACCGAAGAAGAAATCGTTAAAGCGCTGCTGTACGGTTACAGTATGATTGGCTTTGACTGCAGCGATAAAATCGACGGCAAAATCGAAGCTATGAGCGCGGACGAAGTTGCCGCCAAATACAGCCAGCTGCCGGAAGAATTCCGCGACGCCTTAAAAGGCTCTTACCTGGAAGCCGATTTTAAAGCTGGCGGCATGGTAGTGCATTTCGAACCGGAAGTTTTGCAGCGTATCGTGTTGGAATTTGGCGAAGCTATTATGCACATTCAGTACATTTACAATACCTATTTAAAAAACACCCCATGGCAGATTGATTTTGAACTGAAGCTTGCCAAGCCCGATAAGCTGATGACGCCGCAGGAACTGTACTTCATTAGTAACGAACTGCAGCGCAACGGCATTAAAATGGCATCAATGGAGCTGGACGCCGCGCAGGCTGCCGCCGATAAGGAAGGCATGCATGTATACGGCGAAATTGCAGCTACCTTTGGTTACCGCTTAAGCCTGTTTAACGCCGATTTGTACGCGGAAGATTTAGGCGCGCTGGCAAAGGCGCTTAAAGGCCAGGTGTGCTTAAAAGCTGGTAGTTTACTATGGCTAGCCGCTTTGCAAATTGTTAAAAACAACAGCGCCGCACTGCTGGCAGAAATGCAAACCTTTGCCAACTTGCCGGATTTTGCCGATATGCAGATTATGCCTGCGGATGAAGCAAACCTCGCCTGGGCGCAAGCCTACGGCAAATTGTTAGCGCCGGAAACAGGCTTTGCCGCTAAAATTAAAACCGTACTGGCTGCTAACGATGCCGCCTACCGCGAAGCTGTGCAAAGCGCCGTTGGCGCAATGCTGAAAGCGCTGTAAAAAATATAAAAACATACTTGCCAAATGCCAAAGCGAATGGTATAATATTTAAGCTTGTATTAATAGATACATTCCCCTGCTCCCATAAAGGGGGCCAAAGTCCAAAGGAGGAGGTGATTTCGTGAACAATTACGAAGTCATGTACATCGTTAAACCGGTTGTAGAGGAAGAAGCATTTGAAGCTGTTGTAGCTAAATTTGAAAACCTCATCACCGCCAACGGTGGCACTGTAGAAAAAACCGACCGCTGGGGCAAAAAACGCCTCGCTTATGAAATCCAGGATTTCACCGAAGGTCAGTATGTACTCGTAACTTTCAGCGCAGAACCCAAAGCTGTTAAAGAACTTGACCGTGTAATGAAAATTACGGATGAAGTTATCCGTCACATGATTATTAAAAAAGGCGAGTAATCCGGAGGTAACTTTAAGTTATGAACAAGATTATTTTAATGGGCCGCTTAACGCGTGACCCGGAAGTGCGTTACACCACTACCGGCAAGGTTGTATGCCAGTTTACGCTTGCGGTTGACAGGCCTTTTACCAATCAGGACGGGCAGAGAGAAGCCGATTTTATCAACATCGTTGTATGGGGTAAAATTGCAGAATTATGCGGGAACAGCCTTACCAAAGGGCAGAGGGCTCTTGTTGAAGGCCGCTTGCAGCTCCGCAGCTACGACGCAAAAGACGGCGGCAAACGCTATGTTACCGAAGTCGTTGCCAACAGCGTGGAATTTATCGAACGCAAGGGCTTTAACTCCGGCAACAGCGCCGGCGAAGGCGGCAAGAGCGATATGGAAGCTTTTGGCTCCCAGGTTCCTTTTGATGAGGAAATCCCATTTTAACAAGGAGGGTTTAAGCGAATGAAACGCGAAAGAGGCAGAAGGCCGAGAAGAAAAGTTTGCAGCTTCTGTGTTGATAAAGTTGAAGAAATCGATTATAAGGACGTAGCAAAACTGCGCCGTTATATTACCGAACGCGGCAAAATTTTACCGCGCCGCATTTCCGGCAACTGCGCAAAACATCAGCGCCAGATGACTACTGCAATTAAACGCGCGCGTAACGTAGCATTGCTGCCGTTTACCTGCGAATAATAACTGCTTTAGCAGTAAAAAGAAAGCAAAAATCCCTTTTACCGTGGCAGCACGGCGAAAGGGATTTTTTATTTTTACGCGGGCGCTGCGCGCCAAAAATAAAACAGCGCGGGCGCGCCTGCGGCGCGCAAAAAGTTGTTAGTTGTAAAAACTTTTGTGGGCAAATAAGCTAAAGGCATGTTATAATAAAACCAACATAAAAGTACAACCGGGGGGGAAATGCGTTCGTCCACCTCGTAAATCTCCTCCCGTAATCTGGTTATGGGAGGTTTTATTATGGGTAAGGCAAGCTTAAAGACTAAAATTTTGTTAAGCCTGCTGGCAGCGGGCAGTATCGGCGTGTACGGCTTTGCCAATACGGCAGCGGCGGCACAGGTTGTAGATAACTATTATACCGGTAATGATACAGACGGTGTTTTGGAAATTACCGGTAATTTACCTTCAGAAGCAGAAAACGTTACAGGGGTAACAGGACGATATGTAACTGATTTAATAACTGATACGGAATATGCCAATAATAAAACAGTAATTAGCAATGGCAATATAGCTAGTAAGGATATTTACGGCTTTTATCATAGTAATTTTGCTGATGCTATTTTTACAAATAATGTCAAAATTTACGATAACAATGTTACAATTAAAAATGGCACAATAAATAACGGTAATGCGTTTGGCATAGTCGGTGCTTATGTAAGTGGAAATTTAACCGGAGATTCTGAAATTTATAATAATAGTATAATAATTGAAGGCTTGGAAAATGCTACTATCTATGATATGGCAGGTGCTTATGCTCATTCCAGAAGCAGCATTACTATATCAAATAATAGTGTTAGAATAGAAAATTCAAATATTACAACAGATCCTTGGATGACATATGGTATAGCTGGCGGCATAGTAGTAGCTCAATCTGAAACTTCAAAATATGGAGAAAGCCATGGTACTGCGCAAGAAAATACGGTTGAAATTATAAATTCTTCTATAAATATGCTTGATGGAAATATTATGGGTGCTTATTCAACAGACATATCCGATAAAAATAAAGTAATTATTAACAATTCTACTATTAACGGCAATGTTATTGGTGCTGTTTCAACAAATCGAGTCGAATCTGCTGGAGGAAATCCTGAACGATACCCAGTTATTACAACAAATAACAGCGTAACAGTTATTGGTAAAAGCATAATAAATGGAGAAATTTATGGTGCTTTTATTGAACAACCTAAAAATACAGGTACTATTAGTGGTTCAGCTATAAATAATGAAATTATTTTACAAGGAACAGTGGATGGAATGTCTGATATGTCTAATGCCATACTTTACGGCAGTAATCAGGCAATTAACGGCACAACAGTTGCTAACAACAAACTTGTAATTAATAACTGGAGCGGCAGCGTATTAGGCGCATACAACTTCAGCGATATTGACTTTAACAACATCAACTGGGATAGCAAAAATCCGGTTTTAAACATTATCAAAAATGGTGAAACTGGCGCACTTGCCAACACCAACATCAACTTAAACAGCCTTAATTTTGAAGGCGGCACACAGCTTAACGCAGGTGATACTATGACCTTTGTTAAAGGCGAAAACTTAGGTATAGAAACCGGCACAGGTAAAGTTACCGTTACCGATGAATTTACCGCCGGTGTTGCCAGGGTTGGCAGCGGCGCGGTTGAAGTTGATGAAAACAGTGTTAAATACACTTTAACGGAAGTTAAACAAAACAGCCAGGTTAATTTGGTTGCCGAAAACCGCGCCGTTGCGGCAGCGTTTGTAAACCAAGGTACTGATTTAATCAGCGACAGCTTAGACGTTTTAAGCCGCGACAGCAACTACGGCGTTAAAACCTTTGCCGCCGTGCATGGCAACAAAAGCAAATACGACGTGAACAGCGATATTAAAATCAACGGCTGGAGCGTTATCGCCGGCGTCGGCAATGCCGATAAATTTGACAGCGGCAGCGAGTTTAGCTGGGGCGTGTTCTACGAAAACGGCAGCGGCAATTATAGAACGTACAACGAATTTAACAACGAGTTCTTCCGCGGTGATGGCAGCTTAGTTTACAACGGCGGCGGCATCGCGGTGCGTTATAAGAATAAAAACGGCGTGTATACGGAAGGCTCGCTCCGCGCCGGCATGCTAAAGAGTGATATGGATAACGCCCTGCGTGACGGTGCCGGTAACACTTACGGCTACGAGAGCGAAAGCGCGTACTACGGCGCACATGTAGGCGTGGGTAAAATCATCAGCCTAAGCGAAAACAGCGATTTGGATATTTACGGCAAGTTCTTCCACACCTACGTTGAAGGCGACAGCTTTAACGTTGCAGGCGATAAATTTGAGTTCGACAGCATTAACAGCGATAGGTTAAGAGTTGGCGCAAGAGTTACAACTAACAAAGAAAATAAGTTCAGTACGTATTACGGGCTTGCTTATGAGTACGAATTTAACGGCGACGCAGATATGAAAGCACAAGGCATCAGCGCACCGACGCAGAGCTTGCAGGGCAGCAGCTATATGGCGGAAATAGGCTTAAACTATCAGCCTACTCCCACCAGCCCGTGGAGCTTTGATTTAAACCTGCGCGGCTATACCGGCGAACGCCAGGGCGGCAGCTTTAATGTACAGGCAACGTATACTTTCTAAGTGTGCCAGCGAAGCTACGCAAATTTTGCGATTGAATAAAGAGCAAAATTTACGAACCTTAAAAAAATAAAGGGCGGCATAAACCGCCCTTTATTTTTTTAACCGCCAAAAGCAATATGTTTGCGTGGCGGAAACAGATTAAAATGTATAGTAAATAACAACACAAAAATCCTTTGAATATGGACAAAAATAAAAAAGTAACAAAAATAAACAAAAATGTTGAAAAATTATTGAAAATCTGTATGTAAAATTAAAAAAATCGTTGACATAAATGTAATAACTTATTACAATGGTGAACAAGATAGTTGCAGGGCAGTTGTCGAAGCAAGAGGGGAGCTAACTGCTCATAGCGGCAGAAAATTTATTATTATCTTAACGAAAAGGGGAAAGACAAATGAACAAATGGAAAAAATTTACAAGCGCCTGCCTGGTTGCAGCATTAAGCGCAACGCTGCTGGCGGGCTGCGGCGGAGAAAAGAAGGAAGAGGCTGCTGCCAATGCCGATAAATATGTAATCGGCGCAAGCTTTGAGCTTACCGGCAACGTTGCCAACTACGGCAAATCCACGCTGTCCGGCTTAAAACTGGCTGTGGACCAGGTTAACAAAGCAGGCGGCGTTAACGGCAAACAGCTTGTTGTTGTGGAAAGTGACAACAAATCCGAGCCTGCTGAATCCGGCAACTCCGTAACCAAGCTTATTACCCAGGATAAAGTTATGGCAGTTGTAGGGCCTGCTACCAGCGGCTGCGTTGCTGCGGCAACTCCGGTAGTAACCTCTAACAAAGTGCCTCTTATCGCACCGTGCGCGACCGCACCGGCAATTACCGTTGATAACGGCAAAGTAAGGGAATTTATTTTCCGCGCCTGCTTCATCGACCCGTTCCAGGGCCGCGTAATGGCAGAATTTGCTGATAAAACATTAAACGTTAAAAACGTAGCAATTCTTTACGATGCTTCCAGTGATTATTCCAAAGGCCTTGCCGAAGTATTTGAAAAAACTTTGAACGAAAAAGGCGGCCAGGTTGTTGCTAAAGAAGCTTTCCTTGCTAAAGACATCGACTTCAAGTCTGCTTTAACCAAAATTAAAGCAGCTAACCCGGAAGCGATTTACATTCCGGCTTACTATGAAGAAGTTGCCAAAATCATTAAACAAACCCGTGAACTTGGCTTGAATGTTCCGCTTATCGGCTGCGACGGCTGGGACAGCCCGAAACTTGTTGAAATCGCCGGTCCGGAAGCTTTGAACAACACTTACTTCTCTAGCGCGTTCTCCGCACAGGACAAAGAAGAATCCGTTCAGAAATTCATTGCTGATTACAAAGCAATGTACCAGAAAGACCCGGACATTTTCTGCATGCAGGGTTACAACGCCGGCCTTGTTCTTGCTGACGCTATTAAACGCGCAGGCGATGGCGCCGACGGCACCAAACTTGCAGCGGCTATCGCAGCAACCAAAGACCTGCCTGTTGCCAGCGGCAAACTGACTTATGACGAAAACCACAATCCTATCATCAGCGCCATCATCATCGAAATGAAAGACGGCGTACAGAGCTTTAAAGAAAAAATCAGCCTGTAATAGTTTAATATTATATTTTGTTTAATTTTAGCCCGGAAATTGTTGTTTCAGGTTTCCGGGCTATTTTAAAAATAAAATGAAACACAAATGAGGGGGAAACAAAAATGAAAAAATTGTCTAAAAAAATTCTTGCTGCCTTGTTGGCAGGTTCTGTCCTTACCGGTGTATTAACCGGCTGCGGCGGTGAAGAAAAGTCCGATACCATTAAAGTCGGCGCCGATTTGGAAATGACCGGCGGCAGCGCGTCTTATGGTATTTCGGGTAAAAACGGCATCGACCTTGCCTTTAAACAGATTAATGAAAAGGGCGGTGTGCTTGGCAAACAGCTTGAACTGGTTGTAGCGGATAACAAATCCGAAGCTGCCGAAGCTGCCAACGCCATGCAGAAGCTGGTTTCGCAGGATAAAGTAGTGGCTGTTATCGGCCCGAACCTTTCTTCTTCGGCCATTGCCGCATCGGCAATTCACAACGGCGCTAAGGTTGCCGCTATCGCGCCGATGGCTACCAACCCCAACGTTACGGTTGACCCTGCTACCGGCAAAACTAAAGAATATAACTACCGCACCTGCTTCATCGACCCGTTCCAGGGCACGGTTATGGCAAACTTCGCCAGCAATGAATTGGGCGTAAAATCTGCCGCAATGCTGATTGACAACTCGTCGGACTATGCAAAGGGCCTGGCGCAGTTCTTTAAAGAAAGCTTTGAAAAGAACGGCGGCTCGGTAGTAGTAGAGGAATCTTATCTTCAGAAAGATACCGACTTTAAATCTACTTTAACAAAGATTAAAGCTTCCAATCCGGACTTTTTGTACATTCCTGGTTATTATCAGGAAGTCGGCTTGATTATTAAACAGGCACGCGAACTTGGCATGGAAATGCCTGCTGCCGGCGGTGATGGCTGGGACAGCCCGAAGCTGCCTGAAATTGCCGGTGCGGCTGCTTTAAATAACACCTACTTCTCCAGCCTTTATTCTGCAGATGACCAGTCCGAACTGAACAAAAACTTTGTAGCCGCTTACCAAAGCGCTTACAACACCAAACCGGACGTATTTGCAGCACTTGCTTATGACTCTGCTTTGCTTGTAGCCCAGGCAATTAAAGACGCAGGCAGCACCGATACCGCTAAAATTAACGAAGCGCTCGCTAAGATTAACGGCTTTGCAGGTGTTTCCGGTTCTGTAACTTTCGATGCACAGCATAACCCGATTAAGAGTGCTGTAATTATCGAGTACAAGGATGGCGCTCAATCCTTCAGAACCAAAATCAATCCCTGATTGAAATTTATTAAATAATTTTGAATGTTATCAACAGAAAGGCTGAGGTCTGGCCCAGCCTTTCTGCATTTTAAACTAAGAATACGGGAGGATTTTTTATGGATATGGGTTCGCTTCTGCACCAGTTTTTGCAGCAGCTTATAAACGGCATATCTCTGGGCAGTATTTATGCGCTGATTGCCCTGGGGTATACCATGATTTACGGCATCCTTAAACTCATAAACTTCGCCCACGGCGATATTTATATGCTGGGCGCGTATTTTGGGTTTGTTGCCACTACAATGCTTGGTTTTTCGTTTTTGCCGGCAATTTTGTTTGCCATGGCGTGTGCGGCCGTTGCCGGTATTATTATCGAACGTGTTGCTTACCGCCCAATGCGCAACGCACCGCGTATTGCCATACTGATTACCGCTATCGGCGTTTCGTTCTTGCTGGAATACGGCATGATGCTTATTGCTACTCCGCAGCCGCGTACTTTCCCGGCAGTATTTGCCGCCGAGGTTTACCATTTTGGACCGCTTGTTGTTAACAGCCAGCAGGTAGTAATTTTAATAAGCGCGATTGTGCTGATGGCAGTGCTTACTTATATCGTACAATTTACCAAAATCGGCAAGGCAATGCGCGCTGTTTCGTTTGATACCGATGCGGCAAGGCTGATGGGTATTAATATCGACCGCGTAATTTCCGCAACTTTCGCGCTTGGCAGTGCCCTTGCAGCGGCAGGCGGCGTGCTGGTAGGCATTTATTATAACTCTATCGACCCCTTAATGGGCATGATTCCGGGCATTAAAGCCTTCGTTGCCGCAGTATTGGGCGGCATCGGCATTATTCCCGGCGCTATGGTCGGCGGCATTATCCTGGGCGTTGTAGAAGCAATGGTCAGCGGCTTTATTTCTTCTACGTTCCGCGATGCGGCTGCCTTTGGTATTTTAATTATTATTTTGCTGTACAAACCTGCCGGTATTTTCGGCAAAAATGTACGCGAGAAAGTGTAGGTGGCAGCTATGAACTATCTTCGCAAAGCAGATTTAAAAAGAATAGCTGCCTGCGCCATTTTATTCGCCGCAGTGCAGGGCATGCTGTTTGGCGGTATTATCGGCCCATTCTGGGAGCTGAATATCGTCCTTATTTGCATTAACATTATTCTGGCTGTAAGCCTTAACCTTATTAACGGCTACACCGGCCAGTTCTCTATCGGCCACGCAGGCTTTTTGGCGGTTGGCGCTTACACCGGCGCGATTATGACTGTTAAGCTGGGCTTTCCGTTTGAAGTTGCTTTAATTGTCGGCACCGTTGCTGCGGGCTTTTTGGGCTTTTTGATTGGCTTGCCTACTTTAAGGCTTAACGGCGACTATCTGGCAATCGCTACTTTGGGTCTTGGCGAAATTATCCGCATCTGCATTTTGAACATCGACTATGTAGGCGGCGCTTCCGGTTTGATGGGTATTCCCCGTTTAACTACTTTTGCCTGGGTTTTTTGGATTATGATTTTCGTAATCTTCTTTATTAAAAACTTTAAAAATTCTTCGTTTGGGCGCTGCTGCCTGGCTATCCGTGAGAATGAAATCGCGGCGGACACCATGGGCATTGACACTACCAAATATAAAGTAATGGCGTTTACCCTGGGCGCTGCTTTTGCGGGCACTGCGGGTGTACTGTTTGCGCATTATTTTTACATCGCGCATCCGGCTTCCTTTACCTTTATGCGTTCGTTTGATATTTTAACGATGGTAGTTTTGGGCGGTCTCGGTTCGATGACAGGCTCCATTACCGGCGCGATTCTGTTAACCTTTATTTCCGCATATCTGGCGGAATACCCGGAATGGCGTATGATTATTTATTCCGCAACGATGATTATCTTAATGCTGCACCGTCCGCAGGGTCTGTTCGGCAATAAGGAATTAAGCCTGAAAATGTTTGGTTTAGGAGGTGGCAAAGATGGAAGAACTGCTGAAAGTAAATGATATTTCTATGGTTTTCGGTGGTTTGCGTGCCGTCTCCAACTTTAGTATGACTATCAACAAAGGCGAGCTGATTGGTCTTATCGGCCCTAACGGCGCCGGCAAAACCACCGCCTTTAACATGATTACCGGCGTTTATACGCCGACCGAAGGCGAGATTATTTTTAACGGGCAGCGCACCAGCGGCAAAAAATCTTATCAGGTAACGCAGCTGGGCATGGCGCGTACTTTCCAGAATATCCGCCTGTTTTCGGAGCTTTCCGTTATCGACAATGTAAAAGTTGCCTACAACATGCACGTTAAATATGGCTTGTTGGAAGCTGTTGGGCGTTTTGGCCGTTATTTTAGTGAAGAAGACCAGATTACCAACATGGCGATGGATTTATTAAAAATCTTCCACATGGAGGACAAAGCCGATGAGCTTGCCAAAAACCTGCCTTACGGCGAACAGCGCCGCCTGGAAATTGCGCGCGCGCTGGCAACCGGTCCGAAGCTTTTGCTGCTGGACGAACCGGCGGCAGGCATGAACCCGCAGGAAACCAAAGAACTGATGGAGCTTATCCACTGGATTAGGGATAAATTTGATTTGTCCATTCTGTTGATTGAACACGATATGGGCCTTGTTATGGGTGTGTGCGAACGTATTTACGTTTTGGAATACGGGCTTTGCATTGCCAGCGGCAGCCCGGAAGAAATTAAGCATAACAAGCGCGTTATCGAAGCATATTTGGGCGAGGAGGTACTCTGATGTTAAAAGTCAACAATATTGATGTATACTATGGTGCCATTCACGCCATCAAAGACGTCAGCCTGGAAGTGCCTGACGGCGAAATTGTTACCCTTATCGGTTCTAACGGCGCCGGCAAAAGCACAACGCTGCACACCATCTCCGGTTTGATTAAGCCGAAAAACGGCAGCATTATTTTTGACGATAAAGATATTACCGGTATGGCAGCGCATAAAATCGTCGGCCTGGGGCTGTGCCAGGTGCCGGAAGGCCGCCACGTTTTTGCCAACATGACGGTTATGGAAAACCTGGAACTGGGCGCTTATCTGCGCAGCGATAAGGACGGTATTGCCAAAGATTTGGACAATATTTTCCAAAAATTTCCGCGTTTGTTAGAACGCAAAAACCAGATTTCCGGTACGCTTTCCGGCGGCGAGCAGCAGATGCTTGCTATGGGCCGCGCGCTGATGAGCCGCCCGCGCCTGCTTTTACTTGACGAACCTTCCATGGGCCTTGCCCCGTTGCTTGTTAAAGAAATTTTTAATATAATAAAAGAAATCAATGAAAGCGGCACCACGGTACTGCTGGTTGAACAGAACGCCAACATGGCGCTTTCCATCGCCGATAAGGCGTACGTTTTGGAAACTGGGCGCATTGCCCTTGCAGGCACGGCGCAGGAGCTTGCCAGCAGCGAAGCGGTACGCAAAGCATATCTGGGCGGCTAAACCCGCAAGGAGGATTTATCATGTTAGTAAAAGAGTTTATGTCTAAAGACGTTGTAACTATTGGCGAAGATAAAAACATGCTGGAAGTAAGGGAACTGATGCGCGGCAAGGATAAACGCCGCCTGCCGGTTGTAGATGACATTAACCGCGTGCGCGGCATTATTACCGACGCCGACGTAAGCCGTACTTCTCCTACCGATGCAACAACGCTTTCGCGTTATGAAGCTAACTATTTGCTTGGCAAGCTTAAAGTACGCGACGTTATGACCAAAAACGTTATTACGGTTTACTACGAAGCAGGCGTTGAGGACGCCGCTTACCTGCTGTACAAAAACAAAATTAACGCGCTGCCGGTTGTAGACGATGATAACAAGCTGTGCGGCATTATTACCGACAGTGATATTTTCCGTGCGTTTGTTGATATTATGGGCCTGGCACGCAGCAGCACCCGTATTACCATTGACGTTACCGATAAAGTGGGCGTTATTGCTGATATCGGCGCTATGTTCCGCGATAACAATATCAATATTATCAGCATTGTTGCTAAACCGGAAACCGATGTTAAAACCGAACTTACCATCCGCGCTGATTTGGGCGGCAAAGGGCTGGAAATTATCGAGCAGCTGCGCGAAGCAGGCTATTATGTAACCGATATCAGCAACGTAAAGAGCAGAGGGTAAGATGGAGCAGAGAAGCTTTAAAACCGGCGACATTGTAAGAATGAAGAAACCGCATCCGTGCGGCAGTTACGAATGGGAAATTTTGCGCACGGGCATGGATTTCGGCATTAAATGCCGGGGCTGCGGGCACTTCGTTATGCTGGCGCGCCCGAAGTTTGAAAAGGCAGTTAAAGCAATCGTAACCACCGAAGCAGAAAAATAAACCGAAGGCGGCAGGCAAAACCTGCCGTCTTTTCTCATTAGTTCATAGATAATTTACAAGCGGCGGCAGGAAAATAACTGCCTGCGCAGAAAATTAAGTAAGTGGAAAAGAGGTATGGTATGCAGGCGCTGGAAAAAATCACTTCTGTAATAGGTAAAAGGCTGGCTGGCAGTGAGCCGGTGCTGGACCGCGACGACAATTTGTGGGATGCCGCCGTGCTGCTGCCGCTTATTAATACGCCGCAGGGCATTGCCGTGCTGTTTGAAGTACGCGCAGCCAAACTTGGCTGGCAGCCGGGTGACGTGTGCTTTCCCGGCGGCAGGGCAGAATGCAGCGACGGCAGCTTTGCAGAAACGGCGCTGCGCGAAACCTGCGAGGAGCTGGGCATCAACCGGAGCGACGTGGAGATTGCCGGCGGGCTTAACTACCTGGTAACATATATGGGACCGGTAATTCACCCCTATGTGGGTTATATTAAGGACGGCGCGCAGATTGCCTTTAACCGCGACGAAGTGGACGAGGTGTTTACCGTGCCGCTTACTTTTTTGCTGAACAGCGAGCCGCGTATTGCCCATATGGAGCTGGCGAATAAGGCGGGCGAAGATTTTCCGTTTGAGCTTTTGCCGCGCCAGCCGCACGAATGGCGCAAAAGAAAGGGTTATTGCGTATATATTTATGAATATGGCGGCCACGTTATTTGGGGGCTGACGGCGCGCGTTCTGCACGGATTTTTAAAGAGGTTTGCCGCGGATATTAAAGCGGCGTTAGAGGGGGAAAGAACTTGCTGACATCGCATGTCAAAAAAATACTGGTGCTGGCGCTGATTTTAATAGCGGCGGCAAGCTACTGGTCGTATTCGTTTATAGATAACAACGAAAGCCCGCTGGACAATTTAACAAAGTCTGAGCGTTTGGATTTAAAGAAAAACATTGTTGTTTTAGGCGTTGACGAGCGCCCCAGCGAAGAAGATACAGGGCGCAGCGATACGCTGTTTGTGGTAATGCTCGACACGGACAACAAGGACGTGTCGCTCTTATCCATTCCGCGCGATACGAGGGTAAAAATTCCCGGTTACGGCTGGGATAAAATTAACCACGCCTTTGCCTTTGGCGGGCATAAGCTGACGCAGCAAACAACGGAAGAACTTTTAGGCATCCGTATTAACAACTACGTAATGATAGATTTTAAAGGCTTTAAAGGCCTGGTAGACGCTATCGGCGGCGTGGATATTGAAGTTGAAAAACCAATGAGCTATTATGACGAGTGGGACGGCTTTACCATTGACCTTGCGCCCGGTATGCAGCACATGGACGGCGAAAAAGCCATTCAGTATGTGCGTTACCGCGACGAAGAAGGCGACATTGGGCGTATTCAGCGCCAGCAAAAATTTTTGCGCGCCGTTTACAATAAAGTAACTTCGGTAGAGATTATACCCAAGCTGCCCGCGCTGGTAGAACAGGCAAACAAAATGGTTGATACCGATCTTTCCATTGGCGATATGATGGATTTGGCGCAGGCACTGCACGGCATGATGGAAAAACAGGGCGGCCTGCATGCGGCGATGGTGCCGGGGCTGCCGGAATATATAGACGGCATAAGCTATTGGATTCCTGATATTACTGACCTGCGCAGGCAGATGGCTGATATGCAGGGCGCGGAAATGACCGACCGTTACCGCCGCGGCGCGGAACGCATGGAAGCCGAATATGTACGTAATTTGGAACGCGCCAAACAGGCGATAGAGGATGAACTTAACGGCGTTGATACGAAAGACGCCGAAGAAAAAAATGCTGATGAAAACGCCAAAGATAAAGATAAGCTGGAAAAAGACGCGGACGTAAAACTTACGGATAAGGATAAGGAAAGCGCCGCTAAAAAAGACAGCGATAAAACTGCTCAAAGCGGCAGTAAACGCGCCGCCAAAAAAGCAGTGCGTGAATTTGCCGGTGAAAGCGCACCTGCCAAAGTGGAAGTAAAAGAAACGCCTAAGCAAAGCTACGGCGGCGTAATCCGCGTAGTTGTTATAGATTGCAGCGGCGACCCTGCTAAGGCGGCCAGCGCGCGCGAACGGCTGAGCAATATGGGCATGAGCGTAACGGACGGCGGCAGCGGCAACCTGCGCGAAGAAACGCTGATAGTTTCCACAACAACCAGCGGGCGCGTGGTAACACGCCTGACGGAAGCGCCCTTTGTACACGGCATGAGTATCAGCCGTAAGGACGGCGCTGATTATGACGGCATTGTTTACGTCGGTAAAGACTATAAATAAATGCTATAAATCATCAAAACTGTTTCATAAGACACAAAATTTAAAGGAATTTTATAATTTACCCCTTGCGTATTGTATACAAAAATGTTATACTTAAATCATCAAATAGCCCCTCATTTGGCCCTTCTCGTAAGGGCTTTTTTTTTGCCCATTTTACGTTGGCGCAGTTTTTACAAAAATTTAACAGCGCGCGGGCATTCCGCGCAGGCGGCATTTAGGATATAATGAAAAATATAACTATTAATTGCGGGAGTAAGATTTATGCTTTATAATGACAGGGCTGCGTTTATTTTGCAGCAGTTGCAGCTTAAAAGCACGGTTAAAGTGGCGGAGATAGCAAAAACTTTAAACGTATCGGTAGATACCGTGCGGCGCGATTTAAAAGCGCTGGAAGAACAGGGGCAGCTTAAATGCGTACACGGCGGCGCAAGTTTGCCGGATTATATGCTGGCGTTTAGCAATTTCAGCGGGCGCGAAATTATCCATATCGAAGAAAAACGCCGTGCAGCGGTGAAAGCTTTGGAATATTTGCGCCCGGGCAGCGTGGTTGCCTTAAATTCCGGCACAACTAACGTAATTTTAGCGCAGGAGCTGATTAAGCGCTTCAGCGATTTAACGGTTGTAACCAACAATGTTTCGGCAGCTATGGTGCTGATGCAGAACCAGTCGCTGCATACAGTGGTGCTGGGCGGCGATTTGGATACCCTGGAACATTCCACTTACGGCAGCCTGTGCGAAAAGGAACTTGCCAGGTATTACCCCGATATTTGCTTTTTATCAATCAACAGCGTTGATGCGCAAGCGGGCTATACCGATTTCCGTTTTCGGGAAATAGGCATTATGCAGCTGATGGCGCAGAACTCCGAAAAAGTAATTGCCGTAATGGACAGCAGCAAGCTGGGGCGGCGTTCTAAAAAAGTAATTATGGACAACAATATGATAGATTTGCTAGTTATGGACGATGTAAAGCCGCAGGAGCGCGAGCGTTACCTGCACGCAGGCATTTGCATTGAATAATACGGCAAAATACCGCAGCTGGCAGGCAAAACCTGCTGGTTGCTTTTTTTATTTTACGCAGATTTAAAAATAACTTTAACTGTTTTTGCTTGTTTAGGTTTGCTAAGTAGGGTAAGATAAAGCCGTAGAAAACAGCAAATATAAAATATAAAAATGCAAAAAACAGCAAAGGAGAATTATAATGACAGATAAGCAGCAAATTAAACTGGTGGTATTCGACTGGGCAGGTACCACTACCGATTTTGGCTCGCAGGCGCCTGTTGACGTTTTTGACAGAACTTTCCGCCAGAAAGGGATGGTATTTACCAAGGACGAAATTAACGCGCCGATGGGCATGGAGAAAAAAGCCCATATCAAAACCATGCTTTCTACTGAAAAAGGCAGACAGCTTTGGGAGGAGGTTTACAGCCGCAGCTGGAACGAGGACGATATTGAAGAAGTTTACCAGTGCTTTGAAGCCAATCTGCGCACCGTTGTTACCGAATACAGCAAACTTATTCCCGGTGTAAAAGAAACCGTGGATAAATTAAAGGAAATGGGCATTAAAATCGGTTCTACAACCGGTTACACCAGCGATATTATGCAGTATGTACTGCCCGCAGCCAAGGAACAGGGCTATGAACCTGACTGCGTTGTTACGCCGGACGTTACCGAATATAGCCGCCCGACCCCGTTTATGGTGTTTGAATGTATGCGCCAGTTAAACGTATATCCTCCGAAGCTGGTTGTAAAAGCCGGTGATACGGTAATGGATATTTTGGAAGGCAAAAATGCGGGCGCCTGGTCCGTAGGCATTATTAAAGGTTCCAGTGTGGTTGGCTTAAGCGAAGCTGAATACAACGCGCTGGACGAAGCCGCCAAAAAAGAACTGCACGAAAAAGCAAGACAGGTTTACCTTGAAGCCGGTGCAGATTATGTAATAGAAAATATTACGGAACTGCCGGAAGTTATCGGCAAAATTAACGAAAGGCTGTAAGGAGGACTTTGGTTGAACACTTATTATAACCCCGTGCGTACTTACCAGGGCGTTGGCAGCCTTGCCGTGCTGCCGCAGCTGGTAAGCCAGCTTAACCCACAAAAAATACTGCTGCTGATTTGGGATGGCAGCGTTTTGCAGAACCGTTACCTTAAAGAAACGGCTGCGGAATTTAAAGATATTTTAACCGTAAGGGCTTTTGCTTCTTCCAACCCGGAAATGTACGAACTGTACGAAGTTTACAGCGAAACAAGAAACGAAAACTTTGAGCTTGTCATCGCTGTCGGCGGCGGCAGCGTGCTGGACGTAGGTAAATCGCTGTGCTGCCTGTACGCTTCTTCCGTAAATTCGGTGGAAGAAATGCGTAGTTTAATCAACGGTAAGGGCTATAATAAGCCTGCCTGCAAATGGATTGGCGTGCCGACTACCGCAGGTACCGGCAGCGAAGTAACCTGCTGGGCAACCGTGTGGGACAGCGAGCACAACAAAAAATATTCTGTTGATACGCAGGATAATTACGCTTACGCAGCCGTTGTAGACCCGGTACTGGCTTCTACCATGCCGGTTAAACTGGCGGTATCTTCCGCGCTGGACGCTGTGTGCCATGCCGCGGAAAGTTACTGGGCAAAGGCAAGCAACACCGTATCGCGTGCACATGCCCTGGCAGCGATAAAAATTGTTATGGATAACATCGAAGGCCTGTTGTGCGGCAAGGAAGAAGCGCACGACGCTATGGCGCAGGGCAGTATGCTGGCAGGGCTGGCGTTCAGCAATACGCGCACAACCGCCTGCCATTCCATTTCTTACCCATTGACAATGAAGTACCACATTCCCCACGGCGTTGCCGTAAGCATTTTGCTGGCGCCGGTAATGCGCTTAAACTTGCCGTACATTCAAAACAGCGGCGAACTGTTTAACGCTTTCGGCGTAAAAAATGTGGATGAATTATCTGAAAAAGTTACCTCTATTCTTGAAAAATCCGGCAGCCCAGCTAAATTAAGCCACTGGGGCGCCAAAGAAGAAGAGTTGCCGGACCTTACCGCCCACAGTATGACCAAAGGGCGCGCTGACAACAACCCGGCAGAACTGACCGCAGAAAATGTTGAAGAAATTTTAAAAAGCGTATTTTAACAAAAAGGAGAAATGAATCATGAAAAAAAGTGTAGCTTGCATTTTATTATCCGCAATGGTTGCTTTCGGCAGTTTTGCAGCAGGGTGCGGCGGCAATAGCCAACAGGCAGAAAAGAAAACCTTTACCATCGCTTATGCTCCTAACGAATCCACCACGGACAGCACCGACGCCAGAAGTACCTTAGCTAAAGACCTTGGCAAAGTAATTAATATGGACGTTAAAGAAATTCAGGCGAGCGATTACACTGCTATTATCGAAGCACTGCGCACCGGCAAAGCCGATATGGCTTATATGGGAGCGCTGGCAGTTGCTATGGGCGCTGAACGCGCAGGCGTAACCCCGATTGTTATGAAAGCCCCTAACGGAGACAAAGCGCAGGCTGTATACCATTCCGTATTCATTACCCAAAAAGATAATGCAGAAATTAACAGCATTAAAGATTTTCAGGGCAAAACCATTGCTTTCGTAGACCCGGATTCCACTTCCGGCAACCTGGTGCCGACTTCTGAAATTATGAAAGCTTTTCCGGATTTACATTTGACGAACGAAAAAATCCACACTAACGGCGAATTTTTTGAAGCAGTAAGCTTTTCCGGCAAACATCAGGCTGGCTTGCAGGCAGTAATTAAAGGCGACGTTGACATTGTGCCTATCTCCGACCAGATTATGGCAAGCGAATTTAAAAACGGCAACGCCGACCCCAACGCCGTTAAGGTAGTGCATTCTTCCGCAGCTATCCCGGCGGAAGCCATGGTTGTAGGCAAAACCGTTAACGAAGATTTGAAGAAAACCTTAACCAAATTCCTGGTTGATTATAACAACAAAGACTATTTTGACAAGGTAATTAAAAAAGCCGATGCGCGCTTTATTGAATGCAGCATGGAGGATTACCAGCCGATTGTTGAGCTGAATAAAAACATCAACGCTCATTGATAATTAAGCCGTAAGGCGGGAGAATGTTTTATGGAACCTGTTCTAAAATTTAAAAATGTAAATAAATACTATAATAACTATGTATATGCACTGCATAATAT
>DXVZ01000122.1 GCA_019417125.1 Phascolarctobacterium sp.
GGTTGTATGGATGGGCCGGGAAGCCTTGTTGATTACAACATCGTCAATATGCTGCTGAAGAAATATGCGGCTGCCAGCCCACAAAAAAATGTCAGCGATGACAGCGAAGCAGCCAAAGTTTTAGGAAAAGTAAATTTTGACGTAAAATAACATAAATAAAACATATTTGCCTTTTATAATGTAAGCAAATAACGGAGGTGTTAGTATGAAAAAAATTGCATCGGTACTTGCAGCAGCGTTATTGGCGTTGAGTTTTGCTGGCACGAACCTGGTGGATGCCGCTGAGCCGAACACAATTTTGGTAAATGGTATGGCTGAGCAGGAGATTGCACCGGATATGGCTTATGTTGATTTAGGCATTAAGGTTAAAGCTGATGAGGCAGAAACTGCCCGTGCTGAAGAAGCACGGATTGCCGGGCAAATACGCCAGGCGCTTTTGGGGCTTGCTATTACCGGCGATAATCTGCAAAGCACCGGTTATAATTTATACCAGGAATACAAAACGACCAAAAGCGGCGAACGCCAGCCAGATAAATTTGTTATCAGTTCTAACTTAAAGATAACGGTTAACGATATTAATAAAGTGTCGCAGGTTATTGACGCTGCGGTAAAATCGGGCGCTACCAATATTAATAATGTCAGCTTTACGCTGAGCAGCAAAAACAATGTTCAGCGCCAGCTTTTGGCAGCGGCGGTAGAAAATGCCCGCAGCAAGGCGGAGGTTGTTGCCGGAGCAGGTAACAGAACTTTGGGCAGCATGTTGAGCGCAGAGGTAAACAGTTTTGAGGGCGGCGCCATTGTTGAAGCCGGTTACAAAATGAGAAGTACGATGCTGGCAGCCGACAACAGCGCTGCAACGCAGCTGGAACCGGGGAAAATTAAATTGAACGCGCGTGTACAAGTTGTATTCTCGCTAAACTAAAAAAAAAAACAGCATTTCTGTAAGCTTACAGAAATGCTGTTTTTTTGCTGCTTAATTGCGTTATAAAACAATATAAAATTTTAGCTGCGTAATTTAACTGGGTTAAAAAAACGACAAAAATAGCAAAAAATAATGGCAAAAAGCGAACGTACGTGTTATGATATTTATATAAATTTGTGGAGGAATTGTAATGCAGCGCTGGATTATGCATGTAGATATGGACGCTTTTTTTGCGTCGGTAGAACAGCTTGATAACCCCGAACTTAAAGGCTTGCCCGTTATTGTCGGCGGGTTAAGCGGGCGTGGTGTTGTTTCTACCTGCTCGTACGAGGCGCGCAAGTTTGGAGTACATTCCGCCATGCCGATGCACATGGCAAAGCGCTTGTGCCCGCAGGGAATTTATATTTATCCAAGAATGCGGCGCTATAAAGAACTTTCTGACCGGATTATGGAAATTTTTCACAGTTTTTCGCCGCTGGTGGAGCAGCTTTCCGTTGATGAGGCATTTTTGGACATTAGCGGCATGGAAGGCCTGTACCCTGATGTTGTAACGCTTGGCAAAGCCGTTAAAGAGCAAATTTACAGTGATACTGGATTGCACGCTTCCGTCGGCATTGCGCCGAATAAATTTCTGGCAAAGCTTGCCTCAGATTTGGATAAGCCTGACGGCATGGTGCTGATAAAGCCAGAAACCGCTGCTGCCTTTATTGCGCCGATGCCGGTGCGTAAAATTTTTGGCATTGGCAAAAGTGCTGAAGCCGCGCTTTTGCAATATGGTATTGATACTATTGGCAAAATTGCTGCCGCCGATATAAAAATTTTACAGAAGGTTTTTGGCGTTAACGCACAAACGGTACATGACCTTGCCCGCGGCATTGATAACAGGCCTGTTGTTAACGAAACGGAAGCCAAATCCATAGGTAAGGAACATACCTACGATGAGGATTTATATAGTTTTGACGATTTACGTAATGCCGTGCGCGATTTGTGCGGCGAAACCGGATGGCGGCTGCGCAAAAAGAATTTAATCGGTTACACGGTAACTTTAAAGGTAAAATTTAATTCGTTTAAAACAATTACGCGCAGCATAACATCCGAACTGCCAGTTGCTTATGATGAAGAAATTTATGCGCTGGCGCTGAAGCTGATGCAGCAGGTAAAATTTACGGAGGGTGTGAGGCTTTTGGGGGTAAGCATTTCGCATTTGGAAAGCGAGGGCACTGCGCCGGTACTTAATTTTAACGAAAACGAAAAACTGAAAAAACGTAATGCTGCCGTAGATTTTTTAAAGAATAAATTTGGAGAAAAAATTATTAAACGCGGTTGAATGCAAAAAAATAAAGCCTGCAAGCATTTGCAGGCTTTAATATACGGAGATTACTCCATAGCATTGACTTTTTTAGCAAGTCTGGATTTTCTGCGGTTGGCAGCGTTTTTGTGGATAATACCTTTACGAGCTGCTTTATCAATTAAACCGGATGCAGTTACATAAGTAGCTTTTGCATCTTCTTGAGTGCCGGTTTCGGTTAAAGCAACTACTTTACGGGCAATGTTACGGATTGCAGCTTTAACAGGTGCGTTTTTTGCACGGCGTTCTGCATCAGTTTTTACGCTACGAATGGAAGATTTAATGTTCGGCAACGAATTCACCTCCTACCATCAATTACCTTTACCAAGTAATTTTACCACAAAGTACAGGTACACGCAAGGGCTTTTTATTATAAAATCCGCTTTTGCGGCAATTTTTATAATGCTATGCCAACGCCGCCCACTTGCGGGCAATGCTTGATAAATGATATAATATTATTTCAGAAAAGTTTTTTGTAAGTTTTATAAGGAGCAAGCAATGGACCAGAAACATATACGTAATTTTTCGATTATCGCCCATATTGACCATGGTAAATCCACCCTGGCAGACCGTTTGATTGAATACACAGGCACACTTACCAAGCGCGAGATGGAGGAGCAGATTCTCGATTCGATGGATTTGGAGCGTGAGCGCGGCATTACTATTAAGGCGCAGGCGGTACGCAGCATATACACTGCGCGCGACGGGCAGGAATATATGCTGAATTTTATTGACACGCCTGGCCATGTCGATTTTACTTACGAGGTTTCGCGTGCGTTGGCAGCCTGCGAAGGTGCGCTTTTGGTTATCGACGCTACGCAGGGCATTGAGGCGCAGACGTTGGCAAATGTATACC
>DXVZ01000123.1:0-9569 GCA_019417125.1 Phascolarctobacterium sp.
TTTCGCCAAGTGAAGCTGATGCCGGTAAATTATGGCTTAATACTTATTATCTTGAACAAAATAAAGCCGATAGGCTGATTAATAAGTGGCTTGAAACCGTTAGATTTGAAAGTTAAACGGAGGACATACAGTGAAAATTGGCATAGTAAGTCTGGGCTGCCCTAAAAACCTGGTTGATTCAGAAACCATGCTGGGGCTTATCCACGAAGAAAATTTTGAAATAACCAACGACCCTGCCGAAGCAGAAATTATTATCGTTAACACATGCGGATTTATCGAATCTGCTAAAGAAGAATCCATTAATACGATTTTGCAGATGGCAGAATATAAAAAATCCGGCATTTGCCGCAAACTTATTGTAACCGGCTGCCTTGGCCAGCGTTATGCCGAAGATTTGTTTAAAGAAATGCTGGAAGTTGACGTTGTTGCCGGTGTTGAAGTTTATGACGAAATCGGCAGCATTATAAAACGCGTCATGCACGGTGAACGCTTTATAATGCTGGAGCGCAGTAAACCGGACGTTATTTATACCAGCAAGGAAACATTTTTGCCGCGTATTTTAACCACGCCGCCTTATACGGCTTATTTAAAAATTGCCGAAGGCTGCGACAATTGCTGCTCGTACTGCGCTATACCGAAAATCCGCGGACCGTACCGCAGTAAGCCGATGGAGCAGGTGCTTAATGAAGCGAAAGCGCTGGCAGCAAACGGCGTAAAAGAACTGATTGTTGTTGCACAGGATACAACCCGTTATGGCGAAGATTTACCGGGCGGCAAACTGCTTTTGGCAGATTTGTTAAAAGAGCTTAACAACATTGAAAGCCTTAAATGGATTAGGGTAATGTATTGTTACCCTAATAATTTTACCGATGAACTGATTGAAGCTTTTGCAACTTTAGACAAAGTTTGCAAATACATCGATTTGCCGCTGCAGCACGCCAGCAATAGGCTGCTTGCTTCGATGAATAGGTATGATACTAAAGAAGAAGTCAGCGCTTTGCTGAAAAAGCTGCGTGAGCGTATACAAGGCATTGTTATCAGAACAACCTTTATTGTCGGCTTCCCTGGTGAAACGGAAGAGGATTTTGAAGAACTAAAAGCCTTTGTGGAAGAACAGCGTTTTGAAAACGCTGGCGTTTTTGCTTATTCGCAGGAAGAAGGAACTGTTGCAGGCAGCATGCCTAACCAAATTGCCGAAGAAGTGAAGCAGGAGCGTTACCACGAACTGATGGCTTTGCAGGCGCAGATTTCAGAAGAACTGCACAAAGATACCGAAGGCATGACGCTGGAGGTATTGGTTGAAGGCATCGAGAAGGATGGTTCCGGTTTATATTACGGGCGTTCTTACCGCGAAGCACCGGATATCGACGGTTTGGTGTTTATAGAAAATCCGGGTGAGATTAGACTCGGTGATTTTGTAAAAGTAAATATTCTGCAGGGTTTTACCTACGAATCTGTGGGCGAAAGAATATAACAGAAGGGGGAAGGGTCATGAAAGTCGAAGTAATAAATACTGGTACGGAACTGCTGCTGGGCGAAATTTTAAATACTAATTTTCAGTATTTGTCCAGGCAGCTGAATAAACTAGGTTTTGATGTGCTTTACCAGACCACTGTCGGCGATAACGTCGCTCGTTTGAAAGACGTATTTAAAAATGCTTTAGGGCGTGCCGATATTATTATTACTACCGGCGGACTTGGACCGACCCGCGGAGATATTACTAAAGAAGTTTTATGCGAAATGCTGGGGCTTGGCACTTATCTTGATTTGGATACATGGAACCGCATTAACAGCTATTTTTGCAGGCGCGGGCTGTGTATGTCCGGCAACAATGAAAAACAGGCGATGATACCGATGGGAGCGGAAATTTTAACCAACGAAGTAGGTACTGCGCCGGGGCTTGCCATTAATCACGATGGTAAGCTGATTGTGCTTTTGCCGGGGCCGCCATCGGAAATGCAGCACGTTTACGAAAAACAGCTGGAACCGTTTTTAATCAGCCATTATGCCAAACAAGGCGTTATTTACTCACATATCATCAGGCTGCGCGGAATTGGCGAAAGTGCCGTTGCCGAACTTTTGGACGATATTATAACCTCGCAGACTAATCCTACTATTGCTATTTATGCCCGTAAGGGAGAAATAATCATCCGCTTGACGGCAAAATGTATGGAAATTAACGAAGCCAAAACATTAATTGCCGCTATGGAAGCGTTGGTAAATAATCGTTTAAGCCGTTATATTTACGGTACGGATGATGAAACACTGGCGTCATATCTTGGCAAGGAGCTGTTAAGAACTGGCAGCACTATCGCTTTTGCAGAATCGTGCACCGGCGGGCTGGCAAGCAGCCTTGTAACGGACGTACCCGGAAGCAGCGAATATCTGCTTGGCAGCGCCGTTACTTACAGCAATATGGCAAAGCATAAGCTGATAAACGTATCGGAAGAAAGCCTTGAAGCCTACGGTGCCGTAAGCGAACAGGTAGCCTGCGAAATGGCGCAGGGCGTGCGCGAACTGTTTGGCACAACTTACGGAGTTGGCATTACAGGTATTGCCGGACCGGGAGGGGCAAGCAAAGATAAGCCGGTAGGGCTTGTATATATGGCTGTAGCCGATGAGGGCGGCACAAAATGCATCAAGCATATTTTTGGCGGCACACGCGCCGATAATAAAATGCGCAGCGCGCTGGCGGCAATTTCTATGGTTATAGACAGAATAAAGGAAAAAGAAACGGAGAATACAAACAAATGACAACTAATCAAAAAGAAATGTTCGGCAGCCTGCTGCTGGATAAAAAAATTGTAACAGCGTTAACGGATATGGGGTTTGAAGAACCGTCGCCCATTCAGGAACAGACAATTCCGCTTGTGTTGGACGGCTATGATGTTATAGGACAGGCACAGACAGGTACTGGTAAAACTGCTGCTTTCGGTATTCCGCTGGTGCAGAGCATTACTGACCACAAACATATCCAGGCGCTGATTATGACTCCGACCCGCGAACTTGCTATCCAGGTAGCGGAAGAAGTTGGCAAAATCGGCCGTACCTCGCGCATTAAAGCCCTGCCGGTTTACGGCGGCCAGCCGATTGAAAGGCAAATCCGCGCATTAAAAAGCGGCGTACAGATTGTTATCGGCACGCCGGGACGCTTAATTGACCACATTAACCGCAATACTATTAAGCTTGACCATATTAAATTTTTAGTACTTGACGAAGCCGACGAAATGCTGGATATGGGCTTTGTTGACGATATGGAAGAAATTATGCGCAACCTGCCGGCAGAACGGCAGACGCTACTGTTTTCGGCAACCATGCCGCGCCCGATTTTAAGCTTGACCAAAAAATACATGAAAGCTCCCAAAAATGTAACCGTCAGCAAGGAAGAATTGACCGTACCTTTGATTGAGCAGTATTATTTTGAAACCAAGGATAAGGTTGAAGGTTTGTGCCGCTTGCTGGATGCGGAAATTGACGGCAAAATCATTATTTTCTGCCGCACTAAAAAAGGAGTAGACGATTTGGCGATTGCCCTTGCCAGCCGCGGCTATATGGCTGAAGGTCTGCATGGCGATTTAAGCCAGACCCAGCGTGACCGCGTTATGAAAAAATTCCGCGAAGGGACTGCCGATATTTTAATCGCCACTGACGTTGCTGCCCGCGGCATTGATATTGACAACATTACTCACGTTATCAATTTTGACATTCCTCAGGACCCCGAAAGCTATGTACACCGCATCGGACGTACCGGCAGGGCAGGTAACACCGGCATTGCCATGACCTTTATTACCCCGCGTGAATTCCGCCAGTTAAAATTGATTGAGCGCGCAGCTAACACTAAAATTATGCGCCGCCAGCTGCCAACAACCGCTAATGTTGTAGAACGCCAGCGCGAAATTATTATCTCGCGTATGCAGGCGGTGCTGGAACTTAACCATTACCATGATTATATGCCGATTGCCGAAACGCTTTTGCAGGATTACGCTGCTGAAGACATCATTGCCGCAGCGTTAAAGCTGATGCAGGAAGGCAATAAGGCTTTAGAAGCACCTAAAGAAGACGTTTTATCCAAAGATTTATCCAATACTGGCGGGCGTCCGGGTATGGTACGTTTCTTTATGAATATCGGCCGCAGCCAGAAAATAAGCGTACAGGACATTGTGCGCACGATTGCCATTGAAGCGGATATTCCGGCGAAAGACATCGGCAAAATTAATATTTACGATAAATTTACGTTTGTGGAAGTACCGGAGGATGTTGCCGAAAAAGTGCTGGGCGTAATGCACCGCAATACCATTAAAGGCTACAAAGTAAATGTTGAACCGGCACGCAGCCGCCAATAAAATCTGACTAAGAAAGAGAGCAGGCAGAATACTGTCTGCTCTTTGAGGTATAATTATGCGTGAGATTTCAGGCAATTTAAAAGGCATACGCGACAGCGTTATAGCAGAACTGCAAAAATTATATGATTATCAGTCGCCACAGCTTGTTTCGCAGGAGCTTGCCTTAAAGCTGGCTGATATTACTGATTTCATTAACAGGGAAATTTCAGTTTATATTACCCGCAGCGGGCAGATTATTGACATTGCCGTTGGTGATAATGCTACCGTTGAACTACCGGCGTTCAGCGGCAGGCGCGGGGCTGGGCGTTTAAGCGGTATACGCTGCATTCATACGCATCCGGGCGGCAATCCTAATTTAAGCGGCGTTGATATTTCCGCGCTAAAAAACAACAAATACGATGCTATGGTTGCTATCGGTGTTGTGTCGCCGGATTTCAGCCAGTCAACATTAACCTTTGGGCTGATTACTGGCATCGACAGCAATGAGAATTACACTGCCGAATGTTACGGGCCGCTAACATTTGAAGAAGCAGAAAATATTAATTTTGTTAATACTGTCGGTACAATTGAACGTATACTTGATAAACAAACGGGTACTGCTTCTTTGCAGGTAATGTCAGAGCGCGCTATTTTAATTGGTATGGAGTGGGGCAGAAACGACTCTCTGTGGACTGTTGAAGATTCGCTGGAAGAATTAAAGCAGCTTGCCGATACAGCAGGTGCAACGGTAATTAAAAAGTTTGTGCAAAAACGCCAAAAGCCTGACCCGGCGTTCTTTATAGGCAGAGGGAAGGTACAGGAGCTTGCCTTATATGCCCAGCAGGAAAACATCGACCTGTGCATTTTTGACGATGAACTTTCACCTGCGCAGCAGCGCAATATTGAAAACGTAATGGGCATTAGGATTCTTGACAGAACAGCCCTAATTTTAGACATTTTTGCTCAGCGCGCACGCACCAACGAAGGCAAATTGCAGGTAGAACTGGCACAGCTGCAATACACCTTGCCGCGTATTATGGGCAAGGGTTTAATGCTGTCGCGTTTGGGAGGCGGTATTGGTACGCGCGGCCCCGGTGAAACCAAGCTGGAAGTTGACCGCCGCAGAATCCGAGACCGTATTGCCTTTATCAAAGAACAGATAGAAAAAGTTAAGGCTGTACGCACGCTGCACCGCAATAAGCGTAAAAAGAACAATGTTTTTGAAGTAAGCTTGGTTGGCTATACTAACGCCGGTAAATCTACTCTGCTTAACATTCTGACCAATTCTGATATTTACGCTAAAGACCAGCTGTTTGCCACGCTGGACCCAACGACACGCCAGCTGACTTTGCCTAACAAGCAGGAAATCATCCTTACCGATACCGTTGGTTTTATCCAGCGCCTGCCGCATCAGTTGATTGCAGCTTTCCGTTCCACGCTGGAAGTAGTTACGGAGGCTGATTTACTGGTACACGTTATCGACGTCAGCCATGAACTATATAAAGAACAGGCTGCTGCCGTACACGAAGTATTAAAAGAAATCGGCGCAGAAAACAAACCGGTTGTAACTGTTTATAATAAAATTGATAAGCTGTCGCCCGATAGTATGCTGGCAGAACGTTTAGGGCAGGAAGAAGATACCGTCTGCATTTCCGCAGTTAAGCGTCTTAATTTGGAAGCTTTACAGCAGCTTATTGAAGCGCATTTAAAAAGCAAATCAGTTGAAGTTACGCTTGCCATTCCGTATGCCGAAAGTGCCAAAGCAGCGCAGCTGCACGAAAACGCCAATGTTTTATCGCAGGAATACACAGAGCAGGGGACTGTGATGAAAGTAATTCTGCCAGTAGAAGATTTGGAAAATTATAACGATTATATTGTAAAAAGCGAGTGAAAATTTTAATGGTTGATTATACAGAAATTGAAAAAATTGCCCTTGAGGACGTTGCCAAATATTCTAAAGTTTACGAAGAAGCAGCTTTATTTAATACCGCAAAAGTAATGCAGGCATTTCGTAAGCACATGGTTTCGGACTATTATTTAAAACCTACCACAGGCTATGCATATTCGGACGTTGGCCGCGAAAAACTGGACGCGATTTACGCGGACATTTTCCATACGGAAGCGGCACTTGTGCGTTCGCAGTTTGTAAGCGGCACCCATGCACTGGCAGTAGCACTGCTGGGCGTACTGCGCGCCGGTGATGAGATGATTGCCGCAACAGGAACGCCTTACGATACTATGCAGACCATTATCGGCAGCCCGGTTAAAACCACCGGTTCGCTGGTAGATTTAGGCGTTATCTATAAAGAAATTCCCATGCAGGACGATAAACCGGATTTAGAAGCCATTTGCAGCGCTATAAATGAAAAAACTAAGCTTATCCATATCCAGCGCTCCTGCGGTTACAGCAGCGTGCGCAAAACACTGAACGTTGCGCAAATCGGAGAAATTTGTGCCGCCGTAAAAAAAGTTAAGCCTGACGTTATCTGCTTTGTAGACAACTGCTACGGCGAATTTATCGAAAAACAGGAACCAACCGAAGTAGGCGTTGATTTAATTGCAGGTTCGTTAATTAAAAATATGGGCGGCGGCTTTGCTCCGACCGGCGGTTATATTGCCGGCCGTGCAGATTTGGTAGAACTGGCTTCATACCGTCTTACCGCACCTGGTTTGGGCGGAGAAATGGGCGCAACTCTTGGCGATACGGCCCGTGAATTTTACCAGGGGCTGTTTATAGCGCCACATGTAGTAATGCAGGCAGTAAAAACAGCAATCTTTGCTGCTGCCGTATTTGAAAAACTTGGTTACTCGGTAAAACCGCTGCCAGAAGAACGCCGCAGCGACATAATTCAGGCAATACGCCTGGAAACACGCGAAAAACTATGTAATTTCTGCATAGCCATTCAAACCAATTCGCCGGTCGATGCACATGTAGAGCCTGTCCCGGCAATGATACCTGGTTACCAGGATGAAATTATTATGGCGGCAGGAACCTTTGTTCAGGGCGCTTCCATTGAATTAAGCGCCGACGGGCCGTGCCGTGAACCGTACAATGTATATTTTCAAGGTGGTTTAACTTTTGAACATGGCCGTATTGCCATTATGAGCGCCGCTCAGATGGTAGGGCATAAGTAATAAAAATCTCAGCAGGAAGGTGATTTTATGACTCCGAAAGAAGAATATATGCAGGTCATTAAAAACGTGTACAGCATTAACAGCTTTGTTAAGTTGTGCGGCATGGAACTTGTTGACGTAGAATGCGGCAAAGTAACGCTTGAAATGCCTATCGACGCTGCCAAGCATACAAATCTGTACGAAGTTGCGCACGGCGGCTCGCTGGCTGCACTTGCGGATACTGCGCTTGGCATGGCAAGCGCCAGCGTTGGCGCAAGGGTTGTAACCATTAATTACACTATTAATTTTATTAAAAACCTGCACGCTGGAGATGTTGCGACTGCCGTGGCAACGGTAATTCAGCGCGGACATAAAATTATCATCATCAGAGTTGAAACCTTTAATAAAGAAGGCACTTTGCTTACCGAAATGCTAGGAACAATGTACGTTATCGGTCAGTTTGAAAACATACCCGAAAAATGGTAAATCAATAACATAACCAAAACCGCTAAAATAACAGCAATATAAACAACAGTACTTAAAATAGAAGAAGCCTTTGCAATAATGCAGAGGCTTCTCTTTTTATATTATAATGATGTCAATATAACGTTTTACAGATATTATAATAGAATAATAATCATATTATTTAGATATTATAATTGCGTTATAACATTCTGAAAACAGCAATAACCTTACCGATAACTTGGATATTATCACCACCAACGATAGGCTGGTAAGCATCGTTTTCTGGCTGCAAACGTACGCAGCGCAGTTCACGGAAATAGCGTTTTACAGTAGTTTCTTCGCCATCAATCAAGGCAACTACAATATCGCCGTTGTTGGCGAAATTCTGCTTGCGCACTACAATATAGTCATGATCTAAAATACCGGCTTTGATCATACTGTCGCCGCTTACTGATAACATAAACACATCTTCTGCACAGCCCAGTAAATCAAGAGGAATAGGATAAGTTTCTTCAATATTTTCAACCGCTAAAATAGGCACACCAGCCGTAACGCGGCCAACCAAAGGCACGGGAACTACGGTCTTTTGACGCCATTCGCTATCTTGCGTAAGCTCAAGTGCACGCGGTTTGGAAGGGTCGCGCTGTAAAAAGCCGTATTCTTCCAATTTATGCAGGTGGTTATGTACACTAGCGCTGGAAGATAAGCCAACGGCTTGGCCGATTTCACGCACTGCAGGTGGATAGCCTTTAGTCTTAACACAGTCACGAATATAATTTAAAATCTGACGCTGGCGTTCAGTCAGCATTTCTTCAGTAATTTGCCCGTCAAAATTAGAAAAACGTTTATGTCTGGCCATTAAGCACTAGCCTCCTGAAAATAGATTTGTTATATTTTTATTATAACAGTAAATTATACAAGAGTCAAAACATTTGTTTGCCATTTGTTAAAATTATTATAAATCCATACGTAAGAGTTAGTGGTAGGCAGTTGCCGAGAAAACAGCGTGATTATAGCAATATAATAAATAACGTCCGATAATATATATTATGTAAAATTTGCAAAATAGTCCGCTGAAATCATAACGCATTTAGAACCAATGCTTACAACAATTGCGGTCTGCTTACAATTTTACTTAAAAAATTATATCGGACGAAACTTTATCAATATTTTATCGGTTTCCTGTTTTGCGCCGTCAAATTTGCGTTTTAAGCGTTTTTAATGACAAAAGCTCATCTTCTTATTCGCTGATTATAAAAAACGCTCACAAGCGATTTATGACGATGAATTTTCCATAAAGTTTCAAAAATATAAGAGGCTCAGGCATTTTCTGCATAAGCCTCTTAGTTACTGTTTAATTATAGCATAAATCAGAACAAATATAAATCTGTCGCCGTAAATTGCTGCATAATTTGTGGATTGCCTGTTGCCTTTTCGCCTTTGGTAAAATAAAACAGATTATTAAACCGCTGGCTTCTGTCAAAATAGAATTGATTTTTAAAATAGCAGTCAAGCGGTACAAGGTTGGTATCAAGCATAGCGAACAATTTTTCGCTTGTCAACTGCCCGCGCGCTTCGTTGGCAGTTGCCGCATTACCGGCAATAATATTCGCTTCCGGAAGCACTTTAAAAATATCGGGAATATTTGCTTTTACATCGGCTTCACAG
>DXVZ01000123.1:9579-12958 GCA_019417125.1 Phascolarctobacterium sp.
TAATGTCAAAGCTGTAATTAAAGTTTTCGGCTTTAATATACTTTTCAACCGCTGCAACTTCTTCCGGGCGCAGGCTGCTAAAAATCTGTTCCATGGTGTTGTTTACCGCTTCCTTAGTAATTGCCGGGTTATCAAAAATAACTTTATATTCGTCGGCGTATTTGCTAAAATCCGGTTCAATTTTGGCTACGCCATTAAAATTACCGCTTGCCATAATAATACCTTCGTTAAAAAGGTTCAGCAAGTCCGGCATGGTAAACTGCGATAAATCCATTTTTAAAGTGTTGGTGCCGCTTTCAAAGCTGATGCCAAAGGTTTTAATGGCATTGTTTGCAGCATCCAGCGAAGTTTCCGGCAGCGCGCTGTAAGAAGTAAGCTCAAAGCCGCCCTTATCGACGCCGTAAATGCTGCTGAAATCCGTTTGGGTATACAGCCATTTTTCCGGCAGCTGCAATTTTCGCCCGCTAATTTTATCATTAATCGTCAGCGCCTTTTCGGTCTGCGGTTCCGGCTTTGTAAACTTAATGCTTTTTACAAGCTCTTTGCTGAATTTATTAAAGGCTTTTGTGTCAAGTTTGTACAGGCTGTTAACGCCCGGCAAATTATCTGCGGCGACATGCAGGCTGATAACCGCATAAAGATTATCGTTGGCGGACATCAGATAAGTTTTTTCTTTAATATTATAAAGATTGTCAAACCTGGCAAGCAAATAGCCGTCCTCATCAAAAGATACCTTCATACCCTGTTCGCTCATTGCGTCAAGCTGGGCCTTATCGCTCATGTTTTCATTAAAAAGTTCGGATTTTTGCACCGGCAATTTCAGCTCAAACGCAATATCTTTAATGTCTGATTCTACAAGCAAAGCGTTTTTACCGCCGATGTTTTCAACCGAAGTTTTATTAATTGACGCCATTTTGGCAAATTGCTTGTTTAATTGCAGCAGCCCTGCCAAATCGGCATCGTCGCCGCTGTAATTTACATAAGCGCCAGCCGCTGCCCGTGCCAGATATTTATAAGCGTCGTTTTGCAGCGGATTTTTATCTGTTTTTAAAAGATTTTTTATACTTTGCAGGTCGGTATTGAACTTTCCGGTGCTGAAATCAGCGTCAAAATTTTGCTTAACCTGTGCCGCTGTAAGCGCCGTTGCTATGTGCATACCGCTGGTTTTTACAGCGTTTTTATCTAAATCAAAAACACGGTTTTCGGCGGCAAACATATTTTCGCCTACTATCATAATGTTCTGGTCGGGAACGTTAAGCGAAAAACCTGTTTCTTTCGCCGCATATTCAAAAGCATCAGCCGTTAAAGCGCAGCCGCACAGCAGGCCAGTCATTAAAATACTTGCGTATAATTTTTTCATAATATACCCTCTTTTAAAAATAATCAGGCAATAATCAGGCCTTATTTTTGCAGGGCGGCTTTGTTTTGCCAAAGCTCCAAAGCAGCGCTGCCGCCGTCAGTACGGTCAAAAGTTAAAACTATAAACGCTTTCTTACCAGCAGCTTTGCCTTCTGCAAACAAATTGTAATAAAAATCTGTCTGCACTGCTTTCAACTCTGTTTGCAGGTAAAAACTACCCTGCCCGTCTTTAATATCCACGCCGTAATCAAAGTTTTTAATTTCTGCCTGTTGCTTAAGCAGATAAGCCTTCAATTCTTTGATGCTCTCTGTAATGCTGTACTCTGCTTGCTTGAAATCAGCAAACAAATATTCATTTATGCTTTTGTTGTTATCCTTAACGGACATAAGAACAATTCCGTGGCGGAAAATATCTGCCAGTTCATCTTTTTTTAAGCCGATAGCGCTTGAATCAGCACTTGCCTCACGCGAAGCGGCTACCGCCGATTCAATATCCGTCACGCCGATATCCAGCGCTTCGGATAGAATACGCTGCATTGCCTGCTGCGGCATAGCAATAGTTACGCCGATATTTTCGCCGTTGTACCTGTTATCAAAAAGCTGAACGTAAAACCAATCTTCCGGCAAGGTCACGGCAGCACCGGCAATTTTTTCTTTAAAGCCAAATGGCTGCTCAGCAGCTTGCGGTTGAAAAGTTTTAAATTTCTTTAAAAAGTTGGTATCGGTTACTTTTGGTACACTGCCAGTTACATAAATATCGGTCGGTCCGTCCGCGCTGCCGATAACGCCAATCATGTTTTCCTCTAACGCAGCTTTTTGTGCAGGTGCTTCCTGCTCTGCCATCAGCACATACAGCTTATCGTTGGCAGAAGTATAATATAACGTCAGCGGTTCGCCGCCAATGCCCGTATCAACCGTAACAACAATATATTTATTGCTGCCAAATTTTTGCGCGGAAACAATATAATCAGGCTCAGCGTCCTGGTCAAAACCGAAAAGCTGGGAAACTACCGGTTTGCCAAGCAGCTCTTTAATGCGGCTGTTGCTGATGTAGTTGCGCTGCAAAAGCAAAACGTCGTTATATTTCTGCTCAAATGCAGCAGTTGTAAATTTGCCGCCAAAAAACCTTTCCGCCTGTTCAGGCGTAAGGCATTCGGCGTACCCTGCCTTGCTGCCGTTATCATCAACAAAACCGTAAAAATGCCTGCCCGTTGCTTCAACATAATTTCCGCTTTCCGGGCTTGGCGTTTTAAAGCCATCATCTTTATTGGTGTATGCCAGCGCCGTTGCCGCAAGCTGTACCAGCAGCAGCGCCATAAATAAAATTTTACGCATAATTTCCTCAGCCGCTTATTAAAGCCTGGTTACAATATCAACTAAAGCGCCGTTTTCAAGCCCGCAGGCATTGCCCTCGTCAGTATCAATATGAATTTCATCCGCATGGTCCGGGCCGGTCCTTACATAAACGTGCTCAAAGCGCAGCGCACGTGCGCCGGTGGTTTCCATAGCAACAATATCGTGGTTCTTTAAATGATATTTAGCGGCAGTTTCCGGGCACAGGTGAATATGGCGCTGCACAAGCATAATGCCCTCTTTCAAAATAACTTCGCCTTCAGGGCCGACGATTTTGCCGCCGAGCGAACCGTCAAGATAACCGGAAAAGCAAATCGGCGGATTCAGCCCCATTAAGCGCGCATCGGTTTTGGCAAGCTCAATTTGCGTGTAAGGACGCAGCGGACCGATAACACGCAGCGGCATTTCGCCTTTTTCGGTTACAAGTATAATTTTTTCTTCGCATGTAAACTGGCCTGGCTGCACAATCGGTTTTATCGGGTGCAGCTCGCTTCCTTTACCAAACAAAATATCCATATCTTCTCTTTTTAAATGGCAATGACGTCCGGAAACGCCCATTCTTAATTTAAAACGCATTATAAATCACCTCTAAAAATTTAATGTGCAACATTACACTGTTTATTATACAGCAAATATATCATATTGTCAGTTAATTATAATTGTATAC
>DXVZ01000124.1 GCA_019417125.1 Phascolarctobacterium sp.
GCGCTTGAATGGCATTCAAGAGGTCAGCGGTTCGATCCCGCTTATCTCCACCAATCGTTCATAATACGAACACTTACTTCTTTCGTATCCGAAAGAGCAGGTGTTGCGGTGTAATTGAATCTGACAGTGACTAAATAGTTGCTGTCAGATTCTTTTTTTATTACAGCTTCCCTTAAAAGTGTATTTAAAACCGCTTCACGCGCTTTGGCTGGCTCCATATGGCGAAATTGCGACAAAAAGAATGCAATGTGCTGCTTTGTGATTTTAAACGGTTCAGTAAGGATTTTTTCGTGTGCAATGGCTTGTTCAATGAGTTTTAATTCAGCTTCATATTTTTGAACTGTTCTCGTTACAGTTTCGGAAATTAAACCTGTTTCCAATGCTTTAGTTAAGTTAGCGATTTTCTTTTCGGTATCTTTTTTCTGTAATTCTAGTTCTTTAATGCGCGGGTTTTCTTCCTGCTGCTGGCTTATCTTAAAGGCCTGTTCTGCAATTATATCAATATTTTCGTCAGATGATAATACATCTATTGCTGCTTCAAAAACTGCATCCTCAAGCTCATCACGGTTAATGTAGCCGATTTGGCAGGCAGTGTTGTGCCGGCGTGTATTATAGCAGCCGTAATAAAAATACTTTTGGCTGTTGCGGCTGGTGCCGGATATACCTACCATGTTGCCGCCGCATTCGGCGCATTTTAATTTTGTAGTAAGTAAAAATATATCGCTTTTTCTGTTCACGGCGTTTTTCTCTCTCTTTCTGGCAGCTATGCGGCGCTGGCATGTTTCAAAAGTTAACTTGTCAACAAGAGGCGGTACTGCGTTTTCGATAACAATATCATTCCACTTAAAAGTGCCTATATAAACCGGGTTAACAATCATCCGCTGAAAGCTGCTGCGGTTAAATTTGTTGCGCAGGCTTGTCTTGTAATTAAGGCTGTTTAAATAATCTATAATGCTTTGAATTTTTTCACCACGCGCAAAACGTATAAAAATTATGGTAACGGCGCGCCCGGCAACGGGGTCGGGGATTAAGTGCTTTTGCGCATCAACCTTGTAACCGAAAGGAATACGCCCGGAAGCCCAACGCGCAGCCAAAGCGTTTTCTGTCATGCCGCGTTTTACTTTTTGCGCCAGCTCCACGCTGTAATATTCTGCCATGCCTTCCAATACGCTTTCTAAAATAATGCCGGCAGGGTCATTGGTAATATTTTCTTTTGCCGATAACACTTTTACGCCGTTCTTTTTCAGCTTCATTTTGTAAAAGGCGCTGTCGTAACGGTTCCTTGCAAAACGGTCCAGCTGATAAACAATAACGTAATCAAAAGCCTGCTTACTGCTGTCGGCAATCATTTTTAAAAAGCCCGGCCTGTCATCTGTTTTGGCGCTTAAAGCGCGGTCAATGTAGGTGTTAATGATATCAATGTTTTGCGCTTTGGCAAATGCCTTACATTCTCTTAACTGCCCTTCGATGCTTTCTTCACGCTGATGGTTGGAAGAATAGCGTGCGTAAATTACTCCGTTTGCCATAAAAAAATACCAGCCTTTCTTTTTTTGTTTAAACCATTTTCGTAATATCACGAAAATGGTTTTGTATATTAAGGCCGGTATATGCTATAATAATAGCGTAATCCAGCCTTATAATTAGCGTTGTAAAGGGATTACATCAGCCGTTCAGGGGTAGGAGCCTGGGCGGCTATTTAAATATGGTAAAACTAAAAAGTTAATTTACAAAAGGATGTGATAAAATGGCAAATATAATAGCTGTTGTATGGGATTTTGATAAAACTTTGGTAGATGGATATATGCAGGACCCTATTTTTCAAGCCTATAACGTTGATTCAAAAAAATTTTGGAGCGAAGTTAACGCTCTGCCTGCAAAATATAAAAAAGAACAAAATGTAAAGGTTAACCCAGATACAATTTATTTAAACCATTTTATTAATTATGTGAAATCCGGAAAATTCAGTGGGCTTAGTAATGCTAAACTACGTGAATTTGGTAAAAAACTAAAGTTTTATAACGGAATACCTGAAATTTTTGAAAAGGCTAAAAACATTATTGAGAATAATGAAATATATAAAGAATATGATATTAAGGTAGAACACTATATAGTTAGCACCGGAATGAGCGAAGTAATAAAGGGCTCATGTGTTATGGACTATGTAGAGGGTGTTTGGGGGTGTGAATTAATCGAAGCCCCTAATAAAGACGGTATGATGGAAATCAGTGAAATTGGTTATACTATTGATAATACAACTAAAACACGAGCTTTATTTGAAATCAACAAGGGTGTAAATGTAAGAGAAGACATAGAAGTTAATACTAAAATTCCAGAAGAGTATAGGCGTGTACATTTTATAAATATGATTTATGTAGCTGACGGTCCAAGCGATATACCTGCATTTTCTTTAGTTAACAAAAATAAAGGCGCGACATTTGCTATTTACCCAAAGGGAAATTTGGAAGCTATGAAACAAGTTGAAAGAATGCGTGAAGAAGGCAGGGTAAATATGTATGCCGAAGCAGATTATAGCGAGAATACAACTGCTTGCATGTGGTTGTGCAGTAAGATAACAGAATTTGCAGATAGAATAAGAGACGAAGAGCGTGAAAAAATAGCTAAAGCTGCTTCAAAAACTACGCCAAAACATTTGGTATAAATTTTTATAATCAGTCCCTCGGTGTTGGTAGCGCCGGGGGATTTTTATTAACTGATTGATTTAACTTTTAAAATTTACTTATCGTTTTGCCAACGTCGGCAAAATGTTTTTTAGAATATTGCCGTTGTTTTTATAAATTATTTTTGCTCTATTTTGTCAACATTATCATGCCAATTTTCAGGAAAGCCCAGTTCTTTTAGAATATCGTTTATTGAAATGGTTGTTAATTTATTGCCAAGAGTTCTGATTCGCTTTTTGAATGTATTATGTAAAATAGCATATTCGTTGCGGCTTATAAAACACTGAAGCTCAAGGAATACTGAATAGGCGCTGCGCCTGTCATCGTTTGTGCTGATACCGTATTTATCATGCAGGGGATGCCAATGTTTGGTACTTTGACGGCAGCGGAAACCTAACAGCCTGTTGTTGTGGGCACAAATATTTCGGATTTCATTCATGTTATCGAGAAAACTGTTTAATGTTTCCGGTGGAAATGGCGCGGTATTATCTGGAATATTTTGATTGATAAAGCCTATAAAATCTTTGGCTATTTTGTTTTGCAAAGTTTTTGTAGTATGCAGTAATAAATGCCGTAATTCACCAAAATTAACGTAGTTAATTAAAACCCAAATAGGAACTTGGTTATATTTTTTTACATAGTGGGCAATGCTGCCGTTTTTATGATAGTTATTGTGTTTAAGTATAGTTTGGGAAAGATTGGATATAGTTTTTGTGGCTGAAAGTATACGGTTCTGCTCGTAGCACTTTATGTTCAGGTAAGCATAAGGTTCGTTTTGATACATCTCTGCAAAACGGTATGCAAAAATGGACCTTAAATGTGTTTCGGCTTCTAATATCGCTAAAAGCAATGTTTGCTTAAATTCACGTTCAAAAACATATAAGCTTGTAATTTCGTCAAAATTTGTACCTGCAGTGTAGTTTTCTCCACTGCGAGGGAAGAAGTTAGCGTAGCCGTTAATAAGATTATAATAATTTTGGCTTAAAAGATATTCTTTAGCGCGTTCTTCGTTGTTAATTACCAGACCGCGGCTTTTTAAAATATCTATTTGTTCGTCAAGCGTTTTAAAATCTTTCATAAAAAAAGACCTCCTCTGTATAAAAGAGAAGGTCTTTCCGTACCGCTCCCCGTAGGGAATACGGCGCTATTCTTTTCTCTATTATACGTATGTATTAGTTTTATGTCAATGATTTTTTACTTATTGCTGCTTTACGTTTTTATATTAGTTGTTTTGATTATACAACACTATTTACATATGCGAAAGAACTTAAGGGGTATGATACGAACCGCTTAAACCCTTACGATTGGTTAATTTTTGTTGGGTTTTATTTAAAATCCAAAAATATCAACTTACCTGCGCGCCGGATGGAGCGCTTTCTTTATCTTTAAGCTGTTCAACTTCAAAATTTAACTGGTTTTCGATACGTTGTTTACCGTCAGCATCAAGCTGGCGGTATTTTTTTATTAATTCTGTTTCGTGTGCAGAATAGTTTTCAAAAGAGGTCTTGTGTGTATTTAATTCGTTATCAGGTATATTTTCGTTTTTTAATAATTCTACTGGTATTTTTAAAAATGCACATATTTTTATGACACTATCGACAGCAGCTCCGCCTATTGAACCGTTTAACATTGTTAATAATGTTGAGTAAGGCATATCAATTTTTGCGGCAAAGCTTTTGATATTATAACCTTGTTTTTTTATTAAGAGCTTAATGAAATCTTCTCTTGTCATTGTATTCACTCCTTGAAAACAGAATAACATATAAAACACAAAATTACAAGTTTGAAGCACGAAATTTTAGTATTGAATGATTGAAAAATATTGACAATAATGAAATAACGTGCTATATTGTGTTTGTAAACACGAAATTCCGTGTTTACAAAATGATTGTAAGCAGTGAGGTGAATTACTGAAGATGTATCCGCAAGTAGATATTGAGCTTGTTAAATCTAAAATGACACGTAAGGATTTGGCAGCGAAGACTGGTATTTCTTACAACACATTGCTTTTAAAACTTGCTGGTAAAAGCATTATTACCCTTGGCGAGGCTTTCGCTATCAGAGATGCTTTGGCAAGCGATATAAAAATTGAAGATTTATTTAGAGCTGATACGCGCGAAGCCAAAACCGGTTGAAGGGAGGTGTGAGGGATAAATCGGGAAATGTCTCTTGAAGCTGAATCAGAAAACGCAATAAGCAAAATGGCTTTAAGCAAACAGGAGTTAGAAAATAAAGCCTTATCCACAGCAGATAAGGCTTTAAAAGAATTGAATGATTTTATGTTTTTGCGGTTAGCAGACGCAGGCACTGTTGAGCGGCTTACAAGTATAGTTGCCAACGTTGCTGCACTGCTAAAAGAGCTAAGATTGCGGAGTAGTTAAACTGTGCAAGTATTTTAATCGTATTTTTGCCTGTTCTAAAATATTCCGTAAAACTGTTTTGGGCTGAGGTGGTGAAAGTGGAATGAACGTTAAAAAAAGAGTATGCCCTGAATGTGGGCATACCTTATACAGCGGTTTTTGTCGCAATTGCTTTTTGAAAGATATGGAAAATACCGATTATGCAATTCAACAACACAAAAAGGCATTAAACAATGTTAATGAGAAAGTTAAACGTACTTTATATCGTACATTTGGATTTTTGATTTTAATTTTGATTGCCACTTTCTTCGTTGGTGTTGGAGTTGGTTTCAGCTGGGGGCTGTTCCAATAATTTTAATTCTTCAACACATGACTTTAATGCTTTTTCTATGTTTTCTTCAGTATCAGATTTTGCTTCGTTAAGTAGTGCAATTTCTGTTTTGGCGCCGTTTGCAATTTGTTCGGCTATTTGAATGCTACTATTAACAAGTCGTTCGGTGTCTTCAGGAGAAAGTTGATTGAATGTATTTTCGTCCTCAAAATACTTTTTAAATAATTTTTTTTGAATCTCATTTAAAGTTACGTTATTGTCAGCAATTAAGTTTGTTTCTTTTATTACTTTAAAAGTCTTAATGCTATCAATAACAATACGTTTGATGATTGGAAGTAATATAGTAATGGTTGCGAAAAGTGAATCGCCGTCGATTGTGAAATAAAGCCAGTCCGAACCGCTTTCGACGCCTTTAAATGTTATTGAGCCTTTAAAATTTGGAATATTAGCTATTTGATTTAATGCTTTGCTGATGCCTGAGGTGAAAGAGTTGAATGTATTAAGGTTGCTATGCTCGTTTGGAAAAGAGAAGCACAAAGTTTTATCCTCAAGCTTTGAGCCGGTTACGTTGTAAAGATATGATAACATTAAAAGTTTATCTTTTATACTACGGATGGCTTCTATATATATTCTGTAATCATTATCGCTCATTTCAGCATTTGGATAAGTAACATAATAACATTTGCCGGTGTTTTTTAACTTTTGAATTTCAGAAATAAAAACATCATAATTTTCTAATTTATGGAGATGCTCATTGATATCGTGTAAATTTTTGACTGATTTTGTTCCATTTCTTGTTGATACATTTAATTCAAATGTTAATTTGTCATGAATATCGGATAATTCATAGTAAATTTTTGATAACCGCATATTTTTACCAGCTTTCTGTAAATTATGAATATGTTTATTTTAACATACTAAACAAAATAATCAAATTTGTAGTTAGTGGAGCTGTAAAAATTAACGAAAAGTTTTTTCAAAATAAGTATGATATAGGTTTTCTGTTTACTGACAATGCTGCCCCGAACGAAGGTAAAACCGGCTGAAATAAAAAAGCTGGGGTCAGCGCCCCAACTTCGCGCTTTGCTATAACCAAGTTATAGCAAACAAATAAGAAAATGCTTGACATTTTCTTATTTATGGTTATTTGGGTGGGAGAGGAGTAGGGTATAGATGGAAAATGAAAAAGATGAAGTTTTTCTGAACAGTGAAATCTTGAAAACTTTAAAGAGTATCCTGTGTAGTATTGATACGCTAATGATTTTAAACACATTAAATTTTGCGTATATAAGAACTGAAAGCGGTGAAGGCGTTACATATTACCGAATAATTATAATTTTTATTTTGGTTTGTTATTTTTATTTTCGTTTGAAGCATTGGAAAGATTGATTAAATCATAGAGCCTATATAAC
>DXVZ01000125.1:0-3647 GCA_019417125.1 Phascolarctobacterium sp.
ATCTATATCAACGGACAGATTAATTATCTGGATGTGCTTTTGGGAGCGAAAGATTTTTCGGATTTTTCGTCCCGTATGTTTTTGCTGCAAAAAATCATCAGCCGCGATATTGCTATGCTGGACGCCATCAATAAATCCATGGCGGAAATTGAAAAACGCCAGGAAGAACTGGACGCACAGACAAAAGAGTTGGACGTTTTAAGGGCAGAGCTGGAAGTAAAACGCCAGGAAGCCGAAGCCCGGCGCGAAGAAAGGGCGCAGCTTTTGTATGCCGCCGAGGAAGAACGCAGCCAGGTTGAGGGTGAATATGACCGTTTAATGGCTATCAGTGAAAACATCGCCAGCATGCTGCGCAGCCTGCAAAATGCGGGCGGTATGCCGGGCGGCGGTGGTACCGGCAAATTTATCTGGCCGGTTCAGGGCGAACTCACATCGTACTACGGCTGGCGCACGCACCCGATTTTTGGTACTACGCATTACCATTCAGGTTACGATATTGCCTGTGATACTGGTACGCCGATTGCGGCTGCCGACAGCGGCACGGTTGTGTATTCAGGCTGGCTGGGCGGCTACGGCTACTGCGTAATGATTGACCACGGCGGCGGGCTGGTAAGCCTGTACGGGCACAACAGCGAGCTGTGGGTATCGGAAGGCCAATACGTGCAGCAGGGCCAAACGATTGCGCTGGCAGGCAGCACCGGCTGGTCCACAGGGCCGCATTGCCACTTTGAGGCACGCCTTAACGGCGAATTGACCGACCCGATGAATTATTTGCCTTGATATTAAAATTGGAGGCGCGTAAATGTTTAATAAAAGGTTTAATCTTTTTACTTTACTGCTGGCGTGCGCCTTTACCGCGCTGCTTACCTTTGGCGCAATCATGGGGCTGATGCAGAAAGCCGCTGGCAATTCGGCAAGCGGCATGGTATTTTTAAAAACGCTGGTAACGGTGCGCGATAATTATGTAGAACCTGTTGACAGCGAAAAACTGTTTGACGGCGCGACGGCTGGCATGGTTAAAGCGTTGGGCGACCCGTATTCTGCCTATCTTGATAAAAAAAGCTTCAGCGAAATTACTGATTTGACTGACGGTGTTTTCGGCGGGATCGGTGTGGTGCTTGGCAAAAAGGACGATGATTTCGTCGTTGTCGCACCAATGAAAGGCACGCCGGGCGACGAAGCCGGCATCAAGGCGGGCGATAAAATCCTTGCCGTTGACGGCACCAGCGTTGAAGGTATGCAGCTGGAAGACGTCGTTGCCAAAATCCGCGGCAAACAGGGCACGGAAGTAGAAATCCGCCTGGCAGGCGTTGATGGTGCTGAACGCACGGTGCGCGTAATCCGCGGCGATATTAAAGTGGAATCCGTTGGCGGTCAGATGCTGGAGGGAACCAATATCGGCTATATCCGTATATCGGTGTTTAACGAACAAACCGGCAATGATTTTGCTAAAAAATATATGGAACTTGAAAAACAGGGCATGCAGGCACTTTTGCTTGACTTGCGCCATAACCCCGGCGGCATTTTGGGCGAATGCGTAAAAGTTGCGCAGTACATTGTGCCCAAAGGCACGGTAGTTTCCATTAAAGACCGCAGCGGCAACACCTATGTTGAAGAATCCAGGCTTGAAAAAGTTAAGTACCCGCTGGCAGTGCTGGTTGACCACGGCAGCGCCAGTGCGGCAGAGATTGTAGCCGGTGCCGTACAGGATACCGGCGCGGGCAAACTTTTTGGTGTGCAGACCTTTGGCAAAGGTTCGGTGCAGTCGGTGTATAAGTTAAGCGAAAACACCGGCTTAAAGCTGACCACCGCCAAATATTATACGCCGAGCGGCCGCTCGATTCACGGCACAGGCATTAAGCCCGACGTAGAGGTTGAGCTTGACTTGCAAGGATTGAAAGATAACCAGCTGGAAGCAGCAGAAAATTATTTAAAGGAACAGCTTGCAAAATAAGAAAGGAGCAGCAATGTTAAAGAAAGTTTTGTCTTTGGCAGCCATTGCGGCAGTTAGCGCGGCTGCATTTGCAAATTCTGTATCGGCAGAGGATTTAACCAAGTTTTATTCTACGGAACGTGTACGTGGTTATAAAAGCGGCGAATTTATGATTTTGGCGGAAGACGACGTTAATTTCCGCGCTAATCCGGCATTAAGCAATAATATTATCAGCTGTTTGCCGCGCCATTCACTGCTGCTTATTACCAAGGACGAGCAGCCGTGGGCAGAGGCCGTTTGGAATGGACAAAAGGGCTACATTGCTACCGAATATTTAACCCCGGCAGAGGCAGAACCGCTTTTAAACGATGAGGACATTAACTTTGGCGAATGGAAACTGGACGATGTTTTTGTGCCGGAAAACGCAGGCCTTGGCAAGCTGCTTAAAGAAGGCAAGCAGGGTAAAGATTACGTTTACGAATACAACGATGTTAAAATCAGCGTTAACCGCAAAAAGCATACCATCACGGTGATGGAAGGCACTTCGCCGTTGTTTGCAACCATGCGCGGAGTAAGCGCTGGTGATGAAACTGCGCGTGTAGTTGGCCAATACGGTATGCCTAACAGAGTTGTTTATTTTGAACCTGAAAAGGGAGAAACCGTTAAAGAAACAATGATGATTGGTTACGATTTTCCGCAGGAGGGCGAATATGAGGACGCTGGTCTTGATTTTTACATCGATGCGCATGACCGCGTTGCCAAAATTGTCCTGCGCAAGGATAATTAACGTAAAAAGCCCGGTGAATGTGTAAACTGCTTTACATATTTGTGTTTGATTTTAAATTTTTAACAATTTTTATAAATTTTTGTTGACTTATTGATGCTTTGTGCGTAAACTATACACAAGTTAATAATTACCACTAAACCTACGAGACGGAGATCAAGTCAGAAGATGCGCTCACAGAGAGTCCCGGCAGCTGGGAAGGGATAGAAAAGCAGTCTGATAAATGGACCGTTGAGGGTGCAGTCAAAGCGGCATTGCCGTGAGTATTCTGCAACGCAGCGCCAGCGTTACGGGCGAGGGGTGTGTTGGCACTCTGCTAAAGTGCGCGGAAGTTTCCGCGAATCAAGGTGGTACCGCAGGTTTATAGCAATATTTGCCTGTCCTTGTATATTTACAGGGACAGGCTTTTTTATTTGGTGCGGCGTCCATTTCCAACAAAAAATTAATAGGAGGAACAAATGTTGAACTTAAGTCTTGATGAAGTAAAGGCATTTGCCAAAGATTACACGGCAGTGCCGCTTGCCAAAGAGTGTTTTGCCGATATGGTAACGCCGCTGGGGTTTTTATCAACGGTGAAGAACAGCAGCAGCGAATACTTTTTGTTGGAAAGCCTGGAAAACGACGAAAGCTGGAGCCGCTATTCCTTTATCGGGTTCGACCCGGTGCTGAAACTGCGCTGTAAGGATAACGAAACCGAAGTTATCGGCGGCAGCGCCTCGGTAAAGTTTATGTGCGATGACCCGCTGGCAAAGATTAAAGAAATACTGGCGGAATACAAGGTGCCGCGTTTAAAAGGTTTGCCGCCCTTTACCGGCGGCTTTGCCGGATATTTTGCTTATGATTTTTACCAGTACTGCGAACCGGCAATTAAGTTTGATAAAACCAAAGCCACAGATTTTGCTGATTTTGACCTGATGCTTTTTGATAAAC